>CAYJIV010000015.1:2236-12794 GCA_964370325.1 uncultured Eubacteriales bacterium
ATACTCTCAGACCTTGTATTAGCGTCCCTAATTATATCATTTGTTTTAACTTTCGCATCATCAAGAGCTCTTTCAGACTTTTCGGCCGCCTCTTTAATCATGTCGTTTGCTTTGATTTGTGTATTACTAAGAGTTTCTTCGGATATTTTTTGAGCATTTAAAATAACATTTTTTATGGAATTCGATTCTTCGTGAAACTTATCAAGCTTCTCGTTTAATTTTTTAACTGTTATCATCAATTTTTCTTCTTCTGCAATCACAGCTTCAAAGGAAATTTGTAGGTCGTCCAAAAACATATCAACATCTTCGGGTTTATAACCTCCAAAATTAGCTCTTCTAAACCTAGCATTTTTAATGTCATCAACACTTAACACAACACTTCACCTCTCTGCACAAAACAATACCATAAAAATACTATTTATTCAACTAAAAAACGGTAAGCTTCAGTTGTCAAAAAATTTTGCTTTAACTTTTAAAAGGGTAACAAACCAAAAGGTAAGTTAATGTTTAACTAACCCCTCTTGGCCCACACTACCCTATATTATATTTAAGATATGTACTTAGAAATAAACGCCTCTGTTTTCAAGTTCACCCAAAACATCGTCACCTTCAAGATCAACGTTACATGGCGTAGCAACAAAGGTCTCCGTGGCAACCTTTTTGATTTTCCCACCGTTGGCATAAGCCACACCACTTAAAAAATCAATTATGCGCCTGGTTTCAGTTTTGTTTACACCTTCTAAGTTTAAAACTATTGTATGCATCTTTAAAAGCTCATCTGCAACATTTTTAATATCTTCTCCAAAACATTCTGGCTTGGAGAGCACTACTTTCAGCTTGGCGGTCGCGTGTATGCTGACTACTCTATTACTGGACGAAGCCACGCTTTTCCTCCTTGAACGCATGCCTCCATCGTCCATAGAAATTTCCTCACCTTGCTCATCATATTCATCATCATAGTAGTCTTCAGCCGGAGCCCACATTTCTTTGAATTTTTGAACTAATCCTGACATTTTTAATTTCCCTCCCCATTTGTAAAAAACACTTAAATCCAATAAGTTACATCGGGTTTTCGTATAGTATTCTAGCTTTCTTGCATAACCACATCTCCATTATCCAAAATATGTTAAGATATGTCAATAGTAAATTTAATTAATTTACTAAAAATTTATGTTAAATTAATACAAAATTTCAAAAAAGTCGACAACAACATTCCCGAAATACACAAACTTTTTGTTTTAATTTATGGAATATGCCTTAAACCACTCGTTTTCCATCATACAAATTTACACCATGTATCACTGCTATATCTCCTGGCTGAAGATAATCTTTGTCGTTCTCTTGCCTCTCATCAAAACTACAGATCACATTTGAATTGTCAGAAAAAACGGGAGCTATCTTTTTAAATACCAGGTAATTCCCAAATTTAATATATACTCCGGTTGAAACATCGTTAACTAAATCACCGAAAAATTCTTTTTGATGCATAGCGTTTTTGTTAATTTTCAACCCAGTATGCACACATATTTTTATCTTAAAACTGGTTTTTCTGATTCTTGCCAGATTCTGATTAATATTATCACAAGAAAATATGGCCACATACTCAATTTGATTATCCCGCATAGTTAAAGCTTCAACCCTACATGAAACTTCCTGCGAAGAGTCAATTACTGCAAATTGTATATTAAAATTTTGCTCTTTACTTATACGTTTTGCATCCTGTTCATTCAAAACACAAACAATGTACCATGTGTTATCATGAACGATTTTTCCAATTTCATTACCCATCAAACTGGATTTTTGCAAATTTTCCAAGTCAATTTTATTAACATCCATTTTTAAAAGATCTTTATAGTCAAGTGTACTTTCGTAACCGTCAACATAATTTATAAAATTACCAGTTTCCGGCGCAGTAACGCTATACAAGCGCTCCAAACCCGAATTGCCAAGCTTATCTTTTTCATCTTTTAATTTTTGAATTCTACTTTCAAGATTAACATCTTTCCCAAGCATTATTTGGCGTTCGTTTAACATATATAAAATTTTTTGTTTCTTCTCTTCCGCACCAATGCGATTTCCGGCATTTAAATCCATCGTTATTTCGCGAATTTTTCCATTTATTTGTGAATTTACAGAACTAAATCCTTTAGTGGAATTAAATTTAACATCGCTTAATTTTTCCAGCATCTTAATTTCTTTATCAAGTTCATCAATCCGGCAGCTTAATTTAGCATCTTCAGCAGATTTATACGCCTGAGCAATTATTCCTTCTTTGGCAACTTTGTCCGCGTCGTTAACCAAATACTTCAGCGCATCTTTGTTTTCGCTATAAACAACAACCTCATCTCGTACTGCCCAGCCTTCGGTTTCAATTGTGTCCTCAAGCATTCCCGTTTGAACAACTTCGGTCTGTAAAGAAAAATAGCTGTGTAAAACCAGTCTGCACAATCCAAAAACAATTGTGCACGCAACTATTGAAAATATTATAATTTTTTTAAACTTTCGCTTTTTCAATGCTGCTCCCCTTTAATTTCAAACTTCTCTACATAATCTTTGGCCAACGCAATAACCTCACCAAAATTATTATGTTCATCTATGTAAATCCAATTTATCTCTTCATCTCTTTTAAACCATGTAATTTGCCGCTTGGCGTATCTTCTCGTTGCCTGCTTCAACGATTCTACTGCAGTTTTTAGGTCACATCTCCCTTGAATATACTCTAAAATTTCTTTATATCCAATTGCGCCCTGAGCAGTTTTGCTCAAACTCATTTTTGAAACTCTCGAAACCTCTTCCAACAAGCCATTTTCAAGCAGTTTATCAACTCTGCTGTTAATTTCCTTATATAAAACTTTTCTGTTTCTGAAATTAAGCCCGATTTTACAAATTTTATAATTAGATTCGATTTTTTTAGAATTTTCAACTTGCTCGGATATAGGATACCCCGATGTATAAAAAAACTCAATAGCGCGTTTGAGTCGCTTATTATCATTAAAATGCAGTTTTTCGGCACTTTTAGGGTCGATTTTTTTAAGGTGTTCAAACAATTTTTGATTGTCACTTTCTAAGAACTTTTTTATTTCAGGATTATCCAATTCGTTACGTTTTTCAAATTTTATATTTTTCAAAAGTGAGTCTATATAAAAGCCCGTTCCACCGACTACTGTGGGGATTTTTTCGCGAAAATTTATATCCTTTATGTACCCATGTGCAACTTTAACATAATTAGCCACACTAAAATTTTCAACAATAGAGATATAATCAATAAAATGATGCGGTACAGCTTTAAGTTGATCAGGGCTTGCCTTTGCGGATAAAATATTAAACTCTTTGTAAATCTGCATCGAATCCGCAGAAATAATTTCCCCACCAAATTTTAAAGCCAATTCAATTCCAAGGTCCGTTTTCCCCGTGGCAGTCGGCCCCACAACAGATATAACGGGTATTTTCATACGATTATACCCTCCCAAACTGTTTTTCAATATACCTTTTAGGTATATTCACATAAATTGGCCTGCCGTGGGGGCACTGCGCAACATCCGGATTTTCAGAAAGCTTTTTAACCAGATTTACAATCTCACCATGCGAGCTGCCTTTTCCAGCTTTAATCGCCGCTCTACACGAAATATTATGGTAAATCCAATCTAATCGGGCGGTGTCAATGTTTTTATTATTATTCAAAATATAATTCGCAATTTCAATAATCGAATTGGAGGTCTCACTCAAATCAGCATAAACAGGTATACTCCTCAAAATAATTGACCCTTGGCCAAAATCATCAATAGAATATCCTGCTTTGAGGAGCAATTCCAGATTTTCAATAATAGCCGTGTATTCATTCTTTTCAAGGTTAACAATAATTGGCTCCAGCAAAAGCTGGGATTCATTTTTACTTTCATTTTCTTTGAGCTTTTCATAAATCAAACGCTCATGCGCCGCATGTTTATCAATAAAAATAAGATTGTCTTTTTCGCTTTGAAGTATAATGTAGCAATCAAATACTTCTCCAATAACATTTACAAAATTGGATCTGCTTTCTTTTAAAAAGCTAGCTGTTTCTTCGATTGCCTCTTCTTGAGTAGATTCGATTTTAGTTATTTTTTCAGTAACATTCTCAACTTCAAATTTCGGTTTTGGCATAAAATAATCTTGCGGTTTGCGGTATTCTTTTTTGATTTCATTTTTAAATGCATTTGCAACTAAATTGGTGAAATCAAGCTGTTTTGGAGCAACTGGTATCTCTTTTGCAGATAAATTTTGTTCCTTAGTAAAAATTGCACTTGAACCAACATCACTTGCTGTTATTCTATTTAAATTTTTATCGGGTGAAGTGTATATACTTAACGGACAATTCATATTGTTGTTTTGCATCAAAGCAGACTTCACACCATAATAAATCACGTCAAAAATAGTTTTTTCATTTGCAAATTTAACCTCGGTTTTTGCTGGATGCACGTTTACATCCAGTGCGCCAAACGGCGCAGTTATGTAAATCACACAGTACGGGTGCTTCCCAACCATAACCGAATTTTTAAATGCCTCTTCAAGCGCATAACTTGCAGTTTTAACAACAACATATCTCCCATTTATGAAAAAATTTTGCATACTCCTGCTGGCCTTTGAAGCTTCAGGCTTGCTTATAAACCCTGTTGCTTTAATACCGCCCATTTCATACTCCAGCGGAATCATACCGCTAAAAAATTCCTTGCCGTAAACGGAGTATATAGCAGACGCAATTTTGCCATCCCCAGGCGTGTGCAAAACTTCCTTGCCTTCACGGATAAACTTAAAAGAAATTTCAGGGTGTGAAAGTGCAAGTTTATCCATTACTCCGGCAATAGCATTGGCTTCATCAACGTCTTTTTTTAAAAATTTCATACGCGCAGGGGTATTAAAAAACAAATCCCTGATCATCAGAGTTGTACCACTTGCGCAACCAGTATCACTAATATTTTCGGGATCTCCCCCATGGATTTTAAAATGCGTACCGATATTTTCGTCCTCGCATTTTGTGATAAGCTCCACCTTAGAAACTGCGCAAATTGAGGCCAAAGCTTCACCGCGAAATCCCAATGAACCAATTGACTCCAAGTCATTTGCAGATTTAATTTTGCTCGTTGCATGCCGCAAAAATGCATTTTTGACGTCCTCACGGTAAATTCCGCTGCCATTGTCCGTAATTTTAATCAGCTTAATCCCACCGTGCTTAATCTCAACTGAAATTGCGCCGGCGCCTGCATCAATCGAATTTTCAAGCAACTCTTTAACAACCGAAGCTGGACGCTCAACGACCTCTCCAGCGGCGATTAGCTGTGAAATTTGCTTGTCTAAAACGTTAATCCTCTTCATTGTTCGCCTCCGCATTTGCCAAGTTTATCAACTCAAACAATGTGTTCATGGATTCAATCGGTGTCAGCACACTCACATCAAGACGTTTCAGTCTATTTAAAATTTTGATTGATGCTGTATTTTCTTTCTTTACCATCAGTTGGACACATGTATCCACAGGCTGCAAATTTGTCCCCGCGTTTTTCTCGCTCTCAATTTGCTTTAAAACCTCTTTCGCTCGCTGAGTTATAGTTTTTGGCACACCCGCAAGCTTCGCGACTTCAATACCATAACTGTCATCCGCCGCACCGGGAACAATTCGCCTTAAAAACACGATATCCTCGCCGTTTTTTTTAACCGCAATGTTATAATTTTTAATATTAGGATATTCATCAACCATGGATGTTAACTCATGGTAGTGCGTCGCAAACAAGGTTTTTGCCCCAAGTTTCTTTGTATCCGAAACGTATTCCAAAATTGCTCTGGCAATACTCATGCCGTCAAAAGTAGACGTTCCGCGTCCAATTTCATCTAAAATTAAAAGACTATTCGAAGTCGCATTTTTAACTATCTCCGCGACTTCCGTCATTTCAACCATAAATGTAGACTGCCCTGCAGCTAGATCGTCAGATGCACCAATTCTAGTAAAAATACTATCTACTATACCGATTTTCGCACTAGCTGCCGGAACGAAACTCCCTATTTGCGCAAGTAAAACTATCAAGGCAGTTTGGCGCATGTAGGTCGATTTACCGGACATATTCGGCCCCGTGATAATTGATACCATATTGGAATCATTATCAAGCAGTGCATTGTTAGGCACGAACAGTACGCCGCTGAGCAATTCTTTAACAACCGGGTGCCAGCCTTCTTTTATAATTATGCTTTTTTGATCGTCAATTTCAGGCTTGGTATAACTTTGATTATAAGCAACTTCCGCAAGTGAACGAATAACATCTAAAACCGCGATTGTATTGGCAGTTTTCGCAATTCTTACTAAGCTGTTTGCTACTTTCAGACGAACTTGCTCGAAAATTTGATATTCAATTTCGCTAATTTTATCCTTAGCGTATAAAATTTTAGACTCTAAGTCTTTGAGTTCTTGAGTTATGTACCTCTCGCAGTTTGAAAGCGTTTGCTTGCGAATATAATTTTCAGGCACCATATTTTTAAATGAATTTGTAACTTCAATGTAGTACCCAAAAATCCTATTGTACCCAATTTTCAACTTTGAAATTCCGGTCTTTTGCCGCTCTTTTTGCTCAATTTCAGCAACAGCACTGGTACCGCCGTTCATGTGCGTGCGAAGTTCATCAATTTCACTGCTGTAATCATTTTTGATTATACCGCCTTCGCGAACTGTAAACGGCGGTTCATCAACAATTGCATCTTCAATTAGCATGAAAACCTCTTTTAATAAATCAAGATTTTCACATATATCTTTGAGCATCGGAGCTTGCGCTTTTTGCAGATTAAATTTGAGTTCCGGCAATTTCGAAAGTGTACTTGAAAGTGATTTTAAATCCCGCCCGTTTGCAGAACCATATGTAATTTTCGTCATTAAACGCTCAATGTCATGCACTCCGGAAAGATTGCTTGTTAAATCATCACGGAGCATAATGTTTTTCACTAATTCACCGACTGCATCCTGCCGAAGCTTAATTTCGTTAATATCCATAAGCGGGCGCTCAACCCAGGAGCGGAGCAAACGCTTACCCATTGCTGTTTTTGTTTTATCAAGCACCCACAAAAGTGAGCCTCTTTTGTTTTTGCTGCGCATAGTTTCAATGAGTTCTAAATTCCGGATTGTATTCAAATCAAGACCTATATACTCAGTTTCACTGTAAACATCCACTGAATTTATGCGTTCAAGTCCGTTTTTCTGCGTTTCTTTAAGGTATGCAAAAAGCACACCAAGACTTTTCACCGCAAATAGCTTATCTTCTAAATTCAAGTTGTTTAAATTGTCTTTTTTAAAGTGGTCAAGAACAACATTTTTTGCAAATTCAAATTCCGCATTTTTTTCGTCAATTAACTCAATACTACAACTCAGTTTTTCTTTGATAAAATTTTTAAGTGACTCCAGCATTTCGATTTTACCTGAAATTAAAACCTCTCTTGGAGCAAATTTACCAAGTTCATTTTTGAGTTGCTTCTGAATGCTTTCACTTTTTGATACTAATTCAGTCAATTTAATCTGCCCGGTTGAAATGTCACAAAAACTCACACCAGCAGTGGCTTCAGATAAATACAGTGAGCATATATAATTATTTTTCGATTCATCGAGCATACTCTCTTCCATAACAGTACCAGGTGTGATAACACGCACAACTTCGCGCTTGACCAGCCCCTTTGCTTCAGCCGCACTTTCAACTTGATCACACATTGCAACTTTATAGCCCTTTGCAACCAAACGCGCAATATAAGCCTCACAGCTGTGGTATGGCACACCACACATTGGAGCGCGCTCGCCTTTACCGTAATCTTTTCCGGTTAAAGTTAAATCCAGCTCTTCGGAAACAAGTTTTGCATCATCAAAGAACATTTCATAAAAATCACCGAGTCTGAAAAATAAAATGGTATCTTTATGTCTAGCTTTGATATCCAAATATTGCTGCATCATTGGTGAGATTTCTGCCATTTTGGTTACTTCCTAACTTTTGAAATTCTGTTAATTTTAATTCTTTTAATAAATTTTTGTCTATACTCTATCTCTTTCATAGGATACCCAATGCAACTGATGCTACTGAGAAAAACCCATCCTAAATTTCCAATCCCTTCGAACAAGAAATGACGCTCATATGCCAAACTCACCTTTTTGCAGGTTCTGATGCAATAAATACCATCAAATTCACTTAAAGCAATTTTATTTATTTTTTTAATCATTATAAAAATGTATAATTCCGGTATTTTAACTGCTTTTTTCATGCCTCAATTAATGGCAGCCTCCGCATGAACCGCATCCTCCGCCACAGGAAAATTCATCAAAATCTGCAGTGAAAGGATCTTCTCCCTGAGAGGATTTCATAATAATCGTGTTGACTTGCCTCAAAATATTTTCAAATTCAGATTTGGCCGAATTGTGAACAATCATTGTTTCATTCTGCATCATTTGAGTATACAGCTCACTGATTACGGTATTTAACTCATCAATTTTTTCTTGGCTCACATTTTCTTTGGAAAGTTCTTCGTTAATTTCAGTTTTTTTTGAATTAAACTCACTGATTATTTTTTGGAGCGCTTCGTCACACATAACATTTTGCTCGCTGATTTTAAATTTAATGTAAATTTCATCATTTTGCAAAGCCTGCCCCAATTCTTTCGCCAGGTTTATAAGATCCATTTCGTTTTCCTCCGTTTAATTTATAAATTAACCTTTTAAAGATTCTCTTTTCACGCCAGTTATTTTGATTTTTTGGAATGTACCCAGAATATTTGCATCTGTATCATTGATTTCAACCATCAAATTCCCGTCTGTTCTGCCGAGAAGAACGTCATTGGAACCTTTGGATTCAACCAAAATTTCAAGTTCGCTGCCAATCATATTTTTTCTCAAATTTAAGGATACGTCTTCTTGAATTTCTAAAAGCTCTGTAAACCATTTCATTTTTTCTTCATGTGGTATGGGGTCCGGCAAATTTGCTGCAGGAGTCCCTGGTCTTGAGGAATAAATAAAAGTGAAAAGAGAAGTAAATTTTACTTCTTTGATTAAAGAAAGTGTTTCCTTAAAATCTTCATACGTTTCGCCCGGAAACCCAACTATAATATCACTGGTAAACATCAGACCCGGCATTTTTTCTTTGGCATAATTTATTATTTCTAAATAAGACTCTCTTGTGTACTTTCTGTTCATGAATTTCAAAATCTTGTTACTTCCACTTTGAACTGGTAAATGCAAGTGTTTTGAAATATGCTGATTTTTGGAGATGATGTCAATTAGCTTGTGGCTGGCATCTTTTGGATGGGAAGTCATAAATCGAATTCTATATTCTCCATCAAGGCTATCCAAATTTTTTAACAAATCCGGGAAATCAATATTTTTGCTCAAATTTTTTCCGTATGAATTAACATTTTGGCCAAGCAAAGTAATATCTTTATACCCTGCATCAATTAAATTTTTAAATTCCTCCGCAATTTTTCCCGGATCACGGCTGCGCTCGTTTCCTCTGACGTAAGGCACAATACAATAGGAACAATAATTATTACAGCCTTGAATTATCGGAACGAAAGCCTTGAGATTATTATCCCGTTTTATTGGGATATTCTCACATATAACCTCATTTTTTTCTGAAACAGTAGTTTTATTTTTCATAAGTGCATTATAGAAAATCTCAGGGAAACGATAAATTTCGTTCGTTCCGAAAATCAAATCCACAAATGGATAAACTTTTTTAATTTTCTCTACAATTTCTTTTTGTTCCATCATGCAGCCACAAAGAACAACAAAAAGATTTGGATTCTCTTTTTTTAAATTTTTGAGCCTGCCAAGATGACCCAACACTTTATTTTCAGCATTTTCGCGAATAGCGCAAGTGTTAAAAAGAATAACATCCGCTTCGTTTTGAATATCTGTTAATTCAAATCCCATACTTAAAAGCATACCACTGTATTTTTCGCTGTCCGAAACGTTTTGCTGACAGCCATACGTTCTAACAAACGCACGCGGACACCTATTTAAATTTAATTTTATATATATCTCTATAATTTTTTTACAATACTTTTCTTGCAGTGCATCATATTCACATATTTGCCTTGATTTTGCCAATTTTTGCTCCTCCTGCTGGTTAATACAAATATTTTATCAAAAACACCAGTCCATTATTCAAGGCAGTGAAATAGTTCAGTTTTTTAGAGGAAAACATTTCAATATTGCTCCCGCAAAATAAAAAAATATGATGATTATATATACCTCGAATAAATAAAAACATTTCAAAATTTGCTTTCAAAATGTTTCAGCCATCGGCATCAGTTTCCTTAACAAAATTTTATTGGCGGAGAAGGAGGGATTTGAACCCTCGCGCCGGTGTTACCGACCTACACCCTTAGCAGGGGCGCCTCTTCAGCCACTTGAGTACTTCTCCACATTAAATATTTAATTTTTTAATAAACCTCAAAAATCCTCTGTAAAACAAATTTTTAAAAAAAGGAACAATGCCAAATTTTTTAACTTCTATTCCTCAGGATAAAACTAATAACATAAATCTTATTTGAGATATACTGGCGGAGGGAA
>CAYJIV010000016.1:0-1268 GCA_964370325.1 uncultured Eubacteriales bacterium
AAATTTATTCATAAAACCGTACTATTAAAAGAGACTTTAGAGTCGCTTTGTGTAATGCCGGAAGGCGTTTATGTTGACGGTACCGCAGGGGGTGGAGGATTATCTGTTGAGATAGCGTCTCAGCTTTCAAAAAATGGTCGACTTATTTGCATAGACCAAGATCCTGATGCTATCAAAGAGTGCATAAACAGACTAGAAAAATTCTCAAATGTAAATATTATAGAAAATAATTTTATTAATATTATAGATATTGTACATGATTTGGGATTTCAAAACGTGGATGGTGTGGTTTTGGATTTAGGAGTATCTTCGTATCAATTGGATGCTCCGGAGCGCGGTTTTTCTTACAAACAGGATGCCCCATTAGACATGAGAATGAGTAAATCCGGTAAAAGCGCATATGACGCGGTAAATTTTTTGGATTATGTTACACTCAAAAAGATAATAAGCTATTACGGCGAAGAAAAATTTGCTTCAAAGATAGCCGGTGCAATAGTCAGAGAGCGTGAAAAGGTATTGATTAATACCACTTTGGAGCTTGCGAAGATAATAAGTGACGTTGTTCCATTTGCGGCGAAGCGGGACAAGCATCCGGCGAGGAAGACGTTTCAAGCGTTGAGAATTTACGTTAATAACGAGTTAGATAATCTATCGATAGGACTTGAAAATGCATTTGAATTATTGAGCAAAAATGGTAGATTAGCTGTGATTACCTTTCATTCATTAGAAGACAAGATTGTTAAACATAAAATGGCGAAGTGGCTTCAAGGGTGTGTTTGCCCGTCGGATTTTCCGGTTTGCATATGTAAGAAAACTTCGCGTGCCAAGATGGTTTACAAGAATGCCATTGAGCCTACATCGTTGGAGTTGAAAGAGAATCCCAGGAGTCGCAGTGCAAAACTCAGAGTTTGCGAAAAGTTGAATTGAATAGCATTTCACTAAAATTTTCAGGAAATTGATTTTGGAGTTGTTTAAGAGCCATGTATAATAGAAACGCTGCCTATGATTTTCAAGTAATTGAAGAAAAACGCAGAAAACGAGCCAAAAAAAATGTTGTTAAACTTCCGGGGCCAAAAGCAAGGCTCAAAGAAAAGCTAAGAATTAAAAAAATGGCATTGTTTAGTATGTTTGTGTCTACCATTTTGTTGGCGGGGGCTGCATCATTTTTCGTGATGGGTCAGGTCCAATTGACGGAACTCACAAATAACGCGGTGAAAGCTGCAAAAGATCTTAAGGAATGCGAGAGTGTTCACACACAACTGAGCATG
>CAYJIV010000016.1:1278-7525 GCA_964370325.1 uncultured Eubacteriales bacterium
ATTCCTGTGGAAATAGTGAAAGTTGGCAAAGGAGATATGGCTAAAATAGTCTGATTAAATTAAAATCGGTTCAGATATTACATAATTGATTTATAGATTTTGAGCTTTGTTTTTTCAAACAAAGCTTTATTTGTTTTTATCAAATTTTTTCAAACAAGGTCTAGCATAATATCTATCACTTTAAGCATATAGTTTACTTGTAGGCAAATGAGTGGAGGGTATAAAATGATAGAGTTTCATCCTGAAGGATGGTTAATGGATAGCTTTGAAAATAGAAATCATTTGCTGTCTTTTTCTAGTCTTTTAGAGGCATATAATAATAAAAAAATACTGGAAGCGCGTGCGATTATTTGTGATAGTGAGCACAACCTGGTAGTTGATATGGGCTGCATGAAAGGTATTATTCCACGCGAAGAAGGTGCGATTGGGATTAAAGAAGGGACGGTACGCGATATCGCTATTATTTCCAAGGTGAATCGTCCTGTTTGTTTTGTGATTACAGACTTTAAAAAGAATGAATTTGGTGAAAGTGTTGCGATTTTGTCCAGAAGAATTGCGCAAGAAATTTGCATGGAGAATTACATTTTGGAGTTAATTCCCGGTGACATAATTTCTGCGAAAGTTACGCATATGGAGCCTTTTGGAGTTTTTGCAGATATTGGTTGTGGAATTATTTCATTTTTACCTATTGATGCTATATCAGTGTCAAGAATTGCACATCCGAGGGAGCGTTTTTCAGTTGGCATGGATATAAAAGTTATAATTAAATTTCTGGATGGCACAAGAGTTAATCTTACACACAAGGAACTTTTAGGTACTTGGGCGGAGAACGGCACAGATGTTCTCAATTGGGGAGACTGTTGGTGGAATTATACGCTCAATTGAAGATTATGGTGTTTTTGTTGAGCTTACGCCTAATTTGGCAGGTCTTGCGGAACCTAGAGATAACATTTTTGAAGGAAATCAGGCGAGTGTTTACATAAAAAATATTGTACCTGATAAAATGAAAGTGAAACTTGTGATAATTGATGTATTTGAAAGTTTAAAAACTGCGCCTGAAATCAAATATTTTTATGACAAGTCGCACATGGATAAATTTGTTTACTCTCCTCAAAGCAGCAACAAATTGATTGAAACAGACTTTAGTGTGTTTTCAAATATTTACGCTAACAAAATTTAGAGTATGTACCAATAATTGTATTTGTGTATAATTCAAAAAAACTGTTTTGAATTTTATCAAAACAGTTTTAAAATTAATAGTTAATTACAATAGATATATATAAGTTTAAAAGAGATTTTTTAAAAAATTAAATACTCCAACTTTTTTTATATATTCTTTAGTAAGCGTCCACATGGTGCTCATTATTTGTTTTTGTGAAAAACCAGAATCTTTTAATTGTTTAAGTGTTACCAAAGATTTTTCCGAAAGTTGCAGATCTTTATTAAATTCTTCATGATGTTTCCAATAAGAAGTAAGCAGCTCTTTTACTACAATTTCACCCACATGTTTAAATTCTTCACTTTCTTTGTCAGAAAGCGTTACAATTTTGCTGGGCGAAAAAATCAACTTTAAAAGTTCAAATGTTGATTTGCCTTCTATATAATTAAAAAATATTTTTTTGAGGTTACTTTTAATACCTAAATCAGCGTTAAGGCCATTTTTGCTGTAAAAATCAAAAAGTATTTTTGTTACACGTTTTGCTTCGGCCTTATCTAGTTTTTTTACTATTTCAGCCCATGCCTCTTCATAAGCTATTGAAGCTAAAGTTTTTTCTGAAAATTTAAATTTTAGAGTGTCTGGTTTTATAAAATCAGGATTGACTTTCCATGTTGCTGGATTGTGTTGATAAAATCCTTCTGTATCGCTCATTACAACAAAATAATTAAAATATTCATCGTTTTTCATGAGTGAGCCTACAAATGACGTTTGCGGAATGAAAATCATTATTTTTTCTTTTATTTCGTCGCCTAGTTCTTTATAAATGTTTTCATATTTATCTTTTTCTTTATCTTTTTTTATGACTTCGTCATTTATGCCAGGGCCATCAAAGCTGTAAACTTTTTTAATTCTAGATATACGGCCTGGTGCGGCAATGGTTTTTAAAAAAGCATAAACTGCCAATGCGCCGCCTTTTGAATGGCCTGAAATTGTAAATTGAGATTTAGGATAAAGTCTCATCATGTCAGTCACATAATTTACCGCATCTCTTTGCGCGGGAACTTTTCTGTTCCAAAGCGTACGGAGATTTTCTTTCCATCCCGATTGTGTATAATCAGTGCCACGAAAAACTATAACTTTTTCGCCATTTTCTATGGTGAAAGTGATTGCTGCAAACTGGCTGTATTCGTCTACACTTGAAGCGGGTCTGTATTCTACTTTATAGTCACCCATTTTTATATCTTTATAACGGTCGCATTTTGCCAAATCTTGTAAAAACTCAAGACGTGAAACAAAAATGTCATTAAGTTTTTGATTGTAGTTTTCCCATGAATGATAATCTTCTGCAATAAGATATTTCTTTAGAAGAGCATCGTCATTGCTTTCCAAAACCTCATTTATTTTTTCTGCGTATTCTTTTATGGTTATGTGTTCTTTATATTCAGCAAATCTGGGAATAGCGCTTAAAATAGGCAGGTATGAAATTGTTGAAAAAATCATATTATCAACTTCATTCATTGGATGTGTGTCATCGATTTTGTTTAAATCTGGCTTTGCTTTTATAATTTCTCCTATTGTGTTGTAATCAACAGTTTTTTCATTTTCAATGTTTACGCTTGAGCTGACATTATTTATGGTTAAATTGGTTGTTGTGATGTCGCTATTAGCAAGTACTGTTATTGGAGTCAATGCAAGAATTCCGGTTGCTAACATAATACTTGAAAATTTTTTAAATGAAATTCCACCTGCAATATCCTCGAGTTCATCATTTTCTAATTTTTTTAATTTTTCAGATTCGAAAATTTTTTCTAAAAGTTCCTCAAAAGTAAAGCTCATGTCACTTTTCTCCGCAAAATGAATTATTTTTTTTGTTATAAATTTTTCTTGGTTTTCAAAGGAATCAAGTAACACTTTTCTCGTTATACCTGATTCTTCAATAAGTTTAATTCTAAAGCTTTTATCTTTCTCTAATCTTTCAAAAAAAACCGTTAGATTTTTTAAGCTCATATTTCCACGTCCTTTTAAAATTTTTGCAGAGTAATCTACGTATATAATAATTACACATTAGGCCGTGTTTGTCAATTATTGCTAAAATATAGCTGAATATGGCGCCCAAAAAACCCTATTTAAACAAATATTTTTCTAATTTTCTTCTGTTTTTTTAAGTCTGGCAAAATTAGACATTAATTTTTTAATCCCAATTTTGGGATCTGAAAATGTGATTTCCAGTAAATGATCATTCCCCATTTTTTGAGTTGCAAGTATTGTTCCTTCCCCAAAAACAGGGTGCTTTACATTATCTCCCGGTGCAAAAACAATCTTATTTTCAGAGTCATTGGATTTGCCTCCTGCAACTTGCCCAAAAAACCTTGCGGCTAATGTAGATTTAACTCTGAGTTCCTGCGCAGAACGCGGCTTTTCTTCACTTGCGTCGAGTTTTTTCCAATCTCTGGATTTTGTTTTTTCGATCAAATTTTCAGGTATTTCTCCTAAAAATCTAGACGCTTTGTTATGAGAAGTACTTCCAAAAATCATTCGGCTGTCTGAATTTAAAATATTTAGCTTGTTTTTGGCTCTTGTTATGCCAACGTATGCTAAACGGCGTTCCTCTTCAATTTCACTTTCATCAATAATGGATTGAAATCCGGGGAAAATGCCCTCTTCAAAGCCCGGCAAAAAGACGATAGGGAATTCTAAACCTTTTGCTGAGTGCATCGTCATCATGACAACAGAATCGGAATCCGCATCATAATTATCAATGTCTGTTAAGAGTGAAACTTCTTCTAAAAATCCGGCAAGGGTAGCGTTTTCGCCGTTATCTGTTTCATATTTTAATATATTGCTTGCGAGTTCGCGTACGTTTTCAATTCTTGATTCTGAATTTTCTTTACTGGTTTTTAGGAAATTAATATATTCAGTTTGTTCAAGAATTATATTGTATAGTTCGTGAATGCTTATGCTACCGTCTTTATATTCTGCAATCAAATTGTCGATTAACCCAGAAAATGCTTTGAGTTTTATGGATATTCGTTGCAGGTTCTCGTGTTTATCTGAATCACGAATAATGTCCAACAAGTTTGTGTTGGTTTCGATTGCAATTTCCGCTGCTTGAGCAATAGTTCTTTCGCCAATCGAACGTCTTGGTTGATTAATAATTCGTCTGAGTCTGATTTCATCATTAGGATTATTAATAACACTCAAATATGCGATCATATCACGAATTTCCTGGCGTTCATAGAAACGAACTCCACCAAGAATACGGTAGGGGATACCTGATTTTATAAATATTTTTTCAATGACATTTGACTGAGAGTTCATTCTGTAAAGTATGGCGCAGTCAGAGTATTTTCCGCCCTGTGCAACATAATTCTGGATAGCTTCAGCCATGTAATTAGCTTCATCATGTTCACTGTAAGCGGTGTGCACTTTTATTTTGTCGCCGGATTTATTTTGCGTCCAAAGTGTTTTGCCCTTTCTGCGTGAGTTGTTTTGGATTACTGAATTTGCGGCATCCAAAATATTTTGAGTAGATCTGTAATTTTGCTCTAGGCGTATAATTTTAGCTCCGGGATAATTTTTTTCGAAATTCATTATGTTTTCAATTGTTGCGCCGCGGAATTTATAGATGCTTTGATCGTCATCGCCGACGACGCATAAATTTTTGTGTTTTTTTGCCAACATTTTAATCAAGCAATACTGCGCGTAATTTGTGTCTTGATATTCGTCAACTAATATATACTTAAATTTATCCTGATATTTTTTGAGTATATCTGGGCAGGTTTTAAATAGATGAACTGTGTTGAAAATCAAATCGTCAAAATCCATGGCGTCGGCTTCTTTAAGCCGGTTTTGATATATTTCATAAACTTCAGCAATGTGAGAAAGTCTGAAATCGCCACCGGAATTTTGTTTGAATTTTTCGGCATCAACAAGTTCATCTTTTGCTCTTGAAATTTCATAAGCAATAGATTTATAACTTAGAATTTTGTCATCTATTTTTAGATTTTTTTGGCAATCTTTTATTAGTCTTTTTGTATCATCGGCATCATACACAGTGAAATGATTTGAATATCCAATTTTATCCGCGTGAATTCTGAGCAGTTTGGCGCACATGGAGTGAAAAGTCGATGCCCAAATGCTGCTACTTTGTTCGCCGACTGCTTTTGAAAGTCTGCTTTTTAGTTCGTTTGCGGCTTTGTTGGTAAACGTGATAGCAAGAATATTCCATGGGTGTACAGGATTCACTTGGAGTTTACTTTTAAGGCTTGTGGCATCTATTTTGGCGTCGTTTGTATTTTGTAAGTCATCAATTAGCTCATCTGTTAGTGGTTCGGGTGTTTCATCGCTCATATAAGCATTGCCGAATTTTATCATATTGGCTATACGGTTAATTATAACTGTGGTTTTCCCGCTTCCAGCACCGGCTAAAACGATTAGTGGGCCGTTTACATTAAATATTGCTTCAAGTTGATTTTCATTCATCTCTGAAAAACTGCGTTCAAGAAATTTTTTTCTTAGGCTCAAAAATTTTTTTGTGTGTTTGTCACTCAATTAAAGCACCGCCATTTTAAAAGTACATTTTATAAAAATTACGCATCTGACTTAAATGCGTAAATCAAACGATGATACTTTTAAAAATTTTATTTAAATCACCAGATTTATTCGAGAAAACCTAGTTACTTAGATTTTTATTATACTCTATTTTCGAGCAAAAATCAAGGGCAAAATAAGGCTTGATTTTTTAATCCAGATAGTAATTTTTTGTTAAATATTTACATTTCCGACTGTTTTTACATCGTCTGCGCTGTAGGTAAGTGGTGGCGTGCCTTCGATTGGATTTTCTAAGGCAACCCTGGTTTTGTTTGCAACTACGTTTTGATTTAACACAGTACCAATTCCATCTGGCGTTGTAACGATTGTTCCGGGTTTTGGCAGTTTGTTCATTAAGTCAATATATGTGTTTTGTTCATATTTTAAACAGCACATTAATCTGCCGCAACATCCATTAATTTTAGAAGGATTTAATGCTATTCCCTGATTTTTAGCCATATTCATACTAACTGTTTCCATAGAATTTAAGAACGAAGA
>CAYJIV010000016.1:7535-11693 GCA_964370325.1 uncultured Eubacteriales bacterium
TATTTTAAACAACACATTAATCTGCCGCATGCACCAGAAAGCTTGGTAGGATTTAAAGATATTCCTTGGTCTTTTGCCATTTTAATTGATACAGGCTGGAAATCGTTTAAGAAAGTTGCGCAACAAAAGGGATTCCCACAAATCCCGAGGCCTCCTAATAGTTTTGCTTCATCTCTGATTCCAACTTGCCGTAATTCTATTCTAACCTTAAAAATATGCGCCAATTCTTTGACTAAGTTTCTGAAATCGATTCTAGCTTCAGAAATAAAATAAAAAATTATTTTATTTCTGTTGAACATATATTCTGTGTCTATCAGTTTCATTTTCAATTTATGCTCAACGATTTTTTTCTTGCAAACTGTAGCGGCTTTTTTTTCTTCTTCTTTTTTGTGGTGCAAGGATTTTATGTCATCTTTTGTTGCTTTGCGCAAAACTTTTTCATTGGGTTGAACGTTGTTATCGAGATTACAGTCGCGGTTAACAAGCATTACCTTACCGCATTCTACACCACGTTTGGTTTCTGCAACAATAGTGTCACCGAGAGCAAGGTCACTGTTTGTGTATATAAAATAATGTAATTTTCCTATTTCCCGAAATCTTACGCCTATCACATTTGGCATTTATATTTTACCCAACCTTTCACAAATTTGCGCATAGATAACACATCAGTAGATTAAAGTTTATGTTATTATCTATGATTTTTATTATGTACCTTAAAGTGTCTATTTTTTTTAAAAGTGCATTGGAATTATTCATGTTTTTGGCGCATTTATCAATAAAAATTTTTACTATATTGTTCAGATTTTTTTTTAGAATGACTCTGTCGTGTGGAATTTTGGAAACCAGTTCCATAACTTTGAATTTATCTGGCAGCATACTGGCCGTAGCTATATTTTCGGATAAATCATTATTTTGTAATGAATTGCTTTTGCTTTCTTTGTCGATTATAAAATGTTGGGATCTGGATCGAACTGTATCCAATAAGTTTAAAACTGAACTGCACAAAATTATAAAAATCACATTTTTCGGTGGTTCTTCCAGAATTTTTATAAGTGCATTTTGCGCCTGAACGGTTATGTAATCGCCGTCTGATATTATGTAAATTTTATAATGGCCTTCATTCGGAATAATGTATGCATCTTGCCTAATATTTCTTATATCATCAATTTTAATTGATTTTGTTTTTTCTTCCTGCGTACAGATGAGCGTAATATCCGGATGAATTTTTCTTGTAATTTTCCAACAGTTCTCACATGTATCGCAAGCAAAATTACTGTTTGTCGTACACGTAAGATTTTTGGCAATATTTAGTGCAACATTTAGACGTTCATTTTCATTGACACTTTCAAGTAAAAGCGCATGCGTAAGCTTGCCGGTTTTCGCCAAATCATAAAGCTGATTCATTTGGGTGTTTTCAGTGTTAATTTTATTTTCTGCTTTCACAATTATACCTTTTCAAATTGGTCTACGTTTAGGACAAAAATAATTGCACCGCCGGTGGTGACTTCAAAAGGGGTTTGTGCTATTGGCTCAAGGAAACCAGATGGAGTATCATTTGAAACTAGCTGTGCTCTTTTACTGCTGTATTTTGAGATTATGTCTATAACTTTGTTGACTTTGTTATCGTCAATACCGGTAATCAAAGTAGTATTTCCGGATTTCAAAAATCCGCTGGTAGAAGCCATTTTCGTTACCTGGAATTTTTCTTCCGTCAAGGCCGCCATAACTATGGACGCATCATTTTTGCTCATAATTGCCATAACAAGTTTCATTTGAGTCACCCTTTTGTATGTAATCATTTTGCTTATAAACCTTATTCACTATCTTAACACATTTATTTTTGTGATGCCATAATTTATTAATTTTTTTTGTTCGCATTCGCCGATAATTTCCCCCGGCATTACGATTGGCACTCCAGGCGGGCAAGGGCAGGCGATCTGCGCCGCGATTTTATTTTCAGCGTTTTGGATATCTACTACAACATGTTCTGACAACAACGCTTCCCTGAGTGAAGTTTTTTGTTTAGGTAAAATATATGGTGTGTCAGTGTGATTTAGTGCTCTATTATCTTGCAGTGAAAGGGATAACAATGCATTTTCGAGCCTAGACCAATCTTCGGGTTTATTAAAAGGTGTGGGAATTAACACAACGTTATTTTCATCGCAAAATTCGGGTTCGATGTTGAATTTGTATAGATGTTCTCTGAATTCAAGTCCGGTATAACCAATGCTTGCAACATTTAAAGTTATTCTAACAGGGTCGCAGGTGCCAGAGGGGAGAGTTATACCTTTTTGCACCGCAATTTCTTTGGTTTTGTCAACTTTTTGCTTTAATTTTTTAAATTCTTCTTTTCCGTGATTTTCAAGCCATTTTCTGCATAAATCCAATGACGTCATAACAGGGTATGACGGACTTGTTGAACCGAATAGAGCCATAGCATCTTTTGCAAAAGGCACAAATTTTTCATCCATAATGTGCAGCCACGCTCCACTTGTAAGTACGGGCAGCGTTTTGTGTGCAGAATCAGCAACCAGAGTTGCACCAAAATTGATTGGATGCAGATTTTCTTCTAAAAACATTAAGTGTGAACCGTGTGCGTTGTCTATAAGCAATGGTATATTGACTTTTTGGCAAAATTCAGAAATGTTCTTTATATCCGCTAAACGCCCATAATAATCAGGGCTTGTTAAAAACACGCCTTTAATATTTGAGTTCGTTTCTAATTCTTTTAAAATATCAAATGGGTCTATGCTTCCGTTTTTTCTTGGAATCCAAATTGGTTGGATTCCAAGTAAAGCCATTGCTCCTACGGCGGAACGGTGAACTACTCTGTCGCAAATTACGTTTCCACCTTGCGGTGCGCAAAGTCTTAACATTGCCTGAATGCAAAGGGTATTGCCACCTGAAGAATAAAGCGTTCTTTTTGTGCCATACAGCTTTGAAATGGATTCCTCTGCGGTTTTAATTAATCCACAGGCTTCATATAAGCTGTCTGTTAAAGGCAGTTCTGTTAGATCTACAGAAAATAAATCAGTGAAGTTCATCGTTCCTTTGTGTCCCGGTGTGTGAAACGATGAGCGGTTTAATTTTTTGTAATCTAAAAGTGATTTGTATAAATTTTTGATCATATCGGTACTCCATATAAATTTTGAATATATTATTAAAAACCACAAACACTATTATAAAGGATGTGGTTTTAAAAATGAAAGTTACAAAAGAGCAATATAATGAAATGGCAGGAGAAAAATCTCCTGCAAGTCCAATCTGGAAAGATATGTTTTTGGCTTTTATTTTTGGAGGTGGGATATGTACTATTGGGCAGGCTTTGTGTCAATTATATATGATGACGGGAATGGACAAAAAAACATCTAACACGTGGGTTTCAATTACGCTGATCGAACTTAGTGTGATTTTAACGGCACTTAATTGGTATGGCAAAATTGCTAAGTATGCTGGTGCTGGAACTATTGTACCTATTACAGGGTTTGCAAATTCTATAGCTGCACCTGCGATTGAATTCAAAAGTGAAGGGCATATTTTCGGAATTGGGGCAAAGATGTTTATAATGGCTGGGCCTGTTATTGTTTTCGGGACAGTTTCTTCAATGATTTACGGTTTTATAGTGTGGGTTTTTAAACTATATTAACAGGAATTGATTTTAAATTATAATTATATTTTTGTTTTTAGGAATTTGTCGAAGATTATGCGTAAAATTTTCAAGAAATAATGCAAAAAGTAACAAAATTTTATTCAGGAGAGAATGCCGAGGAGATTAAACGCGGCAATGAATTTTTTTCAAGGTTAAAAATTTTATCTGATCAAGACATGGCATTTCCTCGAGTGGCGTTGGGAAAGCTGTCATACAATTTATTGGAGCTATTGAAAGTTGCATTGAAATCCCAACATGGAGACGCACGATTTAAAGAAAATATAGAATTATTAATCAAAACGCTAGAAGAATTTGGGAAAACAGACATGCGTGGTGTAGAAGTATTTAATAAGCATTTAGAAAATGTTGTTAAGAAAATAGGTTTTACAGATTTTCAAAAACTAATGGCTGATAGGTATCGTTAATAGCGTGTTTAATATACTTACTCACTTGTTGAATTTTTAATTTTATAAGTGGGTTAGTTTTTTGTAGAAATTTAAAGATTTAAA
>CAYJIV010000016.1:11703-12086 GCA_964370325.1 uncultured Eubacteriales bacterium
CTGTTAACATGAGTTATAACATATTTTTCGCAAATTTCCGAAAGTTCTGCTATGGATTTTTCTGAGATTGAAAACGAAAATATTTTTTCCATAGGCGAGTATATTATGTAGCGAAGTGCTGCCAAAACGCCTTTTTTCAATGGGGAATTATTATCAGGTTTTGGAAGCTGATTACGCTTTATACAATTACCGCAAATTAATATTCCCTGATTTATTAAAAAATAAATATCATCGGATTCATAAATTTTACATTTATGGCAGGAAACTAAATTCGGCATATATCCTGAAATAGAACAGTACTTCATTTCAAAGATAGATTTTATCATTGAACATGATTTTTTTTTGTTGATAAGATATGTGATTGAATTTAAGAATAATTTTAA
>CAYJIV010000017.1:0-1780 GCA_964370325.1 uncultured Eubacteriales bacterium
TTTTACACCTCTGTCCCTATTTTACACCCTTTTCAACTTATGCGTTTGTCGTGCAACAAATAAAAAATAGTATTGACCTTATTGCAAAAACAATGTATAATTAAGTTTGTAAAAATAAAGTAGGGCATATTTGTTCTCACCTGTGATGCAAAGCTGAAACAGGTCAATAATGAAGCTGAAACTTATTTCATTCAGATATTTATTATTGTATGGGCAAATTGTAGCACGTACAATTTTTGCATTTTGTAATGGCAAATTTTTACGGAGGTGTGTAAGAATTAGCAATAAAAATCAGTTGCAAATTAATGAAAACATTAGAGACAAAGTAGTCCGTCTAATCGGTTCGGATGGTTCCCTATTGGGAATTGTATCTTCGATTCAAGCGTTAAATCTGGCCGCAGAGCAAGGTTTAGATTTGGTCAAAATAGCAGATAAAGCAAACCCGCCAGTTTGTAAAATCATGGATTATGGCAAGCATCTATTTGAAACTGCAAAAAAGGCCAAAGAATCCAAGAAAAACCAACACACAGCTGACCTTAAAGAAATAAGATTATCTGTTAATATTGATACTCATGATCTGGAAACTAAGGCAGGCCATGCCAAGAGGTTTGCTGAAAGCGGAAGCAAAATCAAAGTGGCAATTCGATTTAAAGGCCGTGAAATGGGGCATCCAGAAATAGGTTCTGAAGTTATGAAAAAATTTGCGCAGACTTGTGCAGAATTTGCTGACATTGAACGCCCCGCAAAATTAGACGGGCGTAATATGTTGATGTTTTTAGCACCTAAAAACAAAGCAATTCCAAATAAATCAAAAAATAGTGAAAGGTAGGCGAGGTGGGTAAATAGTGTGTTTTATAAACATACATACCCTTGAAATATGTATAAAATCAAGACTCACAGCGGTGCAAAAAAAAGATTTAAAATTTCAGGTTCAGGCAAAGTAATTAGGGCACATGCGTATACGGGGCATGATATTAAAAGCTGTAAGAGCGCCAATAAAAAACGTGCTTTGCGAAGATGCACAGTTGCCGATAAGACGAATACACCACAAATGAAGCGTTTATTGCCGTACGCATAAAAAATTCGGCAAAATTAAAGAACATTGAATATAACCATTAATTGGAGGTAAATAAAATGGCACGTGTAAAAAATTCAGTTGCCACAAGAAGCAGAAGAAAAAATGTACTCAAACTTGCGAAAGGCTACTGGGGTGCGAAATCTAAACATTTTAAAATGGCAAAACAAGCTGTTATGAAATCTGGGAATTATGCTTATATAGGTAGGAAGCACAAAAAGCGTGATTTCAGAAGACTTTGGATTACCAGGATTTCAGCAGCGTGCAAAATAAACGGTACAAATTATTCCACATTTATAAATGGACTTAAAAAAGCTGGAATTATGCTCAATCGCAAAATGCTCGCAGAAATTGCCGCAACCGATATCAGTTCTTTTGCAAAACTCGTTGAACAAGCAAAATCGGCTTAAACCTTAAAAATAAATTTTAATTACGCCCGGAAAACACCGGACGTAAATTTTTTGTAAATGTAGGAATACTTTATGACAAATGAAATCACAAGCAAAGAAAATATCAATATAAAGCATGCTATTAAACTGCTAAATTTCGCGAAATACAGAAAAGAGAATAGTCAGTTTATAATTGAAGGTATCCGCCTTTGCACGGATGCCATTAACAGTGACATTAAAATCGAAAAAGTATTTTATACAACAAAATGTTATGTAAAATTTCAATTTGATATTGAAAAAATCCTTGCTATAGCAG
>CAYJIV010000017.1:1790-12078 GCA_964370325.1 uncultured Eubacteriales bacterium
TGATACTCCACAAGGAATAGTTTGTGTTTGTAAGTTTATTGACAAAAAAATCCACATAGATAAAATAAAAGAGTGCAATAAGCTTGTAATACTTGAAAATATTCAAAACCCGGCAAATCTTGGTGCAATTTTCAGAACATGCGATGCGTTTAAAATTGATTTAATCGTTGTAACAAAAAATTGCTGTGACATTTATAATCCAAAGGTTTTGCGCGGAAGTATGGGCAGTGCGCTTAGAATGAAAATCCAGGAAATTGATGATACTCCTGATTTTATAAATCTTTTGAACGAAAACAATTTTGAAACATACGCAACTTCTGTTGGCCAAGGTGCAATTTCAGTTGCTGATGTGAGTTTTAAAAACAAAACAGCAGTTGTGTTTGGTAATGAGGGCAATGGGGTCACAACAGAAACAGCAAGTACGTGCAAAAACCAAATAACAATTCCTATGAATGAAAACGCAGAATCCTTAAACGTCGCAGTTGCGGCAGGGATAATTATCTGGGATATGGCAAAGTGAGGGTTGTTCAAAAAAATGGACGAAAAAGTTTATTGGATTTGGCTGCAGCAGGCATTAAAATACGGAAGCCATAAGGTTCGGGTTATAAATTTGCTTTATGGAAGTGTGAAAGATTTTCACGATGCAGGCGAACGCGAATGGCGCCTTTGCGGATGGTTTAACAATAAAGAAATTGATGCACTGAATTTTTTCAATATAAAAAGGGCAAATACGATTGTTACCATGTGTAATGAGCTTGGATTTGATGTTTTAACACTTTCTGATGAAAATTATCCTGAACCGGCTCAAAAACATTTTCAACCCTCCCTGCGCATTGTACATAAAAGGAAAACTCCCGAAAATCGATGATGATATTTGCATTTCAATTGTGGGGACAAGAAATGCCACTGAATACGGCAAACAAATGTCTTATGAAATGTCTGCACAGTTATCTCAAAAAGGAGCTGTAGTTGTCAGCGGAGGTGCTATTGGTGTGGATACAGCTGCACATCAAGGCGCCATAGGTGCTGGTGGAAAAACACTGGCAATTTTGGGTTGCGGCATAAATTTCCCCTACTTAACTGAAAATGAACCACTCAGAAATAAAATCTCAAAAAATGGTGCGCTTATTTCAGAATATCCACCTGATTTTCCTGCATCCAGACCAAATTTCCCAATTCGAAATCGCATAATTTCAGGACTTTCATTAGGAACAGTTGTAATTGATGCCGGCGAAAAAAGCGGGTCATTAATAACTGCAAATTTAGCGAATGACCAAAACCGTAACGTTTTTGTAATCCCCGTGGATATGCGCAGTCCTGTTTCGAAAGGTACGGTTTCATTGATCCGTGACGGCGCAAAAGTTATCACCTGCGCGGATGATATTTTAAATGAATATAAAAACATTAATACCAAACCAGCAAAAAGTTTAGAGTATCAAAAACCGAAAAAATCGTATATTATTGGTAAGGCTGAAATCAAACCGGATATAAACCTGTCCGAAATTTCAAATGAAGCGAAAAGTATTTACAATTCTTTAAAAAATGGTAAACTGCACATAGATGAAATAAGTTCGACAACCAAAATTACCATAAAAAACCTTCTGCCACTCATAACTGAACTTGAAATTTCGGGTTTAATAAGAGCGAATTCCGGCAGAATATATGAAATCAATGAATTTTAAGGCGGTATGCTTATGAATTTGGTAATTGTAGAATCTCCTGCAAAAGCTAAAACTATTAAAAAATACCTTGGCAAAGACTACGATGTGACTTCATCCATGGGACACATCCGTGATTTGCCCAAATGGGGTCTGAATGTAGATGTTGAAAACCAATTTGCACCTACGTATACCATAATAAAAGGCAAAGAAAAGACTGTTGAAGAACTCTGCAAAAAAGCAAAAAAAAGCAAAAAAATTTTTCTTGCCACCGACCCAGACCGCGAAGGGGAAGCCATTTCATGGCATTTATCTTACCTTTTGGGATTGGATCTCAAAGATGAAAATCGAGTCGAATTCAATGAAATCACAAAATCAGGCATAACCAATGGAATAAAATCACCAAGGTCAATTGATATAGATTTAGTCAATGCGCAACAAACAAGGCGGATTTTGGATCGGTTAGTCGGGTATAAACTAAGCCCATTTTTGTCTAAAAAAATAGTTAAGGGTTTATCTGCAGGAAGAGTGCAGTCTGTTGCGCTGCGAATTATTGTGGACAGAGAAGATGAAATTCGAAAATTCATCCCGAAAGAATATTGGTCAATTGAAGCAGATTTAATTCCAAAAGGAATCAAAGAGGCGTTTACAGCATCTTTCTACGGTGATACAAAAGGCAAGATTGAAATTGAAAATGAAAAACAAGCCAATGAAATTTTAAACCACTTGGATAGCAAAAAATACGAAGTTGCAAAACTTAAAAAAGGCAAACGCAAAAAATCTGCCGCTCCACCATTTATCACATCTACGCTCCAACAAGAAGCCTCGCGCAAATTAAATTATCCTGCTAGAAAGACTATGAAAATTGCACAGGAACTTTACGAAGGTATAGAAGTCAAGAATATGGGCGCAGTGGGTTTAATAACCTATATGAGAACGGATTCTTTACGCCTCTCTCAAGATGCATTAAACGGTGCAAAAGATTACATTTTGAAAACATGGGGAAATAAATATCTTCCTGAAAAACCGAGGGTATTCAAATCTAAAGCCAGCGCACAAGATGGCCACGAAGCAATTCGACCAACTATGCCTGAAATGAACCCTGAAAGCGTTAAAAGCAGTTTGACAAATGAACAATATAAAATTTACAAGTTGATTTGGGACCGTTTTACCGCAAGCCAAATGGCGGATTGCATTCACAGTACTACACAAGTGGATATTGCTTCTGGAGATTATATTTTCAAAGCATCGGGGTACACTGTGGATTTTGACGGATTTACAATTCTTTACACTGAAGGCCGTGATACCGAGCAAAAGAAAGAAGCTGCTTTGCCTAAACTTGAAGAAAAAATGCCACTAAAGTTGAAATCATTAAATTCGAACCAGCATTTCACGGAACCACCGCCTAGATATACCGAAGCCTCACTAATTAAAGCGCTTGAAGAATATGGTATCGGTAGACCGTCAACTTACGCTTCCATAATTTCAACCATAACCGCTAGAGAATACGTAATTCGTGAAGGTAAAGCTTTAAAACCCGTTGAACTTGGTGAAGTCATTACAAAGCTGATGAAAGAACGTTTTTCGAAAATCGTGGATTTGAAATTCACCGCTCAAATGGAAACCGATTTAGATGTTATTGCAACCGGCAAAAATGAGTGGGTTAAAATTCTTGAAGAGTTTTACGGCGATTTTTCTGAAACACTTGAAAAAGCCAAGGAAGAAATGGGCGACACAAAAATTGAGTTGCAAGAAGATAAAACGGATATAATTTGTGACAAATGCGGCAAACAAATGATTATCAAAAGAGGGCGATTTGGCAAATTTATTGCTTGCCCAGGATATCCTGAATGTAAAAATACCAAAAAAATCGTAAATGAAACAGGCATAAAATGTCCAAAGTGTAGCGATGGTAACGTAATTGCACGCAAAAGTAAAAAAGGAAGAAATTTTTATGGTTGTAATAAATATCCGGACTGCGATTTTATTTCCTGGGATGAACCAATTGAAGAAATTTGCCCACAATGTAAGGCAAAATTATTTAAGAAAAACACTAAAAAACCTACAATTTATTGTCAAAGTGAGGGCTGCGGTTACAAAAAGGATGTTCCATTAGTGTAATTTGAGCTGTGCACAAAAGATATTCTGTCGTAAGAATTTTTAGACACTCTCTAGTCTAAAAAGATAATCCCAAATTTTTAATAAGTGCATTTGCAAATTTCCTTGATTTTAGCCTGAAGATTTAAAAAATCCTGAACTGCACCGGGCTTTTGCGCCGGATTACGCAATAGTGCAGCGGGATGAAGTGTTGCCATTATCCAAGTATTTTTCTTTTTATAGAAAACACCGTGGTCTCTTGTTATTTTAAGTTCAGGGCTAATTATTCGCATAGCAGCAATTCTTCCCAGTGCAACAATAATTTTAGGTTTTAAAAAAGCGACCTGATTTCTCAACCAGTTAATGCAGGTTTCTTGTTCATCAGGCAAAGGATCCCGGTTATTTGGAGGCCTGCATTTTACAATATTGGCAATATAAATATTTTTATTTCGATCAAGGCCAACATCTGCAAGCATTTGATCTAACAATTTTCCGGAACGTCCAACGAAAGGCTTGCCTTGCAAGTCTTCTTGTTCGCCAGGCCCTTCCCCTATAAACATTACCTCAGATTGTTGATTACCTGTACCAAATACTACTTGCGTTCTTGATTGGCACAACGAGCATTTTGTGCATTGTTTGCAATCTTGCTCTAATTTTTCCCAAGAATCGTACATTTATAAAATCTCCTCTGCTTTTATACGTTAAATTTAAACAAAACAACGTCGCCGTCTTTCATTATATATTCTTTGCCTTCTGAGCGAACTAATCCCTTTTCTTTAGCAACAGCTAATGAACCACATCTAACCAAATCTTCAAAAGATATAACATCCGCACGGATAAATCCGCGTTCGAAATCCGTATGAATTTTTCCTGCGGCTTGTGGTGCTTTTGTGCCTTTGGTTATAGTCCACGCACGTACTTCCGGTTTCCCGGCAGTTAAATAAGAGATTAGTCCCAAGAGTTCATAGCATGCTAAAATTAGCCTATCCAACCCAGATTTCTGTAAACCTATGTCTAATAAAAATTCGAGTTTTTCATTTTGATCCATTTCGGAGATTTGTGCTTCAAGTTCCGCGCAAATCTCCACTATTGCAGCATTTTCATTTTTTGCAATTTCTTCCACAGCATTATAATATTTATTTTGCTCAATATTTTTTGAAAAATCACTTTCGGCAAGATTTGCAGCATATATCACGGGTTTGCTGGTAAGCAGCTGTGAATTAGCTATAAAATTTGATTCCTCTTCTGTACATTCCATAGACTTCGCACTTTGTCCTTTTTCAAGGGTTATCAAAACTTTTTTCCAAAAATCCAGCTCCAAAGCATACTTTTTATCTGCCTTTAGTAATTTATTGGTTTTTTCAATTCTTTTTTCAACTGTTTCAATGTCCGAAAATATTAATTCGAGATTTATTATTTCTATATCTCTTTTCGGATCAACCCCGCCTTCAACATGAATTATATTGCCATCTTCAAAACACCGCACAACATGTACAATAACATCAACTTCTCTGATATTAGCTAAAAATTTATTACCAAGCCCTTCGCCCTTTGCGGCACCTTTGACGAGACCTGCAATATCCACGAATTCAATAACAGCAGGGGTTGTTTTCTCAGGACTATACATCTCTGCTAATTTTGTAAGCCTATCATCCGGAACGGCAACCACTCCGACATTAGGGTCCACTGTGCAAAACGGATAATTAGCAGAAGCTGCTCCTGCATTTGTTATTGCATTAAACAAAGTGCTTTTGCCAACGTTCGGCAAACCAACTATGCCTATTTTCATATTTTCACCTGTTTTTATTAAACTACACTTTATGTTAAGGATACCAAACTTTTAATAAATATTCAAATGAACCTTTCGATTAGGAAATAAAAATATTATGACAAAATACTTAAAGTGAAATTTATATAGAAAAATTGTTATATTTTAATAAAAACGATTTACAAAACACAAAAACATGATATAATGTTTAGAAATATTTTATAAATTATAGGCAAATCGTAAAAAATCAATGAAAAAGGTGGTCGAAATGCGAAAAATCATATTTAAGAAGTACATCAGTTTTTTAATTATATGTATAATAAGTTGTTGTTCGTTATCTGTAAATATATTAGCATTTGGAAGTGACACTCACAAAGGAGTGACTAGAACCGCATTGAAAATAATTTCTGAAATACAGTTGGATGATGACGAAATTCAGGCAAAAAACGAAAATTCCAACAAAAGGGTTAAGTTTAGCGATTTTTATGATGAAAAATATTGGGAATGGCTGATCATATATAGCGAAATGCCTGATAATGATGAAAGTCAGGGGGGTTATAAACATCATTTTTACAACGCTACTACAGAACGTAATTACATGGGTGAAAAAGATTCAGCGCTCATGAGATTCAAAAATCACTTCAACAAAGCTGTACAGTATTATTGTGGTGGAATAATAGAATTAGCTTTCCAAGAACTTGGCAGATCTATCCACTTCATGGAAGACCTCAATACTCCTTGTACATACGGTTTATGAGTCCCCTACAGATTCAGTGTTCAGATTCCCACTGCATGTGAAATTCGAAAAAAAATGTGACCAGATGCAAGGAGAACTGATTGCCAAAATCTCACCGCAAAGCTTTGCTTATTATGAAGTTAATCCTCTTGAAACTATAGCTAAATCAAGTGCACTTTTATCAGCGGATAATTTTTATTATTTGCAGGATGATACAAAAGACAATGATCTTTCAATTTCCAAAAATGCCATTTTAAATGCGCAGAAAAAAGTGGTTGGCATATTTTACAAATTCTTTAAGCAAGTAACTGACGAACAAACTGCATTACTTAACTAACATAAGCTTGTTCTTATCTCAAATGAATTCCCGAGTATCCCATAAAAAGGAAGGTAATATCATGGCAAAAATAAAAAAATTAAATTCTTTCACAATCTTAATTGCATTTATAGTGATTTTTATGCCAAGTGTTTTTGGAAAAAACAGTAAACCCCCAAGTAGAGCAGTTCTCGAAAGCGTTAAAAGCCAAAAAATTTTAAGAGGCAAAGTTTTCGGAGGCAAATCCATGTGTGTCGAAACATTGGAATATTTTCCAGAAGAAAAAACCAACACTGACAATGGAGATATTTACAAAAAAACTATATCGGCAAAAAAAGAATTTCAAAAAAGCAAAAAAAACAATGCTTTTAAAACCGAAGCAGAGTATACAATCAAAATTACGTTTACATACGACAAAAAAACATTCGTTAAAATTGAAAACATTGAAAAAGATATCGTAAGTGAGAAAGTCAACAAAAAGTGGGAAATTGTAGATCTAACTGAAATATTACCATCAAAAAACACCTGTTTGGTATCCACAAAATGCTTATTGTATAAAAGTGGCACTTTGAATAACAAGATATATTTAAATAACTCGCATCTTGACATTTTTTGTTCTATTTTAGGAGAAATTGGTATAAACACAGAACTTCATTAACTTTGTTGCTTAAAATAAGGAGGGATTTTAAGATGAAAAAATTTGTTAGAGTGTGCGTTTGTTTTGCATTGGTTGCATTTAGTTTTTGTGTTCTAAAAAAGGTATTGGCTTTAGATGTAGGCGAAGGTCTGTCTCTAGACAAACCACAACTAGGTACGATGTCTATTTTAACAAAATCCACAAATGAAATACGCCTTTCACATGGATTGAGCAAAAAAGAAATAATATATGTTCTAAGTTATGACTACCTTAATGACCTTATAGATAATGCATATAAATATATAACTGTTCAAATATCATCAATTTATTACAATGAAGCAAATAATAATAAAATATTAGCTATCGCCAGTGCAGAATCTAATTTCAGATGCAATAATTTTACTATGGAATCAGAATGCTTAAGCACATCAAAGGGAAATATTTCAAATGATAGCAATTACGTTCTTAATGTTTTTGTCAGAAAGGCAAATGAAACAACGGAAAAGGGAGCAGGAGTTGTTGAAATAACTCTTAAATACAGAGGTAGAACATACGATGAAAAAACATATAACGTTTCATGTAATTTTAATGGCAACGTTTCATATTGAATAATTAGATCGCACCTAAGAAAAAACGAAACCACAAACAGCAAGCAATTTTGCATCATGATACAAAATTGCTTGATTTTTTTTCATAAATTTAAATACTAATCTGAATCAAATCAGATTTTCTGGTAATTTTATTCAATGTACGCTGTACATTAATTTTTTATTTTAGTGGATAGATTAATCTTATCTTTAAAATATAGTGAAATACACCAAATTGCCGCCACAGCTACAAGCGTGTAAATAATCCGGCTTACAAGTGAATCTTGCCCACCAAAAATCCAAGCGATAGAATCGAATTGGAAAATACCTATAAGTCCCCAGTTTATTCCCCCGAAAATTAATATTGCAAGCGCAATTTTGTTTAGCATAAACATCACTCCTTTTTAATATATGACCTGAATTTCTACCTATAAATCATTATAATGCATTTTAGAAATTTTTAAATTTTGGTGGACCTAAGGGGAGTCGAACCCCTGACCTCTGCATTGCGAACGCAGCACTCTACCAACTGAGCTATAGGCCCATGAATTAGTATAATTTTTGTTTATTAATTACCTAACTTCAACCATTAAAAATTTTATAATTTTTTTAGTTCTTTGTCAATAACTCAATCATTATACAGATAAAAATTAAAATCATACAATTTGGTCAGTCAAAACATTTTCAACAACTTTACCAAATTCTAATGCAAAATTTTGTTTTTGACTTATTTTATAATTTTTGCTTGACACTTTAATAAATATTAATTATAATACACAATAAGCAGTATAGATTCTATTATATTTATAAGGAGTTGTGGTTATTATGGATAATCAAAAATTGATGGACCTCTTGCAAAACAATGCTTTCATGGAAAAAATTTTGAGCGCAGCAAGTACAGAAGAAGTAAAATCTTTATTCAGTGAACAAGGTCTTAACCTTACTGATGAAAACATTAATGCTTTAGGTCAAGCTCTCGAAAAAGCAATTGCAAACGGTGGCGAATTATCAGAAGACGACTTGGCAGACGTATCTGGCGGTGGTGATGTTTCAACTACTGCCATTGTAACCGCACTTAGTACCGTAGGACTTGGCAGCGCAATAATCGGTGGATACCTCACACATAAAGCAGAAGGATGGTGGCGTAGCTTCAAACATGGTATAGCCGCAGATGAACGTAAAAAATATGAAGAAATATATGGCAAAAATTCCACACCTGATGCTAAGAAAAAATTATAAAATATTTTCACGTATATTTTATAATATATATCCCCCGCGCTTCTAAAAAAGCGGGGGAATTTTATTTAAAACAAAAATAACGAAAATTATTCAGTAACACCATCACGTCAATCAAATAAATTTTTAATTCTGTCAAAAAAAGATTTCCTTTTTTGATAGTTTTTTTCTACTATACTTTTGTCAAATTCTTGGAGTAACTTTTTTTGTTTTTCTGAAAGGTTTCTCGGAATTTCAACATGAACTTTAACAAACAAATCACCTTTACCACGACTGTGCAGCTTTTGTATCCCCTTACCTTTTAGTTTAAACACATCTCCGGTTTGGGTGCCCTCATGAACATGATATTCGGCTTTGCCATCTAAAGTAGGAACAATTATATCATCTCCCAAAGTCGCTTGTGCATAAGTTATTGGCATCTCGCACCAAACATCATAACCTTTGCGTTCAAAAATTTCATGAGGAGATACATTAACATACACATGCAAATCTCCAGTTTCTCCCCCATTAATTCCTGCGTTTCCGCGCCGGCTGACATTAAGAATTTGCTGACTGCTAATTCCAGCTTGAATATTGATTTCAATTTCAGTACGTTTTCTTACTCTTCCCTCACCAGCACATGCATTACAAGGTTTTTCGATGACTTTTCCTTTTCCAGCGCATGCATCACATGTTCTGGACGTTTGCATTACGCCGAACGGCGTACGTTGGTTAACAGTCACTTGGCCAATACCTTTACATGCTGAACAAGTCTTGGCGGATGTGCCTTTTTTCGCACCGCTACCAGAACACTCACCGCATACAATAACATTGTTATATGCTATCTTCTTAGTACAACCCTTTGCGGCTTCTTCAAATGAAATTGTAAGCGTAACTTCAACATCAGACCCCCGCTGCGCAGAATTTTGATTCCTGCTGCGCCCGCCACCAAATCCACCGAAAAAACTGCCGAATATATCACCAAGATCAATATCCTGCCCAAATGGACTTTCGGAATAATAATTATATCCGCCAAATCCACCACCGCCACCAAAACCTGGATTCGTCCCAGCATGACCAAAGTTATCATAATTTGCTTTTTTACTTTTATCAGACAGCACCTCATAAGCTTCACTGGCTTCTTTGAAATTTGCCTCGGCCTGTTTATCATCAGGATTTAAATCTGGATGATGCTTTTTAGCAAGTTTCCTGTATGCTTTTTTTATTTCATCTTCTGACGCGTTTTTGCTAACTCCCAGCACATCATAATAATC
>CAYJIV010000018.1:0-542 GCA_964370325.1 uncultured Eubacteriales bacterium
AGGCGAGCTTTTCCTTATTGGTATGGTTTTTTTTGTTAATTTTACTAAGTCTAAATTTTTGTGCAGATGTATCGTTTGGAGTGTAGACTTGAATATTAGTACCATTTTTTGTGCTTGCACAACTTACATCTAAGTTTAATTTGCTTGGATTAGAACCTGTAATCTTTGATTTTATAAAACAATAACCATCCCCTGCATCTTTAAATTGCCATTTTTGAGCATCCGATTGGTTATCTTTATATTGCCAAACTTTTGTTCCACTAGTATTACTTCCTTTTGCAACATCAATCATTTTTTTCGAATGTTTAGCTTTTAAAGTATAGTATCCATTGCCTATATGTTTTATATAAAATTTTTGAGCATCAGTGCCGTTTGATTCATATAGTTGTAAAGCTACTCTGTTATTCATTCCTGCGGAAGTTATATCCAAAACCATGTTGGGGTCTAATTTACTTGAAATGGCATATAGGCTGTCTTCAACCGGACATGAACTAGAAAAATGATTTTTTAACAACTTTATATATTTGCTGCAAAAATCAAAA
>CAYJIV010000018.1:552-4823 GCA_964370325.1 uncultured Eubacteriales bacterium
ATTTATCAATATCTTCATCAAAAATAGTAGAATTTGTTAAATCCACAGCTTTTGGAGCGGTTATTCCTTCATAAATTGAATAATAATCATCAAATTTGAAATCGTGACGAGTTTTACATGGCCAATCGCTGCTTGTGAGGATAATTCTTTGATTTGGAATTCCATAACTGTCTGCAGTTATAAGACCATGCATAGCTGAAGATAGAATAAACTTACACTGGTTAATTTTTTTGCATACTTCTTGAGTTGGGCTACTTATATTGATAAATGTATAAGTTTTATTTTTTAATTTTATGTTTTTAAGATGAGGACTGGAGGTATCTAAGTGATGGCAAATAATTCCTACATCATAAAGCTTTTTTTCGTTTTGAGGGAATATTTTTTTACACAAAAGCCCGGGATCACCCAAAAGACAATTATCTAAATTTTTATTAGTTATTTTTGAAACACAGTCTCTTGTCTTTTTCCCTCTTAAGCAATATGGATTTATTCCTTTTGGAAATTCAAAAGATTCGGAGGGCTCATACATAAATCCCGCACCAAAGACATTTACTTTTCTTTTATATCCATAACCTAATATGCTTTCAATAAATATATTTTCAGCATTGTCTCTGCTAGTGCGTTTGAAATTTAAGGAAAAATAGCGTAGTAGGTTTTTGTTTAATTGATCTCCAAAATTATTTGCACCATTCCAATAGTACACATTACAAGGTTGAGAAGCTGCATAGCAAGTTATAAAACTTGCAATAAAAATTATGCATGCAAATAACACAACCGGAATTTTTTTAAAATATTTTTTCATCTAAATAAGCATCTCTTTCTAATAACTGTAAATTTTTTTATTCAATTCAGTGATTGTATGTATTTGGTACGGCGTAATTATTGATGTCTATATAGAGAAAACCGGAAAAACAGATGTGTTTTTCAAAACATTTCACACATCGTTTTTGTAAAAAATCACCATTAAAATGTTTTTTCTTATTAAAAAACAATACAATATGGCGCAAAATTTTGCAAGCCATTTAAATTTTTCTAGGTGCTTCGCACCGGTTTATTTTTTGGTCTGTAATTGTTTTTTGATATAGGGTTTTCGATTATTTGATTAAAATGATAAACAAAAGTACCCAACTGTAAAAAACAGTTGGGCAAAATCATTTGATGTGGCTGATATTATAGATTACTCCACCAACCACTAATTGCTTCACTGGCTTTTATTGCACCTTTTTTCGCTATTCCATAGGCTTTTGGGGCAAGAACAAAAGTTGCTATAGAAATCGCGGCAATTTCACCTAAAAACAATGCTCGTGCCGCTTCTCCTGCAATTTTTTGGCGTGTACTATAGTGCCCTTCTGAATCCGGGGTTGTTTGGTAGTAATAGCACCCTGAAGTTTTAAAGGCAAATAGTGTAGTGCCTCATGAACTTTTTGCATTGGCAATTGACCTTTACCTCCTGAAATTGCTTCCAATTCATTTTCAGGTAATTTTTCCATTTCTTCAACCAATGCATTAATTTGCGCGCCTAATGCTTGAATTTCTTCATTAGTAACATTGATTCCTTCTTTTGAAAAAAAGTTCTTTCACTTCCTTTTCGTCTTTGCATTCGAGCATCTTTGTTGCAAATTCCCTATTTTCTAATTTTGCTTTGATTTGTTCGTTCATGTTAAACTTCCACCTTTCAATAATAAATTTTGAGTATACCTGCACATTGTAGCGTATTGTATATTTATTGTCAAGTTTTTCGGCAAATTTTATCCCTGTTTAATAAAAACGCCTGAATATATTTTCGCAACCGAGTAAAATACTCATATTATGCTGTTTATAAATGTTCCTTTGGTACTTGCAGAAACAAATTGCTATTGCAGAACCCTTAATAATATGATATGATCTTTAAGTTGATGTTAAAAGCATCAGTGTATTACACACGTTGATCGCTTTTGAGTCGGTGCCGTGGAAATAATTTTGCGGTAAATTTGCAGCGATAGCGGAGGAAAAAACCGAGGAGGAAATTTAATTTATGTCAGTAGTGTCAATGAAACAACTTTTGGAAGCAGGTGTCCATTTTGGCCACCAAACACGCAGATGGAATCCAAAAATGGCGGAGTATATTTTTACTCAACGCAATGGGATCTATATAATAGATCTGCAAAAGACCGTAAAAAAATTGGATCAAGCGTGTAATTTTATTAAGGAAATTACGCAAGAAGGTAAATCGGTATTGTTCGTTGGAACTAAAAAGCAGGCTCAGGAATCCGTAAAAACTGAAGCGTTAAGGTCTGGATCGTATTATGTAAATGCGCGTTGGCTTGGTGGTATGCTTACGAATTTTTCAACGATTCGCAAAAGAGTAAGCAGACTGAAACAGCTTAAAATAATGGAAGAAGATGGCACATTTGAATTGTTACCTAAAAAAGAAGTAATTAAATTGCGACTGGAAATTGAAAAACTCGAAAAATTCCTTGGCGGAGTTAAAAATATGAAAGAACTCCCCGGGGCACTGTTTGTTGTTGACCCTAAAAAAGAAAAAATTGCTGTTGCCGAAGCCAGGAAATTGGATATTCCGGTTGTGGCAATCGTGGATACAAACTGTGACCCGGATGTTGTGGATCATATAATTCCGGGAAATGATGACGCTATTAGAGCAGTTAAATTAATCTGTTCTGCTGTTGCAGGTGTGATCATTGAAAACAAAGAGGGCTTTGCTGAGGAAGAACAAGAAATAATTGAAGTGTCTTCCGAAAAAAAGCAAGCAGTAGTTCAACAGGAAGAAATTATTGAAGCATAAATTTTGTTTAAAAACAAACACAATTCGCCAAAAATGTGCGAATTTGTGGCAATGGAGTGATTTATTATGGGTTTTACGGCAAGCGATGTTAAAGAACTAAGAGAAAAAACCGGTTGCGGAATGATGGACTGTAAAAAAGCGCTGGAATCTTCCGAAGGGAATGTAAAAGCTGCGGTTGATTATCTAAGAGAAAAAGGGTTGGCTGCAGCTAATAAAAAATCCAATAGAATTGCAGCAGAAGGCCTTGCAATGGCTTATGTTAATGACGCTGCTGATATTGGTGTTGCGATTGAAATCAACTCTGAAACTGATTTTGTTGCTAAAAACGCTGATTTTCAAGCATTTGTGAAGCTTTGCGCGGATACTGTTATGGAGCAAAAGCCAACAACAGTTGAAGATTTATTAAAAATAAAAATCGATTCAAAAACAGTTGAAGACCTATTTCAAGAAAAGATTTTAACAATCGGTGAAAACATTAAAATCAGACGTTTTATGCGCTTCGAGGGCATAGTGGCTTCATATGTTCATGCTGGAGGGAAAATTGGAGTATTGGTTAAATTTGAGGCCGAAAACAAAGATATTGCTAAAAATGATGCATTTAAAAACTTTTCAAAAGATATAGCAATGCAAATTGCTGCTGCGAATCCGCTTTATTTGAAAACGGGAGATGTACCTTCAGCGGTGATTGAACATGAAAGAAAAATTTTAAAAGAGCAAATTATAAATGATGGCAAACCTGAAAATATTGCGGAAAAAATCGTTGAGGGTAGAATCAGCAAATATTTTAAAGAAGTTTGCTTGATTGAACAGCCTTTCGTAAAGGATAGCGGGATCAATATAAGTCAATATGTTCAAAACATCAGTAAAGATTTAGGAACAGAAATAAAAATTGCTGAGTTTGTGCGTTTTGAAAAAGGCGAAGGCATTGAGAAAAAAGAAGACAATTTCGCAGATGAAGTCGCAGGAATGGTTAAGTAAAATTTAATTAAATAGAAGATGTAAAAAGGTATTTTTGGACTCAAACTGGGTTTCAAAATTTGCCTTTATTATTTAAAAATAACACTTGGGAGGGTAATTTGTGGTTAAATTAGATATTAGTCATTTAAAACAATTTGTAACAGATGCTGAAATTGAAAGCATTAAATCGGCAGTAAAATTTGCGCATGAAAAGCTGCATGGCAATGAGCATAAAAATTCTAGAGGCTGGCTTGATTTGCCTTCAAACTATGATAAAAATGAGTTTGACCGGATTAAAAAGGCCGCAAAGAAAATTAAATCTGACACAGATGTTTTTATAGTAATCGGGATAGGGGGATCTTACCTGGGCGCAAGAGCTGCTATTGAATTTTTGAAATCTCCGATGTATAACCATATAAAAAAAGACACGCCCGATATTTTTTTTGCAGGGAATAATTTGAGTGCTTCTGCCATTAGTGAACTGCTTGAACTTTGCGAGGATAAAAATGTTTCAATAAATGTTATTTCTAAA
>CAYJIV010000018.1:4833-11622 GCA_964370325.1 uncultured Eubacteriales bacterium
CTAAATCCGGTTCTACCACTGAGCCGGCTATAGCTTTCAGAATTTTCAAAGATTTTTTAGAGAAAAAATATGGCGTGGACGGCGCAAAAAGCAGGATTTATTGTACAACGGATAAAACTGAAGGAATACTTCGGGAAATGGCCGAGCATTACGGCTATGAAAGTTTTTCGATACCTAGTGATATTGGCGGGAGATACTCTGTTTTGACTGCTGTGGGCTTACTGCCTATAGCTGTGAGCGGAGCGGATATCGATATGCTTATGAATGGTGCTTTTGATGCTCAAGCGGAACTTATGGATTCAGATTTAGAAAAAAATGATTGCTATAAATACGCCGCAATTCGCAATATTTTAAATCAAAAGGGAAAAATAATTGAGTTAATGGTTGGATATGAGCCGCGATTTTGCCAGTTATTTGAATGGTGGAAACAGCTTTTTGGTGAGAGTGAAGGAAAAGACGACAAAGGGATTTTTCCGGCATCTGCTGTGTTTTCTACCGACCTGCACTCTTTGGGACAATTTATTCAGGACGGCAGCAAAATTTTGTTTGAAACCACAATTTTAGCTAATAATAATTCTTGTGATATTGTTCTGAAAAATGAAGAAGAAAATTCAGATGGCCTCAATTTTTTGGTGTGGAAATCTTTGGATGAAATTAATAAAATCGCCTGTGATGCGACCGTGAAAGCACATACTGACGGCGGCGTGCCAAATATTGTTATAACAATAAATGATTATTCTGAGTATGAGTTGGGTTATTTATTTTATTTTTTTGAAAAAGCGTGTGCGATTTCAGGATATTTAATGGATGTTAATCCGTTTGACCAGCCCGGAGTGGAGGCCTACAAGCGAAATATGTTCAGAATGTTAGGGAAGGCGGAATATTAAAAATAAAATTTCTTTTATAATCCAAATTAAGTTGATATAATAATTTTGTAATATTAATACTGTAACGCGGAAGAGGAAGAGGAAAACATGGGATTCAGAAATATCGAAGACGCCAAAAGAGAAAAAGATGGTGTTGTTTATTATGTGCGAAACAGTGTAAATACTGGTGGGTGTGATTTCGAAAGAATAGCGATTCAGACACATTTTGTGGAGCGTAGCGAATCTTATTTGGAGCTTGTTAATAAGTATGTAATGCCTTTTTATGAGGATGGGGATTTGTTATCTGTGAGTGAAAAAATAATTTCCATGTGTCAGAATAATGTTGTGGATAAGAAGGATGTCAATCCCGGATTTTGGGCGAAATTTCTTTGCAGATTTGCAAAATCAAATGAGCATGGCGGTATGCACTTTCCTCATAAGTTTCAGTTGGCAATAAACATTGTAGGATTACCAAAAATTTTGTGGGCTTGCATTTGTGCAGTTTTTGGCAAATTGGTTGGTAAAAAAGGTGTATTTTATGAAGTTGTCGGGAACGATATTAATGGAATTGACGGCTTCATTGATGGCTCTTCTTTTCCCATCTATAGTGAAATTGCACTTTTAAATCCGATTGAACCGGATATGGTTTGTACTGAAATCGAAAATGCGTTTAATGTTTCTTGCATGATAGTTGATGCTAATGATTTTGGCGTGAATGTATTAGGAAAGTCGCCGAAATTAATGGATTTATCCGAAGAGTTTTTGTCCTCGCTGATTAAAGACAATCCGGCAGGGCAATCGGGCGAGTTGACGCCATTTATATTGATTAAATCCGTAGCTTCAAGAAGCAAAGAAGATGTTGTTGACAAAACTCAAGTTTAAAGGTATAATAAATTTTACTGATTTAGTGGTAAAATCTGAGGGGGTGCCGGGAAATGGCAATAGTGCCTAAAAGAAAAACGTCCAAAGCCAGAAGAAATAAAAGACGTTCAAATGTTTGGAAAATTGATATGCCAGCTATTGTAAAATGCAGTAAGTGCGGGGAATACAAGTTAACTCACAGAGTTTGCAAAAAATGTGGACATTATAGAAACAGGGAAGTTATCAAGGTTGAAGCATAAGTTTTTATAATTTATGATTTTAATGGAGAAGGAGAAATTCTTCTCTTTATTTATTTACAGCGAGGATGTTAGAAAAAATGGCAAAGCCGATTGTGGCGGTTGTGGGTAGACCAAATGTTGGAAAATCCACTTTGTTTAATAAATTAATAGGCAAGCGTGTTTCGATAATTGATGATACGCCCGGTGTTACGCGCGACCGAATTTACGGCGAATGTGAGTGGTGCGGTAAAACAATTTCGTTGGTTGATACCGGCGGTATCGAAACCGAAAAGACCAGTGATTCAATAGTTTCCGGAATCAGGAAGCAGGCTGAATTAGCGGTCGAGCTTGCGGATGTTATTGTTTTTGTTGTTGATGTGAAATCCGGTATTGTTGCGTCGGACCGCGATATTGCCGTGATGCTGAAAAAATCAGGTAAACCTGTCATTTTGTGTGTTAACAAATGTGACAATGTTGAAAAAGAAAATTATAATTTTTATGAGTTTTATAATTTGGGAATTGGCGACCCGATTCAAGTTTCATCTGTGCATGGCCATGGTACAGGCGATTTACTTGATGCTGTTTTTGAGAATCTTTCTGAATTTAATGAAAGTGATGACGAGGATATTATCCAAGTAGCGGTGATTGGAAAGCCTAACGTTGGGAAATCTTCGCTTGTAAATTATATTTCGGGTGCAGAAAGAAGCATTGTTTCGGATGTTGCCGGTACTACCAGAGATGCCATTGACACGAAAATCACAAACAAGCATGGCAACTATAATTTTATTGATACCGCGGGAATGCGCAAAAGAAGCAAAGTTAACGAAGACATTGAGAAATACAGCGTAATGCGTGCAAAATTAGCTATTGAGCAGTCTGATGTTTGCGTTATAATGATAGATGCCACCGAAGGTGCCACGGAACAGGATACGAAAATCGCAGGACTGGCGCATGAAGCTGGCAAAGCGAGCATAATATTTGTTAACAAGTGGGACGCTATTGAAAAAGACGACAAAACTATGAACAAATTTCGGAAAAAACTTCAAGAAGATTTCGCATTTATGAGATATGCACCGATAGTTTTTGCGTCTGTGAAAACTGGCCAGAGAGTCGAAGAAATATTTACGTGCATTAATCGAGTGGTGAATTTTAGTGCTATGCGCATATCCACCGGAATGCTGAACAACTTGTTGGCGCAGGCTGTGGTAAAAACTCCGCCGCCGACTCACAAGGGTAAACGGCTTAAAATTTATTACATGACTCAGGTAAGCGTTAAACCGCCGACATTTGCATTTTTTATCAATAAACTTGATTTATTTCATTTTTCATATAGAAATTACATTGAAAACAATTTGCGAAATACGTTCGGATTTGAAGGTACGCCAATTCGATTTGTGTTCAGAGAGAAAGGCGAGCAAAAGCTTTAATTGAAAGCAGGGATTTTAAACATATGTTTGAAAATTACTGGGTGCTTATGGCAATCGTTGCGGTTTCGGCATATCTAATAGGATGCATAAATTCTTCGATTATAGTTGCAAAAATAATGAAGCCTGAAAAAGATATACGTGAAATGGGCAGTGGCAATCCCGGATTCACCAATGCTTTGAGAACTATGGGGAAGAGAGTCGGCATCCTTACTTTTGTTGGTGATTTTACTAAGGGGGTTATTGCCGTTTGGCTTGGGCGCAGTATAATTGGTATGCAGCCTGCGTTTGCAGGGAATATGATACTGATGCAATATGCTGCATATCTTGCCGGTATTATGTGTTTTTTGGGTCATGTTTATCCATGTTTTCTTAAATTTAAAGGCGGCAAGGGAATTCTTACGACTTGGGCGGCAGCTATTATAATAGATTGGCGCATTGGTTTGATTACGATTTGTGTTTTTTTGATTATTTTACTTTTTTCTAAAATGGTTTCGCTGGCGTCTGTTTGCGTTGCCGGGGCATATCCTATAATAACATTTTTGATTACATATTTAATTGACTACAAATATTTAAAAGATATGCAATACGTGATGTTTTCAACGTTAGTGACATTGATTATGGCAATAATTATAATATATAAACATAAGTCTAATATAGTCAGGATTTTAAATGGCTCGGAAAGAAAAATTATGGATAGGAAGCCAAATAAATAAGAAAGTAAAGGTGTGTTCGTTATGAAATCGTATAATATTCATCTGATTCGTCATGGTTTGACGGAGGCTAATCTTAACGGCAAATATTTGGGTTCCACGGATATGCCTGTGTGTCCCGAGGGTATATCTAGGTTACGAAAGCTAAAAGAAGCCTATGAATATCCAAATGTTGCGGTTTGTTATAGCAGTCCGCTTTCAAGATGCATGCAAACTTGCAATATGATTTATCCTGAAATTAAACCTGTAATTGCAGAAAAATTAAGAGAATGTAACTTTGGTGACTGGGAAGGCAAAACTACTGAAGAGCTGATGAAAGAAGATGGATACACTGACTGGATAGGTAATGGATTGGAAAGCGGCCATAGTGTCAAGCCACCAAACGGTGAAAGCGGAGAAGAGTTTTATAATAGAATTTGTTCGGCGTTTGAAAAGATTGTGAAAGGTCTTATGACAGATGGCATAACTTCTGCGGCTGTATTTACTCACGGCGGAGTTATTATGCAAATTTTATCTACTTACGGTTTGCCGAAAGCGGGATTTTATGAATGGATTGTAGACAATGGATGTGGTTATTCTATAAGAATTACACCGTCATTATGGATGAGAGATAAAGTTTTTGAAATTTGTGAAAAACTTCCGCGTGGATGCAGTGGAGAAATAAGCGGTGAGTTTAAAAAACTGATTGAAAATGCAAAAGGTCTGAAATAACAAAAACTATCCTTCGGTGTATTTCCGGGGGATAATTTTTTTGATAAATTTAATCGGAGTGTATTAAATTTTTGAGATTTTGTGTAAAATGAATAGTGAAATTGAAATCGAATGAGGGGTTTATAAATGAGCTATATTGAAGACCAAATAAATGAAATAAGAATTAAAAATCCGGGTGAAGATGAGTTTCATCAATCCGTATATGAAGTGTTGATATCAATAAAACCGCTTATGGATAGCAATCCGATTTTTGAAAAGAAAGCCATAATTCAAAGAGTAACAGAACCGGACAGGCAAATAAAATTCCGTGTCCCGTGGATAGATGATGATGGAGACATACAGGTAAACAGAGGATATAGGGTACAGTTTAACAATTCTTTGGGGCCCTATAAGGGCGGCCTGCGGTTTTACCCGTCAGTAAATGTCGGAATAATTAAATTTTTGGCGTTTGAGCAGATTTTCAAAAATGCTTTGACGGAGTTGCCTATTGGCGGCGGCAAAGGTGGGAGCGATTTTGACCCCAAAGGCAAAAGCGACAATGAAATCATGAAATTCTGCCAAAGCTTTATGACTGAACTTTCACGTTATATCGGTCCGGATAAAGATGTTCCGGCCGGAGATATTGGAGTTGGTGAGAAAGAAATCGGATATCTTTTCGGGCAATACAAGCGTTTGAAAAATGTCCACTATGGTGCTATAACGGGTAAAGGCCTTTCATACGGCGGTTCTCTTATAAGAAAACAGGCAACCGGATACAGCTTAATCTACTTCACAGAACAGATGCTTCAAAAACACGGGCAGGACTTGAAAGGTAAAACAATTTGTATTTCAGGTGCGGGCAATGTTGCAATTAACGCTGCTGAAAAAGCCATGCAGCTTGGGAGCAAAGTCGTTACAATGTCTGATTCGAGCGGCTGGATATACGATCCGCACGGGATAGATATAATTGCAATCAAAAAAATCAAGGATGAACAAAAACTAAGGCTCCGTGAATATCAAAAATATTACGCGAATGCTCAATACTTTAATGGCCCGTTTATGTGGACCATTCCATGCGATATTGCGCTTCCTTGCGCTACTCAAAATGAATTACCGGAGGAAGGTGTAAAAAATTTAATTAAAAACGGTATAATTGCTGTGGCAGAAGGTGCCAATATGCCAACTACTATGGGAGGGATAAAATTACTGGCCGAAAGTAAAATTTTATTTGCTCCAGGAAAGGCGGCAAATGCCGGAGGAGTTTCTGTTTCTGCGCTGGAAATGAGTCAAAACAGCATTCGTTTAAGTTGGAGCGTTGAGGAAGTAGACGTTAAGCTAAAAAATATTATGGCTAACATTTTCAGGAATGTTGCCGACACTGCTGAAGAGTATGGATTCGGCAGTGATTATGTGGCGGGTGCAAATATCATGGGGTTCAAACGTGTTGCAGATTCTATGATTGAGCAAGGCGTCATTTAAAATTGTATATTAGTTATTATTTTTCCGCTTCCTTAATATATTAAAAAGGAGGTGTTTGATTATAAATATAATTTACATTGGCAATAAGCATAACAAAATACTTGAAGTTAAAAATATTCTCATATCCAAAGGCTATTTCATTCCAACTAGTACTGCGGTTTTGGACAGATGTACATATAAGGCCATTAAAGCTTTTCAAAATGATTTCTGTATAAAGTCAAATGATCCAATAAATGCAGTTACACTTGGCACACTTAGTAAAATTTTCAATAAGATGTCTTTAGATGATCAGTGTGTTATGAAATCGAAAAGTTCTAAATTGTGTACAAAACAAAGTGTACCACCTATGGTGCCGCCTATTAAAAATGTTGTAGAATTACATAATAAACCAACATTAAAGTATGGCGATGTTGGAATCTATGTGGCACAATTACAGGATTATTTAAATAGTTTGGGTTTTTCGCAGATTATGCAGGATGAATTTTTTGGAGATAAAACCGAAGCTACCGTAAAAAAA
>CAYJIV010000019.1:0-3672 GCA_964370325.1 uncultured Eubacteriales bacterium
CTGAATACCAATTTGCCAATAAATTTCTTTCAAAATCATTTAAATTTAAATTCATAATTTTTTGGTATGTAGGAGACTCAAAAAAGAAAGTAGTTACATTATTTTCTCTTAAATGCTCAATTACGCTTTCAACAAGAATTTCTTCGTATCCATTTTTAAAAGAAGTAACCTTTTGAGATTTGCCGAAAATCAAGTTGTAATATGAGGGATCATATTTAATATTTAATATCATATCAAACGTTCCGGTTGCTGTTAAATTTATGGTTTCTCTTACTGTGCTAGTGTAGCGGAAAGTTTTGCCGTTGCATTTTGCGGCAATTTTTTTAAAATTATCACAAAAATTCTTGTCACCGACTACTAATATATTTTTAGCGTTTAAGTTTGAATAGTATTTTATGAATTTATCTTCAAACCATGTCAGTCTTGTAGCGTAGTCACGTTTGTCATAAAGCAGCGCGGCATCTTCTTCAGACGGATAGAATTTTTCGAGCTTGAATTTTTGTGCGTTTGTTTCGTTTGGGGTGTAAGTCCAGATTGGTGCTCCATTTTCCGTGCTTCCGTAGCATACGTCCAAGTTTAATCCGTTGACTTTTGAATTTATATAAAAATAATCGTTTCCAGCAGGCTTGAAATCCCACTTTTGTGCATATGTTTCGTTCTTTTCGTATTGCCAAACTTTTGTTCCGAATTCTTTTTCACCGTACTTTACATCCAGCATTTTTCGTGAACAATAGGCTTCAATTTGGTATGCTCCATCAACGGATTTGGATATATAAAATGCCTGTGCGCGTGTTTGATTCGATTCATAAAGCTGTACTTTTGCTTCGTTATTTTGTGAAGCACCCTCTATGTCCAAAACCATGTTTTCAGTAAGTGCGCTTTTAATGGTATAATAATCTTCTTTTATTTCTGCGCTTACTGAAAACATGGTTGAAGTTCCTAATAAAAACAGTAAAACAAGTAAAAGCAATCCTAATTTTTTAAAACGATACACAAAAACACCTCTAAATTAAATCAATATTGACATTTTTCGACACGAAACATTATACACCACAATCTGTTTTTTGAAACAAAAAAATTGAAATTTGAGTTTTGCGAAATATAAGTACTTGGAATTAACTTATAAAAGGTATTAAAATGAGGACAATATAAAAAACCAAAAATGAAGTAGATTGAACATAAAATTGGAGGAATTTTAATGACACCATATCTTAATGAATGTTTTAAATTGTTAAACGAAACAGACCCCGAGATTGCAAAATCAATTCATTTGGAGTTGGAACGCCAGCAAGGAACCATAGAGCTTATAGCTTCCGAAAATATTGTTTCAGAGGCGGTTTTATCCGCTGTTGGAAATATAATGACAAACAAATATGCCGAAGGATATCCGGAAAAAAGATATTATGGTGGATGTCAGTTTGTTGATATGGCTGAAAACTTGGCAATAAACAGAGCTAAGGATCTTTTTGGAGCGGAAAGCGTTAATGTTCAGCCACACTCGGGAGTCCAGGCTAACGCTGCAGTTTACTTTGCTGTACTTAACCCAGGTGATGCTGTGATGGGAATGAACTTGAACGAGGGCGGACACCTTACACATGGTTCCAAGGTGAATATGTCCGGAAGATTTTATAATTTTTTCCCATACGGGGTTAATCCCGAAACTGAAATAATTGATTACGATGAAGTCTTAAATATTGCTAAGAATTGCAGACCGAAGATGATTGTTTGCGGAGCCAGTGCATATCCACGAAACATAGACTTTAAAAAATTCAAAGAAATTGCTGATGAAGTCGGTGCACTGTTAATGGTTGACATGGCTCACATTGCGGGTTTGGTTGCGGCAGGCTTACATCAAAATCCTGTTCCTTTTGCTGATTTTGTTACTACTACTACTCACAAAACCTTGCGCGGTCCCAGAGGCGGTATGATTCTTTGCAAAAAAGAATTTGAGAATAAAGTAAACAAAGCTATTTTCCCCGGGACTCAAGGTGGCCCGCTTATGCATGTTATAGCCGGAAAAGCCGTTTGTTTTAAAGAAGCTATGAGTCAGGAATACAAAAGTTATATGGAAATGGTTGTGAAAAACTGTAAGATAATGAGCGAAACTTTTATTAAAAATGGTATGAAACTTGTTTCTGGCGGAACTGATAATCATCTTTTGCTTATTAATTTAAAAGATTCTGAAGTTACTGGGAAAGATCTTGAAGAACGTTTGGACAGTGTTAAGATCACTACAAATAAGAACACCGTTCCTGGCGAGAAACGCAGTCCGCAAATTACAAGTGGAGTTCGCATAGGAACAGCTGCAATTACAAGCAGAGGCATGAAAGAATTAGAAGCCAGGGTAATTGCCGAACTCATATGTAAAATTCAATATGACTATGAAAAGAATGCCGGCTTCGTTCGCGGCGAGGTTAAAAAACTAACTCAAAGTTATCCTGTCTACAAAGAGATTATGGATAAAAATGCTGAAAAAAATATGTAATTTGATTTTTTATATTTAGTAATTATGATTTGTGGAAGCATGGAGTTTTTGAATGTAAGAGATGGAGAGGGAATTTTAGTTCAAACTAATAGTACCCGCAATTCCTCTGACATAAGTCTAGTTATTTATTATTTTTTCGATGTAAATAGACCGGACTATCAATTTCCTCCAGGGCAAATCAATGCTCACATTACTTTTCGTGATGATCCTCATAGCTATATAGGACATGTATTCTTGGATCCTAACTGTGAGAGGCGCGGAATTGCGCAAAAGTTCATGGCAAAAGCTATAGAAGTAATATTGGCAGCCCGGCATATTTATGAAAAATTTGGTTTTAAATTTAGAAGATTGGTTGTAAGGATGGTTTTAGGACTAAATTATTAGGTTAAAACTCACATTTAATATCTCTTAAAAATAAATTTGTAATGGCATCTTGCGGCGATGTTTTACCTGCAATGATGTTGTTTATAGTATGAGAAATCGGGAGTTCTATTCCATGTTTTTTCCCAAGATTTTCTAAAGCTCGCGCTGTTGCAACGCCTTCTGCAAGTTTTTGGTACGGATTTCCAGTTACTAAACATTCTCCGAATTTACGATTATTGCTGTATTCGGAAAAAAGTGTGGCTTGATAATCCCCTAGATGGCAAAGCCCGTAGGCAGACATCTCATTTCCGCCTAGAGTTTTTATCAAGCGGGAAATTTCTCTTGTGCCTCTTGCCATAAGTGCACCTTTGAGCGATTCAAAACCCATGCCATCCAGTATTCCGGCAGCAATTCCCATAACATTTTTGGCAGCAGCACCGATTTCATTTCCGATTAGGTCCGTGCCATAATAAAAACGTATCAACGGGCTGGCAAACTCATTTACCAGCAATTTTTTTGTTTCTGAACTGCATGAATCAATAACCATACAGTTGGGAATGTTTTGAGTAAACGACTGAACATGCCCTGGACCAACCCACACAGCTATGTTAGAATGCGGCTGTATGTATTCACCTAACACTTCTGTAAGCCTTTTTCCGGTGTTTTCTTCTATACCTTTCATGCAAAGAACTATTTTTTTGTTGTCTAAATTAAAATTACGTTCGGAGAGTTCTGAAGCAAAAGAGCGCAGCGCCTGCGCATTAATTGAAATTATTATTATCTCTGAATTGTTAACAGCTAAGTTAAGATTATCTGTGATTAGT
>CAYJIV010000019.1:3731-11080 GCA_964370325.1 uncultured Eubacteriales bacterium
GGACAATGTTGAGACTTTAAATACATCTAAATTATAACCTGGTTTTAAAAAAAAAGGAAATTGCTTTTATTTCAATAAAAAACAATTTCCAAATAATAAAAATATAAGTTTATTCCACTTCTTTTTAAGATCTAGCAATGATTGCTGGTTTAGAGCTTTATCTGATTTTATTATCTTGTAAGAACTGAAACACTTCTTCAACCGGAAGTTTTTGATCATTTTCACCTAAAATCCCGGTTACTTGACCATTTGAGTCTCTTTCAAATCTATATCCGGCATCACTTAAAGCAAAAGTTTATTTTTGGTTCAATGACCATTTACCACCATTGTCAACGCCTAAGGTGTTGGATCTTTGGTAGCTTGCGCCTCCAGAGATTTCATCAAGTTTGTTGTTATCAATTTTTTCCATTACTGTTTTCTCCTTTCTAATCTTAAAAATATAATATTGTGATCGCTATATTTTTATCATATAATATATAAAAACGCCTGTCAACAAGCAATTTTAATTATTTTTATACAATTAATATTTGATTATTATAATATATGTGTTATAATCAAAACGTTTGTAATTATATTTTTGGTTTAGGTTTTTGAAAGGGCGTAACGAAAATGCTGAATAATGTTTGGAAACAATTTAAAAGTGGTTCTGATATACGCGCAGTTGCGGCGGATGATGTTTTTAGTGAAAAAATTAATCTTACAAATAATGCAGTCACAAAAATATGTTTGGCTTTTGCGGAGTGGTTGTCAGTAAGAATGAAACTGATTTACCCTTCTATTACTATTGCCATAGGAAACGACCCCAGAAATTCCGCAATGAGAATTAAAACTGCGGCTATAAATGCATTTCGTTCGGTTGGTGTGCAGGTTTGTGACTGTGGGCTTGCGTCCACTCCAGCAATGTTTTTAGCTACGAGTGTTTTAGATTGTACCTCTGCGATAGAAATTACTGCGAGCCATCACCCGAAGAATCGGAATGGTTTTAAATTTTTTATTGCTAACGGTGGCCTTTCTGAAGACGACATTGAAGGAATTTTAGAAATGGCGCAAAACGAGAAATTTCCTCCCCTTGCAAAGGAAGAGGGCAACGTCAGATCTATAAATGTTATGAATTATTATTGTGAAAAGATACGCAGGGTTATAAAAGAAGGCGTGAATTCGAAAGATGATTACGATTTACCACTAAAAGATTTTAAAATTGTGGTTGATGCCGGAAATGGTGCGGGCGGATTTTTTGCCAATGATGTTTTAAAAGAGCTGGGGGCGGACATTGCAGGAAGCGTTTTTCTTGAACCGAATGGAGATTTTCCGAATCATATGCCGAATCCAGAAAATGCAGTTGCAATGAAATCCATAACCGAAGCGACCTTAAATTCGGGTGCAGATTTAGGCATTATTTTTGACACGGATGTAGACCGTGCCTTGACTGTAGATTCAAATGGTAAAATAATAAGCAAAAACAAATTGATTGCTTTGGCATCCTCTATTGTCTTGGGAAGTAGTCCCGGAGGAATAATAGTTACTGATTCCTGCACATCTGATAATTTAAAAATATTTATCGAGAAGCTGGGAGGAAGCCAGTTTCGATTTAAAAGAGGATATCATAATGTTATTGAAATGGGCAAAAAAATAAATGAAAACGGCGCGAATTGTCCCTTGGCAATTGAAGCATCCGGTCATGCAGCTTTTAAAGATAATGATTTCATGGATGACGGTGCTTATCTTGCGGCAAAAATTATAATTAAAATGGTTCAGTTAAAAAAAGAGGGAAAAACTATAGGCGATTTGCTAAAAAATCTGGTTGATGCCAAGGAACAAACTACTTTGAGGATAGGTATAAATTCTGAGGATATTTTGTGTGCATCGAAAAAAATTTTGGATGATTTTAAAAATTATGTTAAATCAACCAAGTTTTTTGAACTCGAGGAAGACAATGTGGAGGGTGTGAGGGTAAACTTTAATGCACAGCATCAAAAAGGATGGTGTCTACTGCGTCAAAGCATTCATGACCCTAACCTTGTTTTGTACCTTGAGAGTTATGTAGATGGCGGTATTAATTCTATTTTGAATTTATTAAAACCATTTTTGGGTAAATATTCATTTTTAGATTTATTTGAAATTAATAATTTTGGTGCGAAGTAATTCGGCTTGTTTGTTATTAATAATTAATCCATAAATAGAGATAATTACTAATCCTATTGCCAGAATTTGTGATACTCGCAAAGCTGTGCCGGGAATTATTAAGCTATCTGTCCGTAATCCTTCAATAATGGCTCTTAATATGCCATAAAAAAGTAAGTACATTAAAAATATTTGCCCATCTATTTTACTTTTTTGTTTGCTGTAAATGTGTAAAATTATAAAAATAATTAAACATCCTAAAGATTCATATAAAAAACAGGGATGAACAGTAATTTTACTCGTATTTTCGCTCATCATACCCCAGGGTAGATTTGTGGGTGAGCCGAAAGCTTCTTGATTAGTAAAATTGCCCCATCTGCCGATACATTGCCCAATTAATAAGCCGAGAGACATCAAATCAAACAGAGCTTTATAATTTAATTTTTTGATTTTTGCAGCTATATAAAGACCTATAACAGCACCAATAACACCGCCATAAATTGCAATTCCACCCTCGGAGATATTGAAAATTTTCGCAGGATTTTTAATGTAAAAATCCCCGGGGTAGAAAATTACGTAATATATCCGGGCAGTAATAACAGCGCACACAAATCCGATTGTGACTAAATCTGGGAGTGCGCTTTTTTTGATGCTAAAATCAGTAGCCCGCTTGTTAGCATATAGGTATGCCAGAACAAATCCTACCGCTAAAATGACACCGTACCAGTAAACTGTAAATGGCCCAGCTTGAAAAGCAAGGGGATTGATTTTTAAATGAATTCCGAGGTTTGGAAAAGACACATTGTAAAAGAAGTTGTTCATCTTGGTTTCACGATGGAAAGTGCTGAGTAATTTTCATCTAATTGATGGGTTAATCTTTCGTTTACTTTTTCTAGGGTTGCACTGCCAATAATGTCCACGTAACTGAAAATTTCTTTCCCTGAGAACGAAAAATCGAGTAATAAATTGGCTATACCAGAAATGCTGTTAAAGACTGACAGACTCTGACCATAAATTGCTTTTTTGGCACGCTCAAACGTTTCTTTGTCAATTCCAGATTTTTTGATTTTTGACACATGATCATGAATGATTTCCGAGACCTTTTCTGGATTTTTTGATTCTCCTGAGAAAATTGCGGAAGCATAACCCGGTCCTTCAAAATATTCGTATGAAAATGAGGCTGTATTTATTAATTCCTTGCTCAGAAGTTCGTTGTACATCTGTGAAGATTTCGATGATATACATTTTAAAAGTATGTCTGTGTAAACAAGCTGCTCTGCGCTTAGCCGCGCTGTATTTTGAACTTTTTCTTTAAATCCTAGTTGGAACATAGGAGATTGCATGTCAAAGCTTTCTGCAATGAATTTTTGAGTTACTTCCTGTGGTTCTTCGGGGAAAAACCTTTCAACTTCCAATGGTTTGGAGTATTTAAGCTGTTTGTCAATTATTCCAAGGGTTTTGTTAACATCAACGTCGCCCACCACGCAAAGTGACATGTTATGCAAATTGTAAAACGTGTTATAGCACTCGTATAGCGTTTCGGGAGTGATTTTTGCGATAGATTCAACGGTTCCTGCGATGTCCGCTCTAACGGGGTGGTTCTTATAAAGAGCGCTCAGGAGATTAATTAATACTTTCCAGTCAGGACTATCCTGGTACATTTTGATTTCTTGTTCAATAATTCCGCGCTCTTTTTCAACGTTTTCTGCCGTAAAATATGGTGACTGCACGAATTCCAGCAAAATATTTAGCGAAGCTTCAAAGTTGCCTGTGCAGGAAAAAAGGTATGCAGTTTTATCAAAAGTTGTATAAGCGTTCGCGGATGCACCTGTTTTTGCGAAAAGTTCAAATGCGTCCTGCTCTTTGCCGGCGAAAAGTTTGTGCTCTAGATAATGCGCAACACCATCCGGGACCTGCGTAAAACTGGATTGCCCTTTTAGTTTGAATTTATTATTTACAGATCCGAAATTCGTACCCAAAATGGCGTAATTTGAACTATATCCGCGTTTTGGGTAGATATAAATATTCAATCCGGAGGGCTGGTTCATATGAAAATATTCCTCGCCGAGGTAGTCACTTTTAATTCGTTTTGGTTCCATTTTATTTCGCCTCTTTTCCAATTAAAGTATATATGGTATCCAGCGTTGCCTTGTTTGCAGCTGAAATTACCTGTTCTCGTGTGACTGCGTTTATTTCTTTAATGAGTTCGTCCGGGGATTTTTTCTTTTCCAGTAACGCTTGAGAAGTATACCAAGCGTCAAGCGCGCCAGGACTGTCTTTAGTTTTTTCAATACTTTGAGTTAAATATAATTTTGTTTCATCCAATTCTCTGTCGCTGAAATTACCAATTTTAACTTCTTTCAGCTGTTCCATGATTTCTTTTTTCGCTTTTTCAATGTTTTTTTGTTCAACGCCGCTTTGAATAAAAATAATTCCATTTTGTTTATTGTAACTCGAGCCGCAATAATAGCACAAACTTAGCTTTTCACGCACATTCATAAATAATTTAGATGGTGCTGACCCACCGAAAAGTGTGTTCATAACTTGCATGGGTGTAGTGCTTTTATCATCTGATGTGGCCATGCCCGTGCGCAAACCTATAACAAGTTTGCACTGCGTGACGTCCATTTTATCTGTAAATTCCTGCACTTTTTCTACTTTATTAATGACTTCTGTTGTACATTTTACAGTGCTTTCTCTTTGGATTTTTGCAAATCTGTTTTTGAATTCTGATATAATGGGGCCGCACGCGGCGGAACCCGTTAAAATGAGTTCAATTTGTGCAGATTTCAAGAGCTTTTCCCACGCTGCGAAAATATCTTTTCCGGTTAATTTTTGAGCATCCTCTACTGTACCAAGTCTGTTTATGCCATATTTTTCTTTTTTGCACATTAATTCTTCGCAGCGTCTGTGCGCATATATTTTTTTGTCATTAAATTCTGCCTCTATTGATTCAATCAGTTGTCGGCGTTCCTGTTCGAGATGTTCTTTTTTGAAAGATTGTTCGTCTGTATCAGGCTCAAAAATCATGTCGCACAAAAGTTGGGTTAATTCTAAAACTACGCTGGTACCATCAAGTGTGAAGTTGTTATTTATGCACGCTGCAGAAAGCGTTATTATTTGATTATCTCCGAATTTCCCTACTCCGGTTGCAATCTTTGCACCGTAAAGTTCTTCCAAACATTTGCTGACTTGCATCAGTGTGGGGTGGACTTTGCACGAGTGTGCCAGCAAATTTGGTATAATAGCGTTTTTTGATGCTTCATTTTTGTTCAGCGGAACGAACATAGTGAACGACAACTGTGTTGTTTTAAATTTGGTTGCAGGAATGTACGTGAAATTTATGCCGCTGCATATCTCGGTGCATTGATTTGAAGGCATTTTAAACCATCTCCAACAATATAAATTTTTGTTACCGTTTTTTAACATACCTTTGAGAGCTACGTTGAGACGTACGCTTCTTTCTTCTTTTTTTGCGTCTTTTTCTTGGAATAAAAGTGATGATTATCCCAAAAACTGAAATTATAATTAAAGCAATGCCACCATAAAGAAAAATCGTGCCGTTCCAGATAAAATTTTGAGATTCTTCATTCGATTTGATAAAATTGAAATTTTCCGAAATGTTTGCAGCGATCTCACTTTGGGTGGTATTTGGTTGCTCGGATGCATCTTCAAGCGGAGCGCAAAAGCAGATTGTGCTTCCAAAATATAGTGTTAAAACAGCGAGTATATATATAAATAAATGTTTAAGTTTTGTTTTCATGAGAACCCTCCTCTGGATTTTTACTCAATTTTACACAGAAATTATGTGTATTTCAACTTGGATTCTTTTTTGATATAATTCGTCTGAGGTGACAATGATTGAATTACATAAAAAACTTGATTTTAAAAGCTACCAAGGTTAGCAGAAATGCATATGTTCCGTATTCAAAATTTAGAGTTGGCGCGGCTATTTTAACGAGTGATGAAAAAATATACGGTGGCTTTAATATTGAAAACGCAGCTTATTCTACATGCAATTGTGCAGAGAGGACCGCGTTGTTTCGCGCTGTTTATGATGGGTACCGCAGTTTTAAAGCTATAGCTATTGTTGGCGGCAATGAAACTAATACCGAAGTTTTTGAATCGTATTGTCCACCGTGCGGGGTATGTAGGCAAATACTTAGGGAGTTTTGCAATCCGAAAGAGTTCAAAGTTATATTAGCTAAAAACATTGATGATTTTAAAATTTATATGCTCGAAGATTTACTCCCGGAAAGTTTTGGCCCTGAAAATTTAAAGTAGGTGAATTTATTGGATTTTATTGCAAAATGTAAAGAGATCAGAAAAGACATTTTAATTGCGATTGGAACGCTGGGTGTAGGTCACATTGGAGGATCGTTGTCTATTGTTGAAGTACTGGCGGTTTTATACTATAAGCACATGAACATTGACCCGAAAAATCCAAAAATGGAGGGCAGAGATCGTTTGATTGTCTCAAAAGGGCATAGTGGTCCTGCTGTTTATGCAGTATTAGCAGATAAAGGTTATTTTCCAAAGGATTGGCTTTTGACGCTGAATCAATCCGGTACAGATTTGCCGAGTCATTGCGATATGAATAAAACTCCCGGAGTTGACATGACTACGGGTTCACTGGGTCAGGGATTTTCTTGCGCGGTAGGAGTTGCAAAGGCATCTAAACTTCGCAAAGATGGTGCAATTATTTACACGATTATTGGAGACGGTGAATCTCAGGAGGGCCAAATCTGGGAAGCTGCAATGTTTGCATCTCACTGCAAACTGGATAATCTTATAGCTTTCACGGATTACAACAAGCTTCAGATAGACGGTAAAACGGAAGATATTTGCAATGTTGCACCGCTGGATGACAAATGGAAAGCTTTCGGATGGAATGTTATTACTGTTCAAAACGGCCATGATTGTAATGAAATTGACGAAGCAATCACAAATGCGAAAAAATCAGATAAACCAACTATGATAGTCCTGCATACAATTAAAGGTTATGGAATTAGTTTTGTGCAAAAGGCTGGTATATCCAACCATAATATGCCGGTTACAAAAGAGTTATCTGAAGAAGGGCTCAAAGAGTTAGGGGGAAAATCATAATGGAAATGCGAGCGGTTATGGCGCAAGAATTGGAAAAAGCAATGGTTCAAAACGAAAATATAGTTGTGTTAAATGCAGATTTAGCAAATGCGAATGGGTTTGCAGCATTAAATAAAAAATAC
>CAYJIV010000020.1:0-2213 GCA_964370325.1 uncultured Eubacteriales bacterium
CGCTCACAAAACGCCGTAATTATCTAATTTTTGGGGTTGCTTTCTTATGCGTTTGTCGTGGTTTTTATATAATTTCACTTGCATTTTACAATATCGTTTGGTATAATTCTCACTGTTAGTGTTTATAACTTAAAATAATATATAAAGCAGTAGGAGGCGAAGAAATTAAAATCGCTTAGCACAATTTCAACATTTCAAAATCATATTAAAGGAGCACGATAGTAATGAGTGATACCACAGCAGGAACCGCGCAGAAGCCAGGGTTTGGCAAGATTCGTGAGTTTTTTTGGCCGATCCATAGCTTTGAACTTAAAAAGTTCATTCCCATGAGTCTTTTGATGTTCTGCATTTTATTTGTATATACAATGGTTCGTGACATTAAAGACAATTTAGTGCAGTACCATGCAATAGGCGGTGGAACAGAACTTATTTCCCACCTTAAACTTTGGTTTGTCATGCCAGCAGCTTTTTTAACCGTTATGCTTTTCACGTGGCTTGTCAATAAATTTGGTACTGTCAAAATATTTTATATAATGGTTTCGATTTTCCTTGGTTATTTCGCAATTTTTTCTCTTTTTCTATTTCCAAACGTTGATAAAATTCACGCCTCAGCAGAAACAGTTAGATCGATGCAAGCAAGCTGGCCCCCATTTTTCAAAGATATTATTCCATGCCTAACTAACTGGAGTTACACACTGTTTTATGTTTTTGCTGAAATCTGGGGCACAATTGCAATCAGCTCACTTTTCTGGCAGTTTGCAAATAAAATCACAAAAAAAGGTGAAGTAACAAGATTTTTCGCTTTATTCTGTACATTAGGAAACGTAGGCGTTTTTGCTTCAGGAAGAATTCTAGACGAAATGTCTCACGCAACAGGTGCGGCATTTAACAGAAATCTTTTGATTTGTATTTGGATTAGTATTGGTTTGGGTATAGTTACAATGCTCATTTACTATTGGATAAACAAAGTTATTGTTACAGACCCCCGCTATTACGATCCAACTGACGTTAAAATCAAAAAGAAAAAAGAAAAAGTCAGCATTATGGAAGGCATCAAACTTTTATTCAAATCAAAATACCTGGCATTGGTTGGAATTATAGTCGTTGGTTATGGTGTTGTAATTAATTTATTTGAACAAATATGGAAAGCACACTATAAAGCCACCCTTCCCGCCAATGAAGCAAATGCCATAATGGGATTTATGTCACAAGCCACAGCAATTGCAACCATATTAATGTCATGGGTTGCATCACTACTACTTAGAAAACTTAAATGGAAAACAAACGTTCTTATTACGCCAATTATTGTTGTTGTAATGTGCAGTACTTACTTCCTTTTAATGATGGGCATGTCTCTCCCACTTCTTTTAACATGGATCGGTGCAGTCACTAATGCATTTGATAAAGGCACAAAATACACATTCTTTGATCCGACCAAAGCGATGGCATATTTGCCACTTGACCCGGACGAAAAAGTTAAAGGTCAAGCAGCTGTTGAAGTTATCGGAGGAAGACTCGGCAAAGCCGGCGGAGCTCTTACAGTTATTTTACTTACAGCTGTTATCATCCCGGGAAGTAACATACTCAGTAATATGTACACAATAATGGGTGTTTGTGTGGTACTAAGCATAGCATGGATTACTTCAGCATTTATGCTGGGGCGCGAATATGATAAAAGAATAGCTCAGCAGCAACAAACAGACGAAAAAACTTTAGCTTAGGAGAAATATCAATAACAACAAAATCCCCCCCAGTATTAAATCTGGGGGGATTTTAGTGGCTAATTTTTTGAATAAAATAATCAATTTATTTATTGCGGAGTAAAATAGGATCTATTATTATTTTTAAGACTACGCAAGTCAAGGATGCCTTTTTCAGATGATCCAATTTTATTATTAAGGATTTCCCTAGCAGTCAAAATTTTATAAGGTATGTCTTCGTATTTGCCAATTATAATCGTGATTCTATTATCATAATTTACGGTTATATGATCAAAATCCGAAACATCAATCGCTTTTATCCCATAAAGGTAATTTTCTTTAAATGCATTTAAACTTTTGTTTAGAGCTTCCAGTATTGCAGAGCATTCATGATTTAATTTTACCCCGTTTTCGTCAGGCAAAAATTTTGCCCCATTGATTCCAACCAATTCTGTTGGCAGCTCTTCAGCTCGTTCAAGTATTTTCCCGGATTTGCTTATAATTAAATAACCG
>CAYJIV010000020.1:2223-4494 GCA_964370325.1 uncultured Eubacteriales bacterium
GCGAAACAAAGGTTATCATCAATCTTGATTCTGCTGCATTTTATGATTTCTTTATCGTCATATTTAGTGTTGCCTTCAACACATATATTATTAATTTTAAAAACCTCAAAAAACGCAAAACTCAAGCCCGTAAACACAGCGGACAAAACAACAAAACACGAAAACATCAAAAAAATTCTTCTGTGCATTGTTTTTTTTGAATTTCTTGTTTTTCGTTTTCGAGATTCCGGCTTTGGTTTCATTGATTTTTTCTTAGTTTTCCTTTTTTCTTTCATATCCCCTATTCCTTACATGTTTTTACTACCGCACCTATGCTGCATAAATTTTTCTCTATATCTTCATAACCTCTGTTAATATACTTAAGCCCTGAAATGTAAGTTGTGCCTTCTGCACTGAGTCCTGCCACCACTAATGCCGCTGCACCACGCAGTTCGGTTGCCGTAACCTCCGCACCAGAAAGCCTTTTAACTCCCTCAACAATTGCAACCTTATCTTCAACTTTTATATCTGCACCTAATATCAAAAGCTCACCCACATCCTAATACCTATTTGAAAAAATATTTTCCACAAAAACGCTAGTGACATCTGCAATTGTTGCCATCGCCATAACTGGTGCCTGTGCATCAGTTGGAAAACCAGGATACGGCATAGTTCTGATAAGTCTGGTAAAATATGGTCTTGCAGGAGCGTCTATCTTTAAAATGTTATTGCCCAGTGTTTTAATTATGCATCCGGTTTCTTCAAATATCGGCAATGCTGCACCAATATGCTCTTTTACAACGTTTTTAATGACCAGACTCCCTGCCGTTGCCGCTGCTGCCGCCATATATGTAATCGCAACAATTCTGTCAGGAATAACTACGTGCTCTGCACCTCTGAGCCTGTTAACACCTTCAACTGTAATAATCCCGTCGCCTATGAATTTAATTCTCGCTCCGCATTTGTTGAGGAAATCTACTAAATCGTAAATTTCAGGCTCTTTGGCAGCATTCGTAATAATAGTTGTACCCTTAGCCTTAACTGCAGATAAAAGCAGATTTTCAGTGGCTCCCACACTTGGAAACGAAAGCGCAATACTACACCCCGTTAACCCGCTTGGACATTCGCACTCCAAGCAACCATGGCTTTCATTGATTATAAGTCCCATTTGCCGCAAACCGTCCAAATGTAAATCAATCGGCCGTGGGCCTAATTCACATCCGCCGGGTAACGAAAGTTTTGCACTACCCAAAATAGATACAAGTGCTCCCAAGAATATTATAGACGATCTCATCTCGCGCATCAAGAAGTCCGGCACATCATTTTTAAAAACATTCCTCGAATCCACAAGCAAAGTGTTACCTTCAAAGTTTGTTTTACATCCTAAATAATTAAGTATTTTAACAGTGGTGTCAACATCCGAAATTCTGGGGCAGTTGTGTATTATACACTCTTCACCGCAAATTATAGAAGCCGCAAGAATAGGTAAAATGCTATTTTTCGCTCCCTGAATAGTTACCTCACCCTCCAGACGCCTGGAACCTTCTATTACTAATTTTGCCACTCATCCTTCACCCCTCCGAACTTTACTGGATTTCACTGTAAAGCCGTATGGACAAGCATTCAAACGCAAAACAACAGCAGCGCCGGACGCTCAAAATCCGTACGTAAAATAAATAAGTCAAAGCACCACAGGAAATCTGTTTATATCTTTCATACTATTCTGCAGGGGATGTCCGTTGCTCATATTAAATTATCAATAAAACAGCGTATATGTTTACTTGACAATGTCAAAAATAAGGGTATCCTATTAATTAGGATTGTTTGATTTTTACGGAGGCGAGTGATGAAGAAAAAAATAAACACTCAATTAATAATCAATATTCTGGCCATGTTGGTACCGATAGGATTAATCATATATTTTTGCGTATCCGAAAACGGACTTGTAGACTTATTAAACAGTGCTGCCCATTTCAATTATTTCTGGCTGGGATTAGCTATTGTATGCCATGTGATTAATATATTTGCAGACGCGTATCTTGGCTATAAATTCACTAATAACAACTATGAAAAGAAATATACATTTAAAAAATCGCTAAAAGCGACAGCCGTCGGGCAATTTTTCAGTCTGATTACCCCCGGCACTTCCGGCGGGCCGCCAATGCAGATTTATTGCATGACAAACCAAGGTATAGACAGCGGGGTTGCAACTTCCGCTATGGTTCAAAAATTTTTAGTATATCAAACCACAATTACAATTTACAGCTCGATTGCAATGCTTTTTAACATGGA
>CAYJIV010000020.1:4504-11034 GCA_964370325.1 uncultured Eubacteriales bacterium
GCTTTTATTATTATTTTTGTTTTCGTTTTTTCGTTTAATAAAAAAATCACCTTCTGGCTTACTAATTTCACTTTCACATTACTGGCAAAACTTAGAATTATTAAAAATCCGCAAGATAAAATCGAAAAAATTGAATCCCAGCTTGAAATGTTTCATGAGAGTAACACGAGGCTCTACCAGAAACCGGTTTTACTTTTAAAAACGTTTTTGGGAACATTCGTTCAGCTCACAGCTATATTTATTGTCCCGTATATGGTTTACAGAGCCTTTAATTTACACGGCGCAAGTGTTTTTGACATGGTAACAGCGCAGTCCATTGTGGTAATGGTATCATCATTTATGCCTCTGCCGGGTGGAGCAGGAGCTGCAGAAGGCAGCTTTTACGTATTTTTCGACATGTTTTTCACGGCTCATACAATTAAACCCGCCATACTCGTCTGGCGAATAATAACATATCTTTTGAGCATTATCGGTCTGGCTCCGTTTTCAAGAGTCAAAAAAGAAATACCCAGGGAGGTTCCGTCATGAACAAACCAGCTGTCAGCCTGATTATCCCCGTTTATAACGTTGAGAAATATTTAAAAAAAGCTTTGAAATCTGTCGAAAGCCAAACTTTCCAAGATTTTGAAGTTATAATCGTCGATGACGGCTCAACAGACAAAAGCATTGAAATCATAAAAGAGTTTTGTCAGAGAAATCCAAACTTTATACTTATCACGCAGAAAAATCAAGGTCCATCTGCAGCGAGAAACACAGCGCTTGCAATCTGCCGCGGTGAGTACATAGGATTTATGGACAGCGATGATTTTCTGGAACCAACTTTTTTGGAAAGCCTCTACAATGCAGCTATAGAAAACGACGCGGATATTGCCTGCTGCAATTTTAATTTTTATTACCCGGACCGCAAGCTTAAGGTGTATTATCCATTTGCGTCTTCAGGTATTTATTCAAAAACCAAGGCGCTTCGGAAACTAATTTTAGACATTGGCACACGCCATTTTGTGTGGAATAAACTTTCCAGAAGAAATCTTTTTTTTGATAATAATCTTAAATTTGATGAAATGTACTTTGAAGATATCGCAACTTCTCCGAAAATATTCTTTTATGCAGACAAAATTGTTTTATCCGGCAAGGCACTTTATAACTACACCAGCCGCGATTCAAGCATCCTTCATACTATCGACATTGTTAAAATAAATGATTTCATAAAATCTTTGGGCATTATAAGGAATTTTCTGGAACACGAAAACGCATATGAAGATTATAAAAATCACATTTGGGTATACGCTCAAAAATCCAAAATAGTTACTTACTATTTTATACTGCTGCTCCATGCAAAGGCAATGAACTTTAAAGGATTCTCGGATAATATAGTTGCCGCAACAAAATCAATTGACTATTTTGCAGGCAATGATTTTTTGCCGGATCAATCCGATATTCCCAGACTTTTGCGCCCAATAAAAAAACCAGTAAAAACAGTAAAAATCAAAAAGCGAAAAGTGAAAAAATAAAAACCCGGAGTAAACTCCAGGTTTTTATATATTTCTAGCGGCTACTATTATCTATCCTGAGATTTAGAAAATAGTGCAGCAAGGTATCCAAAAAATATTGCTGCAGAAATTCCTGCAGCTCCAGCAATTAAACCGCCTGTAAATACTCCTAAAAAACCTTGTTTCTGAATCGCTTCAATCACTCCTCTGGCCATTAAATAACCAAATCCAGAAAGCGGAACAGTCGCACCAGCCCCCGCAAATTTCACTAAAGGCTCGTAAACTCCTATAGCAGTCAAACCAACACCAAGAGTCACAAAAAGGACTAAAATCCTCGCCGGAGTCATTTTTGTTTTATCTATAAGAATTTGCGCAATAACGCAAATTAGGCCTCCTACCACAAATGCTTTCAAGTAATCCATTTAATTTCTCCTTCACTTTATTTAAAATCATTTTAATTTTTTCAAAATCCATTTAAATATATTATTTGAAATATTTACAAAAAAATTCATCATATAATATAAACTTAAAAACAAACTTGGTAATACAAAATGCAACAAATAATCCCCCGGCACTCACCGGGGGAAACTGTTTTTGAAATTATTCTGTTACTTCAGGCACTCCAGGTTTTCCTGGATTCTTACAGCAACCTCTTTTTTTATGGTCATGACCTTGGTGGCGACCATGCCCATGATGTTTACCTTTACCCATTCCGTCAATTACACCTTCAAAAGCAGTGGCATCTTCTTCTGTATCAAACTCAGGGCCAATTGCTTTTACCACTCTATATTTGCCATCATCTGTTTTTTCAACTGCTCCACCAGAAACTTTGTCCATATCCACTTCTTTCATAGTTTTCACCTCCTTTTTATTTTGAATTGATTCTATATATTCTTATTAAAACTTATTGTTTATTTCAAATTGGCCAAATCTTATAAATATTATACAAATTATTTTTTATTTTGTCAACAATATATATTTTGGGATCAGAAAATATTGATATTTCTTTATTTTTAATTGAGAAAATATCCACCGGTTTTAAATCGATGGATATTTTTATATTTGTATTTACTTTTTATGCTTACTAAATCACACCATTTTTCGGCTTTCTTTTGCGAATTTCATGGAAAATTCCTAAAGAAATTATCATAATTACTGTAAGTCCTGAAACAGCAGTCACATAATTGAATTTATCACCTGTTGGCAAACCTAAAGATTTTAAAGATTTCAAAGATTTAACAAATTCGTACATACCCATATCAGCCAACTTACCTTGTGGCCTTTCATTTCCTTCAAAATCCCAATAAATTCCAAGGTCAGCTACTTTATCAATAAGTGCAGAACTTTCTAATAAGTGAAAATCTCCCTCTGCAGGATTGACAAAACGCGGTCCATTTACAGCATTATTGTCTGCTGACAAATCCATATTCATGGCCTCAGCAGCACCATAACCACCATTTAATGCTGAATATGTCATGTTCATGCCCTCTTGCGGAGCGTTTTCGTTGTTCCAGAAAATAGAACCCGCAACTTTAGGTTTAGATTCAGATCCAGCAACCACACCTATTGGATTTTTATTGTTAATAATATTGCTATGCAGCAGTGAACCGTGTTCCATAAGGATTGCTTGGTTTATTGCAAAATCATTATTTATAATCAAGCTGTTTTGAACTACGGCTTGTGGCTTCTCGGGATCTTTAGTTGCGACATATATATCATTTCCGCCACTTTTTGATTTATTACCTTCAAATATAGAACCATCAACTATTACATTGTTTGCAATCCATGCACCACCACCTAATCCAAGTGCGTCATTAGGGCCAGGAACACTATCGCCTCCATAAATATCCGTTGTTGGTGGATAAATTCCAAGGGCTTCATTATTTTTTATAGTACAGTGGTTAATGGTAGTACTACCTAGTGCGCTGCCAGTGTGCGAAGTTATTATGCCACCTCCAGCACTGAAAGCATGATTATCACTTATAACGGTATTTTCCACTAGACCTCTGGCAATAAACACGCCTCCTCCACTAGTTTCAGCAATATTATTATTAACCATGCTATTTAAAAGTTTTCCACCTACAATCATTATCCCTCCACCGCAAACATTAAAGTTTAAGAATTGCTGCGGTAAATAGAGTGTTGATTCATAACAATTGTCAATTTTGCTGTTACGCATAATCCCATTTACCATGATATGAGCTCCGGCTCCGCCCACATGGTTAAATCTTTTTACACCGGGATCTGAAATTCTAACCTTCATATCACAAATAGTGTATCCATTTTTAATTTCCACACCGTCAACAACTGTTTCCTGGTCAAAATCTTCAACCTGACCAACAACTCTCACTCCACTGCTAAGTGTCGTGTATGCTTTGTCCGCTGTTTCGCTATGAAGTGGCTCCCACAAAGCAAGATAGTCCGGGTTAAATGACTCGTACATTCCTGCCTCTTCATCACCGCCACCAATACCAAATGGCGCAAACCCTAACTCACCATCATTATAATTTAACGCATCCATATTAACCATATTTCCATAGTGACCTTTTAACACAGTATTATGTTCACCGAAATTCCATGCTTCATTGCCGGAATAAGGCCTTGCGTTCTTTTGTTGTTCAGCTGAACCTGTTTCGGTCCCTTTAAATCCGCCTAAAATAGACATCCCCTCGGAAAGAAGTATTCCGCTCCAGATACCACCGGAAAATCTGTCTTTTTGAGTATAAAGCACAACTCTGCCTTCAACGTCATACACTCCGCCTGCAATATATACATTTTTAACTTTGCCTCTGGCAGCAAGAGTCACTGCTAACTCAGGCGTTTTCATTGCTTCACTCCAAGAAGTTCCCTTAGCAGCATCATTTCCGTCTTTTTTTACGTACACAACTTCACCTGAAGGATAAACCGGCTCCGTACTATCTCCACCTTTATGCTGATGTGCTCCAATGTCTACTGCTTTGCCTCTTGTTCTTGAGGTACCGTTCATGTCTTCTGGAACCGTATCAAAAAACACATCCAAACCATTGCCAACTATAGATGTATAGTTATCCTTAGGAGTAAAATCAAACTCCGGCAATCCTTCTTCTTGATAACCTTCTTCCTCAGGTTTTTTAACAAAGATATCTTCCTCACCAAGGTCAACATTGTCTTTAATATTAACATTTCCGTCTTCATTATCTTCTATCGAATAATCTTTAAGTGCATTGTTTTTTATTACTTCTGCAAAACTACCACACATATATATAGGATAACTATTAAAAATTATATTATTTACAATGAAACTCGGTCCATAAACATCAATACCATATTCAGCACTTTCGTTATTCACAATAGTGTTGTTAATAACAAAAGCTTGGCCAAACATAGCAACTACTGCGCCCCAATTTGCTAAAAAAGGGTCGTTTTTTTCATATCCCACCGTATTAAACGCAATAAGGTTACCAAAAAGAGTTCCATCTGACATGGTTATTATTGATAGGATATCTGAATAATTATTAATGATTTGGCAATTTTGAACAGTTCCTCCGTTAATATCCAATGGTGCTTGTGGCCCAAGATCGTACATCAACGGCATTAAAAGTGCATGGAACGCTTCCTTATCTTCATCTTTATCATACTTTTCACCTAATATATATTCAAGCCTATCTATCGGAAGAAAAAATTACCGCGCTTTATCTTCGGTTATCGCGCGAGGATGAATTGGAGGTCGAAAGTAATAGCATAACGAACCAACGAGCTTTGTTGATGGATTACGCTCAAAAGAATGGATTTAGAAACATTCAAGTTTTTACGGATGACGGCATTACTGGTGTGCTTTTTAAACGTAAAAGTTTTAATGAGCTCTTGGATTTAATTGAATCCGGAAAAGTCGGCACTTTCATTGTAAAGGATTTATCAAGGGTTTTCAGAAATTACATCGAAGCAGGACAATTAATCGAAGTAACTTTGCCAGTTCATAATGTCAGACTTATTGCAGTAAATGATGGTGTTGACAGCAATGACGGCGATGGCGGAAAAAACGATATGATTCCATTCATTAATATTATGAATGAGTGGTATGCCAAAGACATCAGTCGAAAGTTGCGCTCAACCATGCGTTTAAAGAACAGTCAGGGCTACGCCATTGGTCAACCGCCATACGGGTACAAATATGATGAAGAAAATTCAAAAAAGTGGACGATTGAATCTGAAGGAGCAGAGGTCGTAAAACTAATTTACCAAATGAGAAAAGACGGCGAAAGTTTAGGCGGTATTGCTGAAAAACTTAGAAGAAGCAAAGTATTGTTACCAACACTTCACAGCGAGAAATTGGGGATCAGAAAACGCAAAAACAAGAAAATTTTGGGCGAGTTTAACTGGTGCAGCGAAAAAGTCCATAGAATTCTTACAAATCAAGCTTATGTGGGCGATGTAGTGAATTTTAAAAGCCATTCAAAATCTTTCAAGCTAAAGAAACAGATTGCCGTACCGAAAGAAGAATGGATAATTCATAAAGATAAACATCCTGCTATAATTGAGCGTGATATGTGGGAAATAGTTCAAAAAACTTTTGGAGGTACCAAACTCAGAAAACCCAAAGAAATTGTGAAAAATATATTTGCAGGATTTCTGAAATGTCCTGATTGCGGAGCGAATCTTAATCATAAACAAAGTTTTGGTTACAGCGGACAAGAAAATCACTTTTTTCACTGCAAGAATTATGCTCATAAAAATGGACTGTGCTCGAAATCGCATCACATCAGAGTTGATACCATCACAAGGCTTGTCAGAAACGAAATTTTGAACATAGTACAGTTTGCCAATTTGTTCGAGGACGAGTTCGTGAAAATTGTTGTTGATGAGCATTACAAGCGGATTCAATCAACGCAAAAGTTAAATCAGGAAAAACTTTCAAGCCTGCTGAATCGCGAAAGAGAAATTGATGTTTTAATTGAAAAGCTGTTTGAAGAAAAAGTTCTGGGGAATCTGACTGAAGAACGATTTTTAAAACTTTCTTATAAGTATGAGGACGAGCAGTCAACTTTAAAACAACAAATCAAA
>CAYJIV010000021.1:0-10977 GCA_964370325.1 uncultured Eubacteriales bacterium
ATAGATTGCGTTTTTTGAAAATCTAAAGAAAGGTGTATATATACTGATTTAGATGACGTTGATTCTGCCCTGCAGGCCTGCAACTTGTTAATTATTGCTTCTCCTATTTATAATGCTTCTTTTCCTGCTCCGTTAAAGGCAATTTTCGACAGATTTCAGAGATATTTTAATGCAAAATATAGTTTGAAAGTAATTACTTCAGCTGTCAAAAATTCTAAAAAGGTTGTAACTCTTTTAACACAGGGCACGGGGAGTGTTTCTTATGAAGAAATAATAAAAAAACAATTATCACCAACTTTTCAGCTGTTAAATGCAGAAAATTTCGGGCAAATTATATGGGCCGGAACGGATAATAAAAAATTTGATCTTGACAATTTTTTGATAAAAAGTGACAATAAAATAAATGATATTATAAATAAAATATGAGGTTTAGTGCTATGAACAATTTATGTATGAGTTGTATGGAAAAAATCATGAATGAAGAAATGTGCCCTCATTGCGGTGCAAAGGCGAATGGAACACAGGTGCCGCCGTTTATGCCTAAAAAAACAATTTTAGCAAAACGCTATATCGTTGGGCAGGGTATGGAATTTGACGGTGAGGGTTTGAGCTACATAGGATATGACTCCGTCAAAAATATGAAAATATATATACGAGAATTTTACCCCTCGAATTTATGCAAGAGGGAAGGTGATTTCACGCATGTGAATATCCGGGAAAACGAGCAGAAAGTTTTTGAAATTCTTTTGGATGATTTTTTAAAATATTTCAGATCTGTTGCAAGACTGCGTAATTTGCCGGCTTTGAAGGCGGTTTATGATATTTTTCAGGAAAATGGTACGGCGTATGTTATTTTTGAATGGGTTGAGGGCACACGGCTTGATAAATATCTCAGTGAAAAAGGCGGCTCGATAAGTTGGGAAGAGGCTAAAATACTGTTTATGCCTTTGCTTTCTTCACTGAGTCATATGAATGCGTCGAAAATTTTTCATCTAGGAATTTTCCCGGGCAATATGATAGTCACGCAGGACAAAAAAATCAAGCTTGTGGGGTTTGCAACTAAAAATTTAAGGCAAGCAAATTCATTAATCGAAAGCGAACTTTATGACGGTTGTTCTGCTTTGGAGCAATATTTGGATGTTTATGAACCAGATGAAAGCACTGATATTTATGGATTTACTGCCTCGTTATTTTTGGCATTGACGGGCGAGTATCCACAAATAGCTACTCAGCGTAAGCAGGATGATAAACTTTTGATGCCGCAGAATATAATCAAAAATCTGCCTGAAAATGTAATCTCAGCACTTGCTAACGCGCTTCGTGTATACCCAAATAGCAGGACACTTTCATTTGAAACCTTGCGCGCAGAACTTTCAAATTCTCCCGTGGTACAGGTAAGAAATATAAATACTGAACCTGATGATTCCTTTGATAACAGTGAGTTTAAAAATAAAAAATCCTCTAATTTTATGTGGGGTGTGATTTCTTGTGTGACGGCACTGATGATTTTAATTGCAGGGTTGGTTGTATACTGGATTTGGCTCAGAGACAACACGAAAAATCAAAACGAGAATATACTTTCAACACAAAATGAAGATGAAAACAAGCTTGAAGAAGATGATTCAGAAATTGCAATTCCAGAAAAAATAGTAGTTCCTGAATTAGTTGGTCGAAATTATCAAAATTTACAGGCTGAGCTTGCTAATAATGATATGTATAAAATTTTGCCTCTGTCCGAAGAGTTTCATGACACTATCGGCGAGGGCTGTATAATCTCCCAAGCACCAAATTATGGCGAAGAGATGTATATAGGTTCTACGATAGCCGTAAATGTGAGCAGGGGGCCGCAAAAAAGAGCGCTGCCGAATATTGAAGGTAAAACACTTTCTGAAGCAGCTCAAATGATTAGCAACGCAAAACTCAGGCCCTCAGAAACTCGGGAATATAGCAGTGAAGTTGAAGAAGGCAAAGTAATTCGTTATAAAGATTATAAAGCGGGGGACACCTTAGATTATGATTCCGAAGTGGTCATTGTTGTCAGTAATGGTCTGAAATAATTTAAAGTGATAATGTGTTGAGTGCCTCGCTCATATGCTGTGTTTTAATCACTTCGAGTTAAATTTTCCGATGCTCTACATCGATTGTAATCTGGTTCGTTTTTCTCTTCGATGAAAAAATGAAGAGAAAAAAATAAAGACCTGACATTGAACTGCTTATATTAGTTTGCTAAGGCTCGTTGACGAGCCTTTTTGTTTGTTTTGTCAGGTAAAAAGTAATTTCGTTATAATTTTCACAAAAATAAACCCTGAAATTTTACCTTAAAATATGGTTCTGAAAACTTATTCAAAATTTAAAAGAAATAAAATCAGATTTGCTATTGACTTCCCTATATATGGGGAATATAATAGGCAAATGATAGCTGTTGGCACCATATGTAGTGTGGCGTGAAAATGAAAAACTGGTGGTTTTATAGCTTTTTGTTATAGTCAGCAGGCAAATATTTGGATGATTTATTAAGGAGTGAACAAAGTTGAAAACTACCCTGTATACCATGGATGAATGCCCGAAGTGCAATGTTATTAAAACAAAGATGAAAATCAAAAAGATTGATTATATTGAAAATCCGCATGTTGATGAGGTTGTTAAGATGGGTTTTGCAAGCTTGCCTGTTTTGAAAATCGACGAAGAAGCTATGGATTTTCCGCTGGCAAATGAATGGATAAATCAATATAATGTGGCCCATGCTGCACTTTAATTATCAAATGAAAAGAGGATTTTAACTGGAATGGATATCAACCTGAACCTTTATGAACCCTTTGCTGTTTGCTTACTTGAATTAATGAAAAAATATGGTGATAAGTTTGAAATTCTAAATGGGTTTTCAAATTCAAATTTAAATTTCACCGATTTTATTGATAATTTTATACAATCTTCAACTGTTGCTGAAACCACAATAGACGCTAATGCCAACAGTACAACAAGGGACGTCCGCACGCTCATGGCGGACATGGTAAAGCCTCACACAAAGCTTTTATCCTACGATAAATTATTTAAAGAAATCACGAATAAATACGGTTTGAAAACCGCCAAAATGTGGCTGGAAGGTGAATGGAACGGCCAGTTTTATTTACATAACTCCTCTTCTGCATCATTTGTGCCGTATTGCTACGCTTACGACCTTGACCAAGTCGTAGAAAAAGGGCTTTATTTTATAAACAAATTCAAAACCGGTGCTCCAAAGCATTTAACTACGTTCAATGACCACGTTCTGGAATTTATAAGTTGGGCTGCAAACAGAACCAGCGGAGCGGTAGGGTTACCGAGTTATCTTGTTTATTCATATTATTTCTGGCAAAAGGACGTCAAAGAAGGGTTTTATCTGAAAGACCCTGAATATTACCGCCGCCAATGTTTTCAAAAATTCATATATGACTTGAATCAGCCGTATCTGAGAGTCACAGAATGTGCATTTTCAAATATCAGCATAATGGATAGAAGCTATTTGACTGAGGTTTTCGGCGGACGCCAATTCCCGAACGGTGAATTTGCTATCGACCACGTTGAAGAGATAATAGAGCACCAAAAAGTGTTTATGGAAGTGGTTTCACAGATTCGTGAGGAAACCATGATGACATTCCCTGTAATTTCGTATTCCTTACTATTCCAGGATGGCAAATTCGTTGATGAAGATTTCGCCAAATGGTGCAATCACCACAATATGAAATGGTATGACAGCAATTTTTACGTAGGCAACGATGTTGCAAGCCTTTCGAGCTGCTGCAGATTGATTTCAAATACATCTAAACTTAAAGGTGCATTTATAAATTCAATCGGCGGGACGAGTTTGTCCGTGGGCAGTGTTCAGGTTAACACTATAAATTTAAGGCGTATTTCGCTTGATTGCGGCAAAGATAAAAATAAGTTTATTGAGATTTTAAAAGGCAGGCTGGACACTTGTATAAAAGTTTTAGATGTTGTGAGAGATGTTATAAAGCAAAATATTGAAAGAGGGCTTCTGCCGAATTACACCCATGGGCTTATCAAGCTTGATAAACAGTTTAACACGGTTGGCATAACGGCGATGTATGAGGCACTTGCTGAGTTTGGTCTTATTGACACAGATGACTTTGGGAATAAGTCTTACTCTCCTAAAGGGCTTGAATTCGCAACGCAAATTTTGAATTTAATAAATGAGAAAAAAGATTCATATAATTTTGATTACAGCATTAATGTTGAAGCGATCCCTGCAGAGAGGGCAAACGCGGTATTAAGCCAAAAAGACAGCATTTTGTATCCGGATTCCGAGTATTATTTTATGTATTCAAACCAGTGGATTCCGCTTATGGAAAAATGTACGCTGAATGAAAAAATCAAACTTGGAGCAAAACTTGATAAAGAATGTGGCGGTGGTCAGATTTCGCATATTAACTTAGCCGGAAGATTTGCAAGCGAAGAGCAGGCATGGAAATTGCTTAATCATATTGCAAAATCTGGAGTTATATATTTTGCTTATAACTGTAAAATTTCCGTTTGTAGCGATGAACACGCTTTCTTTTCAGAGCTTTGCCCGAAATGCGGCAAAAAAGCAGCGGATACTTACACCAGAGTAGTTGGGTTTTTAACACCGGTTTCAGCTTATAGCAAAGAAAGAAAACTTGAATTTGAGCAGAGAAAATGGTTCGATTTGAATGAAAATTAAATTGTGTATTTAATAACAAATCAAGGGAGATATAAAATGGATTTCAAAAAATTGATTTTCCATCATATTGGTGTACCTGTTCCCAAATCTACGCTAACAAAAGAAGCAACATATTCTAGCTTATTTAAGATGTATACAGAAATTCTAAAAAACAATTTAGGGATAAAAATTCAACATCACGCATTTGACGAGGGGTCAACATTGCACGAATACATAAGAAGTATGCCGCATGTTGCTTTTAAAGTTGAAGATATAGAAGAAGTTATACAAAATGAAACTATAATAATGCCGCTTTACGAGCCTTTTAAAGGATACCGTTGTGCAATGATTTTACTGAATGGAATGCCCATAGAGATAATTGAAACTAGTTTACCGGAAGAGAAGATATGGAATGATCCAGAAACTTTAAAAAATGGAGTTTTATATAATAACGATTAGTTTTTCAAATGACATGTACTTTTAGGAGATAAAATGTTCGAAAACAGTCAATACATGAAAGTCAAAGAAATTGTTGATGAAAATTTTCAAGATTACAAAAAGGCGGCGATGTTTATTGCCGCTGTTAGATGTGATTTTAAGTGTCTTAAAGAATTAAGTTTGGATTTAAGTATTTGTCAAAATTCAAAAACAGCATCATTGCCGAGTAAAACTGTATTAATATCTGATGTATTTAAAAGGTACAAATCCAACCCAGTTACGAGTGCGATAGTCATTGGTGGACTGGAACCTTTTTTGCAATTTGATGAAATGTTTAACTTGATTTCCTATTTCAGAAATAACGGTTGCAATGATGATTTTGTAATTTATACAGGATATTACCTAAAAGAAATTGAAAAAAGCGTGCAAAAACTCAAAAAATTTGATAATATTATAATTAAGTATGGTAGGTTCATACCAAATTCAAACCCAAGATTTGATAATATATTGGGTGTAACACTGAGTTCTGAAAATCAGTATGCAGTGAAAAATTAAGGGGGAAATTAAAATGGAAGAAACAAAAAAAGCGAAAATACTCAAAATTTTACAAGACGAAGCAAGTGTAAAAGAATTAGCAAATAAAACTTCACTGAAAGAATTTGAAAATTTTTTCAATGAAAAAGGTATTGAGCTTGTGGATGAAGATTTTACAGAAATTCAGGAAACTGCATTGGAAATTGAGAAAATGATTAGAAACGGAGAACTTACCGAAAAAACTCTTGAAGAAATTTCCGGAGGATTTTTAGATTCTGTTCCTGCACTTTTTGATCTGACTAAAGGAATAAGTTATTTTGTTGGTAAAGATCCAAGTGTGACTAAAATTGGAGTCACAACGGCAAGTTTGGTGTTGGGTTTATTACTTAGTGTGAAAACTGCGAAGGGCCTGGTTTCTGATTTTAAATCGCTAAAATAAGCTGTTACACTGTTGCCAAAATAGAATAAAGGAATGCATTTATGGATCAAAACTTAAAAAACATGGAGTCTATTGTAGCTCTTTGTAAAAACAGAGGATTCATTTTTCCGGGATCTGAGGTTTATGGCGGGCTTTCCAACGCCTGGGATTACGGCCCTTTGGGAGTTGAACTTAAAAATAACATTAAAAAAGCCTGGTTAAAGAAATTTGTTCAGGAATGCAAATATAATGTTGGCCTTGATTGCGCCATACTTATGAATCCTAAGGTGTGGGAAGCATCAGGGCATATCGGTGGTTTTTCGGACCCATTAATGGATTGCAAAGATTGCAAAACCAGGTATCGGGCGGATAAATTAATTGAAGATGCAAATTTAGACCCAAACAGCTTGACGTTTGAGCAGATGTCAGAATGTATATGCGAAAATAATATTGCATGCCCGAAATGTGGGGCTAAAAATTTTACGGATATTCGTAAGTTTAACTTGATGTTCAAAACTTTCCAGGGTGTGACCGAGGACAATAAAAACGAAATTTATCTAAGACCCGAAACTGCTCAGGGGATTTTTGTCAACTTTTCAAATGTGCTGCGTTCCACAAGAAAGAAATTGCCTTTTGGCATCGCTCAAATTGGTAAGTCTTTTAGAAATGAAATAACGCCAGGCAATTTCACGTTTCGTACACGCGAGTTTGAGCAAATGGAACTGGAGTTTTTTTGTAAACCCGGAACTGATTTAGAATGGTTTGGTTACTGGAAAGATTTCTGCGAAAATTGGCTTAAAGATTTGGGATTAAGTTTAGAAAATATGCGTATTCGGGATCACTCTAAAGAAGAACTTTCGCATTATTCTTCTGCAACATCTGATATAGAATATTTCTTCCCGTTTGGTTGGGGAGAGCTTTGGGGCATCGCGGACAGAACTGATTTTGATTTAAAACAACATCAGGAATGTTCCGGCAAAAACCTTGAATATTTTGATTCTGACACAAATGAAAAATATATTCCATATGTTATAGAGCCTTCGCTAGGTGCGGATAGAGTTGCTTTGGCGTTTTTGTGTGATGCTTACTGTGAGGAAAAAATCGATGAAAAAGACACACGAATCGTATTGAAATTGCATCCTGCTTTAGCACCATTCAAAACGTGCGTGCTGCCATTAACTAAAAAACTTAGCGAGCAAGCTGAAAAAGTACATGAAATACTTTCAAAACATTTTATGGTGGATTACGACGAAGCAGGTTCTATCGGAAAAAGGTACCGCAGGCAGGATGAAATTGGCACGCCGTTTTGCATTACCTATGATTTTGAAAGCATTGAAAATAACACTGTGACTATAAGGCACAGAGATACCATGCAGCAAGAGCGTATATCTATCGATGATTTGGTGGAATATATATCTGAAAAGATAAAGTTTTAATAGTTGGAAAGACGAAAAAATTATGGAAATAACATTAGTAACAAAAAACTGTGCAAAGGTGACTCAAGCGAAATTAATTTTAGAACCATTTGGTGTAAAAGTTAACAATATTAAAATGGATACAATAGAAATTCAAGCAAATTCAATTGAAGAAGTTGCGAAATATTCTGCAAAATATGCCAGTAAACAAATAAAAAGCAATGTGGTTAAGAATGATACGGGAATAGTAATTGAATGTTGGAATGGTTTTCCTTCGGCATACACTCATTATGTTCAGGAAACAATTGGCGAAGATGGCATCTTGAAATTAATGGAGGGCATAGAAAATCGTAGCGCATATTTAATACAAGCCTTAGCGTTTTGTGAGTATGGCAAAGAACCTGTGGTTTTTACATCAAAAACTGAAGGGAAAATATCACTAGAAAAACAAGGTGAGTATGGTTGGTTCTTTGATTTTATATTCATTCCAAATGGGCAAAGCAAAACACTTGCTTGCTTTCCGGATGAAGAACGGTTTAGGTTATGGAATGATACAGGTTATCAACAATTAGCGAATTATTTGCGAAAAAAGGATGTGAGTTGAAGGTGGAAACCCAAAAAACAATTTATGTTGATAATGCAGCAACAACATGCTTGTCAAGTGAAGTTTTGCAATCAATGTTGCCGTTTTTAAAAGAAAATTACGGTAACCCGTCCACTTTTTACAGCATTGGAAGAAAAGCTAAGGAAGCTGTTGAAACTGCGAGGGAGGCGGTTGCAGTTTGTCTTGGGGCCGTGCCTCAGGAAGTGTTTTTCACGTCCGGTGGTACCGAATCCGACAACTGGGCGATAAAGGGCGCAGCGTTTGTGAGCTTGAAAAAAGGTAAAAATCATATTATAACTTCGAATATCGAACATCATGCAGTTTTGCATACAGTAGAATTTTTATCCAAAAACGGGTTTGATGTTACTTACATAAAAGTTGATGAAAAAGGGCTTATAAATCCAAAAGATATTGAAAGCGCGATAACTGAAAAGACGGCTTTGGTTTCTATAATGTATGCTAACAATGAAATTGGAACAGTTCAACCTATTAAAGAAATCGGGCAAATTTGCCGTAAGCGCGGTGTTTTGTTTCATACCGATGCAGTACAAGCTATCGGACATATTTCTATGGATGTTGTTCAGGATAATGTTGATTTACTTTCAATTTCGGCGCATAAATTCCATGGCCCAAAGGGTGTAGGTGCTTTATATATCAAAAAAGGGATTAAAATTCAGAATTTAATTGAAGGCGGAGCGCAAGAGCGCGGGATGCGTGCAGGTACTGAAAATGTTGCAGGAATTGTTGGCATGGAAAAGGCGATGGAGATTGCATGTGAAGATATTGAAGAAAAAAATTCCAGGCTAATAAAATTAAGAGATAAAATCATCCGTGAGCTTTTAAAAATTGAACATTCTAGGCTTAACGGAGACGCATTAAAACGGCTGCCTAACAATGTAAACATATCTTTTGAGGGCATTGAAGGCGAATCTATTCTTTTGATGCTTGATGCGCAGGGAATTTGCGCTTCGTCTGGATCGGCGTGCACATCTGGTTCGTTAGATCCGAGTCATGTTTTATTGGCTATCGGTTTGCCTCATGAAACTGCGCACGGTTCTCTGCGGATTACTCTGAGTGCTGATAATACCAACGAAGAAGCCGATTTTATTATAGAACAAGTTAAAAAAGTGGTGTGTAAGTTAAGAAAACTGTCCCCAGTGTGGGAAAAAATAGTTGAAAATAAGGGTTAAAGTGGAAGTGAAATTAATGAAGTTTAAAAATTTTTTCATGGTATTATTTTTAATATTTTCGTTTTTTTTATTACTTTCAAATCCTAATGTATTAGCAGTAGAGGGAAGTAATAGCATTCAGTACACGGAACAAGGGAAACATCATATGGTGTGTATTTCACATAAAAGTATGATGAGGTTAAAGGTAGGTGCAGAACAAAAAGAAGTCACGCAGGGGATCCCTTTTGTAAACATATGTCAAATTCGTATAACACCAACACAGTTATTTTATACCTTAATAATATGGGATTTACCGGAAATGTACATTGAAGTTAGCGAGCCGGAAATGCAGGCAATGATAATAGCAGCTGAACACGGTAATGGCATTACTTGTAGCACGGTTTTTCAAAATGGCTCGTGGAAAATAAGAAGTGTTTGCCCTCAGTAATTTGCTGAATTAAATTATTAAAATTAGAGGTGAAAATTATGTACAGCGAAAAAGTAATGGATCACTTTTCAAATCCTCGCAATGTTGGAGAAATTGAAAATGCCGATGGAATTGGCGAAGTGGGTAATGCAAAATGCGGAGACATTATGAAAATGTATCTTAAAATAAAAAATAATATTATAGTTGATGTGAAGTTCAAAACATTTGGATGTGGCGCAGCGATTGCAACAAGTTCAATGGCGACGGAACTTATAAAAGGCAAAAGCATTGAAGAAGCTTTGAAGATCACTAATAAAGCTGTCTTGGAAGCTTTGGACGGGTTGCCCCCAGTTAAAGTCCATTGCTCTGTTTTAGCAGAACAAGCGGTTAAATCCGCTCTTTCGGATTATTACAAAAAAAGAGGTATTAATCCTGAACCAATCATCGGAAAAATAGACGAATGCCACGGTGATTGTTCAGATAGTTCTTGCAGATTATAACTTTATAAAATGAAATTTATGTAAAGCACATATCTAAGAGGTTTGTGCTTTGTTTGTGTTTATAAAAAATTTTATTTAAATTTTTATTAATGTTGACAAAAAGCTTGACAAATCTTTGGCAATATTTATAATAAAAATATATTTTTATAAACAAAATTATATTTTATTTTGAAAGGATTGATTAAAATGGGATTAAGTAAAAAAGACATAGGCATGATAGCTACACTAATGAAACAAAGTGAAGGTTGGAAAATTTCTAAACAGAGTTTTGGTGACGCCGAACTCGAGAAAGCTTTAGGCTTTTTAACGAATGTTTCAGGTGGCGCTTTTGGGAAAGTTACAAAAGCTTATCAAAAAGCTTACAAATCACGTTTATCGATACAAAAGGGGACAGATGGGCTCAAAAGCATGGTTACTGCTTTAAGAGCTGGAGTAGGTGCGTTTAAGACAGATGCAACTAGCTTAATATCGGCGTATGAAGCGGCCAAAAAGGATGATAGTGAGGTAAAAGAAGGCAAGAGTGGTAAAGAGTTAAACCAAATTAAATTAAATGTAGCTGCAGCATTGAAAAATGTACTTGAGCAAGAGAGTGTCGCGCTTTCCACAGAATTGGAGAAGACAATTAGTGATTTAGGAAAAGTTGCTATTTAAATATAGTCTTTGGATACGACTAAAGATAGTTTTTGAATGGTTTTAGAATTAATAAATAAAACTCTGTGGGCGTTGCGTGCAGGGTTTTTTTCACGACAAACGCATAAGTTGAAAAGGGTGTAAAATAGGGACAGAGGTGTAAA
>CAYJIV010000022.1:0-5463 GCA_964370325.1 uncultured Eubacteriales bacterium
CAAAGCTTTTCTGGTCATATTTTATTGAAATCACACCGGGACTGACAATCTGATAAACATAGTTAATCAATTTTGATTCCCCCAAGAATAGCAGACGCGATTTTATAATTGCTCACATCTGTTATCTTAATGTTAAAAGTGTCACCCCTTACCAATTTGACTGGCTTATTCCGCATTACAAATATCCTGCAAGCGTCAGTAAGGAGTTCTTTTTCTTCTTCACTCAAATCATGGTAGAGGCGTTTAAGTTATGCCATATTAAACGTTTGTGGAGTTTGTCCGGCATGTAATTTTTTTCTGTCCGGAACATTTGAAATTATTTGCCCGTCTTCCGATGTAATAACCGTATCAATGCACGGAATAACTGTATCGCAAGCACCGCATTCAATAGCGGCATCGATGTTTTCGTTTATCATCCGGAGAGTCACAAAAGGACGCACAGCGTCATGCGTAACTATAACGTGTTCATCACTTGCGTCATAGTTTTTCTCGATTTCATTTATCACGTTCAAAATTGTTTTGTTTCTGTCGTCCCCGCCTTCTGAAATTAAAAATCTATTGCTGTCAAGATTATATTTCTCCAGCAAATCCTCCATGTAGGACAACCAATCTTTATGAACTCCAAGGCAGATACGCTCAAATCTGTCACACATCATAAATTTTTCAATTGTATGAATTATTATGGGTTTTTGCGATTCACCCAACGGCAAAAATTGTTTTGGCAGGTCCGAAAGATTCATTCTCTGCCCTATTCCGCCCGCAACAATAGCTCCAAATATCATGCTTTTTCCTCCTGATTTTATTTAGTAATACGAACCCACATAATTTTTTCACTCATATTTTTTATAGCTGTTTTCTAAATCCATAAATATTATATCATGATGGCAAACTTGTTTTTCCTTTGGCGGCAAGTTCATATAATCACCAAACGCCATTTTTAAATATTTATCATACCCCACGGGAAGAGGCATCATATGACTTTCAAACTCTTTGTAAACGCCGGATGCAAAAATCTCTTTCGGATACTTATTTTTCATATAATCCGGCCCTGCACACAGCTCAGTTATAAATTCACAATCTTTTATTTTATGTTTACTCATTTGCTTTTCTGCAAATTTCCAGATTTTATATCTCAAATTTTTGCCGGTAACCAAAGCCAAAAGCGTTTTACCAATTAAACTAACTACTTTACCATGGTTTTGCGGTACAAGCTGCGCCAAGTAAAGAGAATAAATAAGTGCCCAGAATTTTTGTATTTTTCTTGCGAATCCTGCCGGACAGCCGTCCAGCGGGAAAACATCAACTGCGACTCCTTTAGGGATGTTTAACTTCTCCTGATTTGGTTTGATTAAAGTAGTATTATTATCAACTATAGTGGTGAAAATATTACCCACAAATTGCTCTTTGGTTGTCCGTAAACATGAATATTTTTCTGTATCTGCGAAGTTGTTCCACAATTCTAATAATTTTTCATAATCATCCCGCGGCATAAAAACATCAACATCATCATCCCACGGAACAAAGCCTTTATTACGAAGCGCACCTATACAGCACCCGCCGCAAAAATAAAAAAGTAAACCGTGTTTTTCGCAAAAGTCTTTAAAATACAGAAAAATCTCCAAACCTTTGAGCTGTAATTCGCGAATTTGCTCCAGGGATAGAACTATTTTTTCTTCCATATGTTAACCTCTTTACTCGCTTCCCATTTAGTACTCCAAAATTTAAAAATTCCAGCACAAAAGCCCGAGCCGTAAGCAATATGAATCACAAAATGCGCCCACATTACATCAGCCACACTCCAATGTTTACCGGTACAGGAAAACCAAGAATTCAAAGTCAAATAAACAAATACAACACCCAAAAATGTGTACAGTGCAAACGGTGAGATAATAGATAATAATCCAAATCCAACCAAAAAAATCACAAAAAGCATTGGAATCAAATGCGCAATTCTTGCAGGTTTTTTATGCTTTTTAATAACTGCCACTTTCCACAAACCATAGTTATAGTATTGCTTAAACAAACCTGCATACGTATCTTTCGGGTAGTACACACTTTTTATTTTCGGCGTAATGAAAATTTTTCCGCCGCTTTCAATTATTCTAAAATTTAAATCATCATCCTCGTTTCGAGGCAAGCGTTCATCATAAAGACCAAGTTCAATCAAATCTTGACGTTTGAAAGCGCCCCAAGCAACAGTATCCGCATAACCTTCGAAATCATCTTTATAATGACTGCTCCCACCCAGTGCAAATGGAGAAGCATAAGTTGCAGCAATAGCTTTTTGAACCGGTTTTTTGCCTTTTACAATCGTTGGCCCACCAACATTTGCAGCATCCATTTTTTCCAAATATTCTACAGATCTCGATACATAATCCTGCGCATATTCAGCATGTGCATCCATACGGACAATGTATTCTCCCGCTGCATTTTGAATGCCTATATTCAAAGCATATTGAACCGTTTTCCGTGGGTTTTCAAATAATTTTATAAAATCATATTTTTTCATGTATTCACGTATTATATGCACAGTTTTATCTTCTGACATTCCGTCAACTAAAATAACTTCAAGCTTTTCTTTTGGATAATCCTGATTGACAATGCTCTCTAAACATTTTACTATATATTCTTCTTCATTCCTTATAGGAATTACTATGGAAACATTTCCCAAGTCTATTTTGCTCACTCCCTTGAATTCCTTATTCTCATCCTATATTATTATATAAATTAAAAAATATGGTGTAAAGATATGTCGGCAACTAATACATAATAAGCCAGAAAAATAAAAAAAAAATATATCTTGACAACAAAAAATGAGCTAGTTATAATAATTAACATGTGTTATAATTTTGACATAATGCAAAAACTACGCCGAAGGAGGGGAACAAATGGCGGAGACAACTAAAAAACAAGAAGATGAATCGTCTAGTATAGAACTGTCTGGCGTCGAAAATATTGCGCCTGATGAAATGTCAAGTATTGAAAACACTGCACCTATTAAAACAGCAGTTAAAAAAAGTGAATCACTAGAGAGCGTATTAAGACGATTTAAAAAGCAAAGTTTGGGAGTTATTTCTGAAATAAGGAAAAGAGAAGCATACGACAAACCCTCCGTAAAGCGCAAAAAAAAATCTAAAGAAGCCAGAAAACGCAATAGTAAAAAGTCAAGATTCTAAAACCAGTGCCCCCTCATGCCTAAAGGTTTGAGGGGGACCTACATAGCAATCAAAACAAATTTGTTTAACAGAGGTTATTGAATTGCCGTTATTAAAACCCACTTTATTTGTTCAAAATGTTACAGATATCAGTCGGCATTTACTTAAAAAAATGGACATCGAAGCAATTATTTTAGATATAGATGACACACTTGCTCCCCCAAAAGAAAGTATAATAGAAGAAAAAATCTTGAACTGGGTATACACCATAAAAAATAGCGATATAATAATTATATTAGTTTCAAATAACTTCAAAAAAAGAGTAAAAAAAATTGCGCAAAAATTAGATTTGCCTTATATTTGCTGGGGCATGAAACCGCTTACGATAGGAATCAAACGAGCTACTAAAAAATTAAAGGTAAATAAAAATAAAATAGCAGTCATAGGTGACCAGATATTTACAGACATTCTTGGTGCAAATCTAGCAGGAGTTAAATCTATACTCATAAACCCCATATCAACAGGAAGAAGCATGACTTTAAAACTCAAAAGATTTATGGAAAAACCTATACGAAAAAAACTGCAAAGGTGAACTTATGAAAAAAAGAAATATACTTATAATCCTTGGTCCGAATTTAAATTTAACAGGTGTACGCGAAAAAGGAATTTATGGCGAAGAAACAGCTGAAAGTATTAACCGCCAAATAGTTTCAAAAGGTACAGACCTAGAACTTAATTGCACTATTTTTCAAACAAATCATGAAGGTATTATAATTGATAAAATACATGATCATAAAAATGTCTACGAAGGCGGAATAATAAATGCAGGAGCACTCGCACAATACAGCTATGCAATTCGCGAGGCAATTGCGGCAGTAAGAATTCCGTTTATTGAGGTTCACATGACTAACATTTACGCAAGAGAAAAATTCAGACGTAAATCTGTAATAGCAGATGTATGTGCCGGACAAATTGCCGGGTTCGGAAAAAATAGTTATTTTTTGGCACTTCAGGCCATAAAAGAACTGATTTAAATTAAAAATTCAGCAAAGGTGTGGTAATTATGAATGATAAAACTATGATTTTTTCAATAAATAACAGAGAAACAGGTGTAAAACAAACTTTAACACTAGTCTACGATGCTCTTATGGAAAAAGGGTATAATCCCATAAATCAACTCGCAGGCTACATATTATCTGAAGATCCCACATATATCACTACCCACAAAGATGCCAGAAACCTCATTAAGAAAATTGACAGAGACGAACTTCTTAAAGAGTTAATCAGACATTACTTAACTAATTGAAATCCAATGAGCAAAATACCCAGAGTAATTCTGGGTTTGTTTTTTTGCATATCTTTCCTCTTCACTGAAAATACAACCGCAATATTTTTGCATGTATAAATTATTTTCCCGTGCGATTTTCTGCCCACCTCTAAACATTGCCCTGAAATCTCTGTATAAAAACGCAACATTATATTTCCTGGCCGCTTCATTCGCAATTTCACAAATCAAACCACGATTTTGGTATGGGCTTATCAAAAGAGTCGTTGAAAAACAATCATATGCATGTTCAGCCGCATACCTTGCGGTTTCTTCGATTCTAATTTTATAGCATTTCTCGCACCTGTTTTCAAAATTCGGGTATATTTTTGAAATGAAATCTCTCAGCCCGTAAACATCATACATAATCAATTTAATATCAATTAGATTTGTATATTTTTTAAGAGCTTGCTTACGATTTTCATATTCCATAAACGGGTGAATATTTGGATTATACCAAAATAAATCTGGTTCAATGCCTTCGCTTTGAAATGTTTCGATACATTTGACCGAACACGGCGCACAACACGTATGTAAAAGTAATTTCACTATACTGTTTCTGCTTTTTGTGCTTGCTGCTCATCTTGTTTTTCTTTTTTTGACCACGAAAAAAGTCCACGAACTGCAAGCAGGAAATAAACAAAGAATAAAACACTCTGTGCAAAAAGCCCGTTAACCCAAAAAGTAATTGTCATGTAAAGGTTCGATCCCAACCAGAATATAAATCCCCATTTATTACGTTCAGCATTCATAAGTGTTCCTAATAAAGCAATCGCTGACATTGTCCACGACAAAATATCCCACCAAAAATTTTCGCTCACCATCCACGTCTGCAACCATTCCCACATTTTCAACATCCTCCGTTTTTAAAAATTTGAAATCTTTATTCACATTATAATGAATTTTATAATTTTTTTTAACATAAAATTTACTATTATTTTGTCACCACTTCCAGATGTTTTAATAATATTTCTGCAACTTGTG
>CAYJIV010000022.1:5473-6306 GCA_964370325.1 uncultured Eubacteriales bacterium
ATTTTATATATTCCCCGTCGTCCAAGCTTGATTTTAGTACCAACATGCCTGTATCCAAAAATTGCAAATGGCACCTTGGTAATTAGATCATATTCATTTTCAAAACGCAAAGTTTTGAATAATCTTTTATTGTAAGATTTCTTAAATGCCTCATTTCCCACTCTTGGGCAACCAAACAGCACAACATTATAATCTCTATCACCAAAATTATAATTTAAATCAACCGCACATAAAGCTGCCAGCGCCGCACCATACGAATGACCCGTAATTTGAATTTTTTCTATTTCGTCAGTAACATATTTTTGAATCTTGCCCCTTACGCCCGGCGCCTTATATGTACTCAAAAAAACCGTATGAACCCTAATATCAGTCTTATTATTACCGTAAGGTATTGTTTTTTTCCAAAATTTGAAGTCAACAAGCCAATCTTTTAGGGTATCCGACCCTCGAAACGCTATTACAAGTTTGTTGCCTTTCTTACGAATAAAACATTGAACATCAGTTTTTTTATCATTAATAAAAATAAGTTCCTGGTTCTTAATTTCCGGCTGAAAGTCACAGTAAGACATCCCGCAAAATTCAAGCATTTCAATAATTTCACGCCTATCCAATTGAGCACCACCTCAATTAGATATATGCAAATTGCGTATAACTTAAACCTTGCCTGACTGAACCGTGCTAACCATTCCCTCGGCATCCAAGCTGTATTTATGAAGTTGCGAACTCACACAGGCGTGTTTGACAAATTCATTTTCAATAGCTTTTATTACATATTTCCCCTTAAATCCAGACTGTATAAGTTCAGAGCTGAATTTTTCGCCAACCCCGCCGGA
>CAYJIV010000022.1:6316-7530 GCA_964370325.1 uncultured Eubacteriales bacterium
TCTTCAAAAAAGAATATTTCATTAAAATTTGCAGCAGTTTTAACAGCATTAACATCCAACGGTTTGATAACATTGAGCTTCATAACACAAACGTTTTGTTCTGTTTCAGCTAACATTTTCTGCGCCTCTAACGCACACGAAAATATTCTGCCGTAAGTAATTATCAGTTTTTTAGCGCTTTCATCTCCATACAAATCAAACATATTTTTTGTGCACTTAAAATTTTCTGGTTTGAATATTTCTCCACCCCTTGGGTACCTCACAACCGCAATTTTATCATCTCCAAGGACAGCCCGGTCCAACATTTCGCGCAGTTCTTCGAAATAGCTGGGAGCAAAAATCGTAACATTTGGAATTGAATTTAAAAACGACACATCAAATATCCCCTGATGTGATTCGCCGTCCTCACCAATAAGTCCGGCTCTGTCCACCGCTAAAACCATTTTTAAATTTTGAAGCGACACATCATGGATTATCTGATCATAACTTCTTTGCAGAAAACTGGAGTATACCGCAAACACCGGTATCACCCCACCGGCAGCAAGTCCACCTGCAAATGTCACAGCGTGTTCTTCTGCAATGCCAACATCAAAAAATCTGTGTTTAAATCTGGATTCAAATTCAGAAAGTCCTGTGCCTGCAGTCATTGCAGCAGTTATAGCACAAACTTTCGGCTCGTTTGCAGCAATCCGGCAAAGTTCCTCGCTAAAAACATCCGCAAAAGTTTGATTTTTTGTCAAACTTTCGCCTGTTGAAATATCAAAACAAGAAACTCCATGGAAATCTTTCGGATTTTTCTCCGCAAACCTGTAGCCCTTACCCTTGCTTGTAATCACATGAACCACAACCGGACCGTTAATTTCTTTAGCCAGTTTTAAAGCCTCTTCAAGCTTGCCTATATCGTGACCGTCAACGGGACCGCAATAAGCAAACCCCATATCCTCAAAAATGGATGATTTATAAATTAAATTTTTAAGTGCTGACTTTGATTTTGACATTAAATATTGAATAGAATGGCCTATCATCGGGGTTTTTTCAAGGACATTATGAGCAAGGTTTTTAAGTTTTCTATAAGACGGAGTTAACCTTGCCGCAGCAAGGTAGCGCGCTACTGCACCCACATTTTTAGATATAGACATTTTATTGTCATTGAGAACCAAAATAAAATTTTTCTTGAACCTGCCGGCATTGTTGAGCCCTTCATACGCAAGGCC
>CAYJIV010000022.1:7540-10939 GCA_964370325.1 uncultured Eubacteriales bacterium
CGCCGTCACCCATAACAGCCACTAGACAGCCGTCTTTTTTCTGAATTTTTTTGGCTTCTGCAAGTCCAAGCGCCGCAGAAATCGAAACGCTGCTATGACCTGCCGTAAAAACATCATACGGACTCTCAAATCGATTGGTAAACCCCGAAAGACCACCTTCCTTGCGAAGCATATCAATTTCGTTAAACCTGCCGGTAAGCATTTTGTAAACATAACTTTGATGCCCAACATCCCAAACGATTTTATCTTCAGAATCGCTAAAAACTCTATTAAGAGCAACGGTCAACTCTACAACACCTAAATTGGGCGCTAAATGCCCTCCGTTTTTAGACGTCACATCAATAAGCTTTCGGCGAATTTCATTGCACAACTTGTCTAAATCTTCAACCTGCTGCAAATCTTTCGGCGACTTTATTTTGCTTAAAATTTCAAATTCAGTTTGACCCATAGTTTTTGTTTTCTCCAATTTTTTCAATTAACTCGTGATTTCAAAAACTCTGTTAGTTCTCTTAAAAAATCTGTATTTCCATCAAATTTATCAAGATGCTCATTTGCAGATTTGACAAGATTATCAATAATTTCGTCAATCCCGCCATTTTGAAACATTTTTAAATTTTCTGCGTCTTTATCCAGAACATCATCAACAACTTGAAAGCAAATGCCCAAATATTCACCGTAATTTTTCGCAGCTTCGATTTTTTCTTCAGATGCACTGGCTAAAACCGCACCCATTTGAGCAGCTGCAGAAAACAGCGCACTAGTTTTAAGTTTATAAACTTTCCATATTTCATCTCTATTTTTTTCACAATTTTCCATAAGCTTCAAATCCAAGATTTGACCCGAAACCATACCTGCAGAACCAGCAGCCTTAGCCAAAACATATATCGCGCACAAAGCATTGTTTGGAGATATATCTCTCACATCACTCACAATTTCAAATGCCTGCGTAAGAAGAGCATCGCCCGCCAGAAGGGCAATAGATTCACCAAATTTAATATGGTTGCAAGGCTTGCCGCGACGCTCCTCGTCGTCATCCATACAAGGCAGGTCATCATGAATCAACGAATATGTATGTATCATTTCCAACGCACAAGCAAATTTATACGCTTCATTTGATATACCACCACACAGTTCATAAAAAGCCAGCATAATTGCCGGACGTATGCGCTTTCCATCACCTAACAAACTGTAAGCCATTGAATCCAGTAAAACCGAATCTACACCTTTTAAATTTGAAATATACACTTGTAAATCATTTTCAATTTTTTTTGCATACTCATTAATTTTCAAATGGATATCCATTTATTTCAACTCCAAAACAGTGATTTTTTGTTGTGCAGATTCCAACGTTTCTTTACAATAATTTCCCAAATCCAAAGCTTCTTGATAAAGTTCCATTGAGCTTTCCAGACTCTCTTCCCCATTTTCTAACTTACCGGCAATTTCCTCAAGCCTCGCCATAGCATATTCAAAAGTCAATTTTTCTTTTTTCATTTATTTTGCCCCTCTTTTATCAATTTTGCTCAAATTAAATTCAATAAACCCATCTGCAAATTGAAGCTTTACATCTTTACCCTCATGCACATCTTTAACGCTTTTAGCAGATTTACCGTCACAAAAAACTGCTGCATAACCTCTTGATAAAATCAACGCCGGAGAATATAGCTTTATTTTGGCCATTAAATTTTTAATATCGTAAGCTTTTTCAGATAAATAAAATTTTAATAAATTATTGATTTTTTCGCTAAAATATATTACCTTATCTCGGTTATTTAAAATTAAAAATTTCGGAGAAAAGTTTTTTAAATTTTTTTGAATTAAACTCAACTCAAGTGAGCACTCATTTAACTTTGATTCCACCAAAAACTCAACTCTACTATTGTATTCTTTAAGAAAACATTTGATTTCTTCTTTGTCCGGAGCTGCCATTTCGGCCGCCGCAGACGGCGTTGGTGCACGTTTGTCCGCCACAAAATAGCAAATTGTAAAATCTGATTCGTGCCAAACTGCTGAAATTATTGGCACATCGGATTTAAATATCTCTCTTGCAATGCTCTCTTTGTTGAAAGCCCACAAATCCTCAGCTGAACCGCCGCCTCTGCCCAAAATTATAACATCGATTCCGGTATATTTATTTAAATATTTTATTGCTTGCACAATTTCTTCAGCAGAATTTTCACCCTGAACTTTAACAGGATACAAAACCACCTCACAAACTGGATACCGTTTTTCCAAAACCTTTTTAATATCATAAATTACTGCACCTGTCGGCGAGGTTATCACGCCTATTTTAATAGGATAACGTGGAATCAGTTTTTTTATAGATTCATCAAATAGGCCTTCCTTTAAAAGTTTTTGCTTAAGCTGTTCAAATGCCAAATAAACCGAACCAAACCCTTCTGGACGAACATCTTCTACATAAATTTGATATTGACCACTCACTTCATAACAAGACACAAATCCTCTGACAACAACACTCATACCATCTTGTAAATCAAAAGATAAATTTTTAGCACTTCCGTGAAACATAACAGCACGCAGCACACTAAATTCATCTTTTAATGAAAAATATAGATGTCCCGTTGGATAATGTTTTTTGAAATTCGAAATTTCTCCGCACAAAAATATGTTTTTTAAATTCTTATCTGATTCAAATAAAACTTTTATGTATGAATTCAGCTGTGAAACAGTGATGACTGTTGGTTGCTGCATTAAAAAACCTCTAATCTTTTTCTATACCCTTGGATATTGCCCCAAGCACACCGTTAATGTAGGCTGCGTTTTCTTGCGTACTATATTTCTTAGCCAGCTCCACCGCTTCATTTATAGACACACTAACCGGAATGTTTTCTATAAAAAGAATTTCATAAACTGCAACTCTTAAAATAGAAACAGTCGTTCTGGCTAATCTTTCTCTTTTCCAGCCTTCGATGTTTTTTTCAATGTGTTCGTCAATTGTTTGTTGATTTTGAATTACACCTTGAAACAGTTCGAGCGCAAAATCGCTAATTTGTTCACCCCTTGCAATTCGAGCGAATTCAATTATTTCGTTTATGCTGTTTTGCCCAAACGCGCTTTCAAATACAAAAATAAACGCTTGTTCTCTTGATTTGTACCGATTCATAAACAACCCCATTAAATTAAATTTATAGCGCCACGTTACGTAAGGCCAACGTTAACAAAATATTTACCTGAAGGCCACATATCATTATAATTTTTGATTATTATTTTTGCCAACATCTCCATAGAGTTTGCAATTTCTTCTTTTTCTTTAAAATCAATCTCAGCTGCAATATCCGCAGCTTTAAGATAATTTATCTTACTTGATGGACCAATAACTTTAACATTAACGCCACCGTTATAAACGTGCGCGCTTTTGACTTCTGGAATGTTTTTGAA
>CAYJIV010000023.1:0-3861 GCA_964370325.1 uncultured Eubacteriales bacterium
TGAACCGTTGATTTTGAAACTTCGAATTTTTTGGCTGTGCTTCTTACTGTAGCTTTATGATTTATTATATATTCCCCAAGCTTTACCGCCCATTTTTCCAATGTTTCTTTCACATAGTTGCCCCCTTGATTCCACATGATTTTTTACTTTTGAGATATTTATATGTATGTAGAAAGCAATATATGATGAATCAAAGGAATAGAACAATTTAAAAAGCCACCCTCTAAATTGGGTGACTCTTTATTTTAAACACTAAATTATTTTTTCCATCTTTTGAGTTCCGGAAGGAATTTGTTCATCATTTCCCGGGCTTGTTTTTCCGTCATTCCTTGTTCTTTCATGTGTGGGATGCAAATTTCAATCATTTCCTGCATAGTGCACTCTTGTGTGAATTTGCCGTTTTCATAGCAATACTTGCAATAGTCTGCGTTTTTTGAACCATCTGCATTTGTGCCATACATTTCATTGGATCCGCCCATGGACATTCCACATGATTGGCAAAATTTTTCCATTTTAAACAACTCCTCGTTTATTTTATGCTTATCCCTCCAAAAAGGGTTTGGGATACTAAATAAATTGTAGGGAAGTTTTCATTTTGAAACCCAACTTTATTCGACACTCCGCCGAAAACATTACTCCCAGAAGCATTAACGTTAACATTTTTTGGTACTGTTATTTCGCAACCTGCAAACAGCGCGAACCCATTTATTCTAACGTCATTTTCTATTATTGCGCTGCTAAGGTCAAGTTTGATTCCTCCGAAAACTGCGGACAAATCTGCACCAGAAAATTTTTCATTACGGTAAATTCTATCAGTACCGCTGAAAAGTGCGTTGTATTGCTCCAAGCTCGCTTTATTGGTTTTAACTTCTTCAGGGATTACGGTATTCCACTTGTTATTCTTAAAGAAAATGATGTTAATTCCAAGGATTACTATGAGCATAGCCAAAAATATTTTCCACGTTAATTCTGAATTTACCAGATGCTGTTGATTTAAAAGTAGTACAGTTCCCAGTGCAATAAGTATTAAACTTCCAGTTTTGTTTTTTTATAAAAAAGATCCACAACAGCAGGAATGATTATAAATAAAGTCCACCATCCTGCCAAACTGAACATATCAAATAATCCCAGAAAACTGCAAAGCAACCCTACACCAAATATAATTATAAAAATTCCCCAAACAATTTTACTCATTAAATATTTCTCCTATTAATATTGATATTTTCTTAATTTTTGAAGTCTAATTCTATTATACCGTTGGATAGCGATGTATGGAAGATTGCAAATTATCGGTACCAAAGAGAAAATCAAACCATACAAAAAAGAATTTATAAAAAAGGAAACCGTGAAGTAAAAACAACATACCATATGATTCCATTCAGCACGGCAAGTTTCGATGATAAATCTGTTTAAATATTCCTTGCTGCGTCCAGATTGTTTTACAAGAGCTTTCTTTGAAAAACCTTTTTTGCTGATAAATTGTGGCAAATGATCTTTCCATTTTTTTATTTTAAGAAACTTAACGTAAAATTTATTGTTTTTTTCCCATTTTTTTTGCTTGTATAAGTGCTTTTTTGGATTGAAATAGGAAGTATTTAGGCATCTGCAAATTATCAAAGTTACAATATGCCAAGTTAACATAAATATAAAATTCAAAAAAGTCACTCTGAAAACAGATAAATCAGAAAGCAAAGTGTGCATCCTCTCTTTTGCTCATTAACTCAAGTTATTAATTTAATCAAGCGTAGTTATTGCATGCTGAGCTTCTAAAAATTTAGCTTCAGCTTCGTTTAATAAAGCTGCTTTTTCATCGCCCAAATTTTTCGCCAGCGATTTTTGGTAAATGCTTACTGCTTCTAAATAAATTTTATATGCAGATATCATTTTTTCATAGTGGTTTTTAGAAACATGTGGAACTTTAGGCCCAAGTTTCTCTTCTAAAGCAGAAACAAAGTTGATAAGTCTAGTAGAAGTATTTTGTAACCTCTCAGTTGCTTCACGAGAACTATCATAAGTTTGAACTTGATCTAAATAGTTGTCCATTAAATCATCAAAGCTTGTCTTTTGATAAAGCACTTCTTTTACGTATTCTGGTTGTGTAAACACTTTTTTGCTGGTTCTGTCATAAATAAACAGCGTGGCAGCAACGGCAAGAATTAATATACCTATAATAGATATAATCCATTTTGTTCTTGATTTCATAATAAAAATCGACCCCTTATAAAATACAAATATTTTGGTATTATTTAGCCACAAAATGTATAATAACACATTCTTGCTAATTTGACTATATTTTTTAAAAAATTACGTAAAATTATAAATAAAATGTCCACCAGCTTAGCTGATGGATATCTTAAATTTATAAAATCAATCACTTGTGTAGGGAAGAAAAGCTAAATATCTTGCTCTTTTTATTGCTGTAGTAATATCTCTTTGATGCTTTGCACAAGTCCCTGTGACTCTGCGAGGTAAAATTTTTGCTCTTTCGGATATAAATCTTTTTAACTTTGAATGTTCTTTGTAATCTATACCTGTGAACGTTTTATCCGAACAAAACGCGCAAACTTTTCTTTTCATTTTCCTTCTGTTTCTGGAGTCACGTCTTTCCGATTTATCATTTCTTTCTCTTTCTGACAAAATTAATGCCTCCTTTTTTAGCACAATTATTTAGTTTGATTTTTAAAACGGCAAATCATCGTCGGATTCAATTGTTTGGAAATCGCTGTCATTACCGCTGGAATATGCAGCCTGAGTAGTTTCAGTTTCAGATTTTGCTGCTGATGAAGCGGAATTTAAACCGTCTGATTCTGTAAAACTCACATCATCAGCAACTATTTCAAACGTTTTTCTTTTGTTTCCATCTTTATCCTGATAACTTCCAGTTTGAATTGAGCCGGAAACTTCGATTGGCTTACCTTTTTTAAAGTATTTACATACTAATTCTGCAGTTTGTCTCCATGCAACTACATCAATAAAATCAACTTGGCGTTCCTCACCGGATTTAGCAAATCTTCGCTTTACAGCTATTGTAAAAGATGTGACTGCAATATCGCCATTTGTATGTCTTAGTTCAGGGTCAGCTGCTAATCTTCCTGATAAAACCGCTTTATTCATTTTGTGTCACCCTTTACGTCTTTTTTGATAATCATGGACCTTAAAACACCGTCTGTGATTTTACTTATGCGGTCAAGTTCTTCAGGAAACGTACTGCCGCTTGTGAATTCGAATAATATATATTCACCTTCAGATTCTTTGTTGATTAGATAAGCGAGCTTACGTTTGCCCCATTTATTGACGTTAGTAAGGTTTGCGCTTGTTTCAATTAAGTCTTTAAATTTTTTTGTGATTTCTTCAGTTTTTTCTTCGCCAAGTTTGCTTGATAAAACCAGTACAAATTCATATGAATTTTCAATAACTGACATGTTAATTACACCTCCTTCTGGACATAAGACCCTGGACGTTGCATCCGGAGTAAGGATGGGAGTATTTAATAAAATACTGCTGCATTATATCATTATTTTAATTTTATGTCAAATTCAAGTTTTCAAGAAAAAACAAGTGTTATTATCCCAAGGCCGAAGGCAACCCATATTGCTGCCGTAACAAGCGGAATGAATCCGCATGCAAACAAAACGGCAATAAGCCCGCCAATTATAGCGGTAAGAAAAAAATTTCCTGTACATCCCATATTATGTCTGTTACATTTCTTCATTTTTATCAACTCCTGCTAATATAATATGGCGTGTGCGAAAGCTTTGTTATTGCAGCAGAATTGATAATGAAGTATAATTATTTACAAAAGAGGTGAAGCCAATGAAGATATCGCCTTCAATGCTGGCATGCGATTTTGCGAAAATGGGA
>CAYJIV010000023.1:3871-10922 GCA_964370325.1 uncultured Eubacteriales bacterium
CAGACATGATTCACATGGATGTTATGGATGGACATTTTGTGCCGAACATTTCATTAGGCCCTGCTGTTATAAAATCGCTCAGAGGTCACAGTTCTTTACCTTTTGATGTTCACTTGATGATATCCGAACCGTTGAAATACATAGATGAATTTGTGGATGCAGGTGCGGATATTATCACGTTTCATGTTGAATCTGATTCAAACACTTCAGAAACTATTAAAAAAATAAAAAAGTGCGGCATAAAAGTGGGATTGTCTTTAAAGCCCGCAACGGACATAGGCGCTGTTTTACCGTATTTCAAAGAATTGGATTTGATATTGGTAATGACTGTTGAGCCCGGGTTTGGCGGGCAAAAATTCATGGCAGACCAAATGGTCAAAGTTGACGTACTTTATGAAAAAATTAAAAATGAGAACAGAAGTATTTTAATTGAAGTTGACGGCGGAATAAATTTGAAAACTATAAAAACCGCCAAAGTACATCCTGTTGATATTTGTGTGGCGGGTACGTGTATATTCAATTCAAAAAATATAGAAGATACTATAAAAGAACTAAAAGAACAGTGAGCAATATTACTAAGGTGTTTCCAGCATTATATTCAAAATTTCGATATCAGTTTCGCGCATACCGCATTTTGCCAGGCGTCCAATAGCTTTTACGGTTTCTTCTGCCGAAGGTTTTACAATTCCTTCTCCGCCGGAGAATCCTTTTCCTTGAAGAGCCATATCTGCCGCCATTAATGCCGCATCTACAGAAGTTGCGATTTTAGCGGCACAAGACGGCTTTGCGCCGTCACAAACCATACCTGAAATATTCCCCAGCGTATTAATAATTGCTTGATTAATAACCTGTAAATTTCCGTCTCTTAGGTATACAATCCCTGCGGCACAGCCTGCACCTGCACTAACAGCACCGCAGTATGCGGAAAGACGACCGATTCCGGTTTTCTGATGAATAGCAGTCAAATTGCTTATTACCAAAGCGCGGTATAATTTTTCTTTATCAGAACCAAGATGCTCAGCATATTTAATAAGCGGCAAAGATACGGCAACGCCCTGATTACCGCTTCCAGAATTAATAATCACAGGTAGTATACATCCACTCATGCGAGCATCTGATGCTGCTGCTGCAAATGCCTTGGCCCGTATATAAACATTGTTCTCACCACGTCGTAATATAGTACTCCCTACATTAGCTCCATAATTCCCAGATATCCCTTCCTCAGCAATATGGGTGTTATATTCTATCTGCATGTCAATCAGCTGAGAGATATCGTCAATTTGCACGGAATTAGCAAACTCATAAATGCCTTCTATGCTCACAAAATCTCGATCAAAAAACTCCGTGTTTTTTTCCGGTTTCAAGCCACTATCATAAATAATTTCATTGTTTTTCTCTATGCGGATAATATTGTTGTGGGCGCCAAATATCTCAACCAAAGAAGTATCGCAGTCTTTTTTCATGGTAACAATAATATGTAAACAACCGGTATTGCGAATAATTCCAACTGTACAAATATTTTCACCAAGTAGAACATGCGTATTTATTATGTCTTCTTCACTTATTCCGGATAGTACTTCCAATTGATTGTCAGGTTTACCCGCCAATGCTCCTAATATTGCACTCGCTTCAATTCCGCGCATATTTCCGGTTCCTGGAACTATTACTCCTTTAACATTTTTGATTATATCTCCGCTACAATTTACTGCTATTTCCTGTGGGAAACTGCCAAGCACTTCTTTTGCTTTTGCCGCAGCCAAAGCTACTGCAATTGGTTCAGTGCAACCCATTGCTGGAATTAATTCCTCCCGGAGCACTGAGAGATATTTTTGATAAATATTTTTAAGCATAAATGCGTTCTCCTGATTTTAATAAGTTCAAAAAACCATGTTTAATATTCAAATGGAATTGAATTGAGTTATATTTCTAGTTGATTTTTGACAATTGGTTCACTTGAATTTTATACTTGTATTCCTTTTTCAGACTCCAAGATTAATATTTGTAAAATTTCATCAGTAACAAGCAAAACTTTTTTTGCATCAGCAATTGTTGCTAACCTGTAGTCACTTGGATTATTTAAAAATGTTTCAAGCAAATCCTTAAAGCATCTTCTCCAAAAAGAATAATCATTTTTTGAAAGCAGATAACCATTAGCATACTGACGGTTTTTTGAAAACACTTCATTGTTTGCAATTAAATCAAAAATTTTTTCATTTCCGTCTTCGGTTTCAAATCTGAAAGTAAATTCATCGTATTTTTTTGAAACATCCAAATCAATCAAAACAAAGAATTTTTCATCATCTTCTTCCAAATTAACGCAAAGCCTAACATTTCGCATAGGAATATTATTTTCATCGGTAGTTTCAATCCAACTTATTAATTCTGGATCCATATTCAAACCCACAAAATTTACAGCGTCAATTATGTGCGGTAAGAGAGAATAAACAACTCCGCCGCCTGTTTTTATATCGTTTTTCCAATCCTGTGCAGCTTTTGCGCTACCAAAATCAGATTTATATGAAATTTTTAAAGACCTAATTCTATTTTGTTTTATAAAATCTGATATTTCTTTGAATTTTGGGTGAAACCGAAGCTGATAATTCACTCTAATTTGTGTTTTGCAATTTTTGATAGCTTTTTCCAATCGAACACAATCATCTGCAGAGATTCCCACGGGTTTTTCACATAAAATTTTTTCATATTTATCAATAGAATTTAATATATGATTTATGTGTTTTTCTGGAGAAGTTCCGATTATTAAAAGTTCTGAATTTTCATTTGAGAAATCTAATCCATCTTCAGAAATTCTAACAAAATTAGTTTTCATCCCCAATTCATTAGCGATTGGAGCATGGAGCCTAGCGCTAATTCCTTTACCGGCTAAATCAATTGACTGATTATCTTGGCCAAAAGCATTTGCAGGCAATAAACAAACCGAAATCAAAGCTAATACGGAAGCAATTTTTCTAAAATTCATGAGGAAAATCTCCTTTATATTTCATAATTAAATGTTATGCTAAATTTTTTGTAAAATTTCTAATTAAAATAGAAAATATTCATGTTTCATGAATATCAGCTGGAACAGTATACTGTAATTTATTCTTTTCACCGATAACTCCACCATTAATCATCGTTTTTGAGTTTTCGTCAAACTTAATATTGCGGACAAAACCGCCATTCATTTTTAATATGCCTTTCATATTAATTGCAAAATTTCTACCGGATGAACAATATTTACCTGTATTCACAATGACTTTAGTCTCAGGGTTTGACGCAAAAACAAACCCTTTTGATGCAAAACTTTGGCTAGCACTATTCAAATACACACTGCTTCCACTTCCAGACATATAAATACCCTGCCCTTTAATTCCAATTCCGTAACCACAATTAATAGAAGCTTTGTCATTCAAGATCAGTGTAGAATTTTCGTACAATCTAACAGCAGTCACTGAAGGAAACAAAGAGCCTATTTTCCGTACATTGTCAATGCATATGCTATCCTCCAAAATAAGCATAGAACTATTTTTAACCATAAACTGAACATATATCAGTTTTGCGTCGCCACGAATACAAATATCTCTTTTAATAATAAAAGGTTCTTCAAATTTAATTTCATCGCAGTCAGTAATAATTGTTGCCACACTCGGATTCTTCAAAGCAGTGGCAAACTCACGTTTGTTTTTAACAATTACAATTTCACCGTTCAGAATATTCTGGAAACTTTGATTTCGTCTGGAAATTGCACAGAATTCAGAGTAATTCTTAACGTTTATTTTTTCTGTATATTCCAAAGTTTTATACATTTTTATTACTTCATTTATTTTATCTGTATGCAGAACCCACGGACAGTCTGGAATAATGTTTATCAAACTTTCAACATGTTTGCTATCAATTTTATCCATATCTTGCACAAATTTTTTAATAGCAAAACTATCTATCATTTTCACTTCTTCGATTTTGTACTCAAATGAGTATGCCTTAAAATAAAGGCAATCTTCAGTAATCTCAACTTCTGAATATACCGGCAATTTAAGCTTCACCATCGACTCCGATGGCACATTTGCAGATAAATTTTGTTTGTAATTTTTTACACCGGAAGTCCCTGGAATAACGAAAACCGTACCATTTGGATTTACAAAAGCATTATATTTCATGTTTCTATGTACAGTTTCTTCTTTATTTATTTGCAATTTTTCACCCATAGCCAAAACAGGAGACCTTGCATAAACGTGGTCATGCCCACCAAGAACCAAATCAATTTCTGCTTCATATGCTAAATTGATGATTTGCTTGCCAATAGCCTTGACATCTGAATCCTTATAGTGGGGGCCATTCGAATATGGCGTTTTATGCGTGAGTAATATTTTCCATTTTGTTTTTGCTTCTTTGGCAGTCCTAAACGCCCATTTGTACTGTTCTTTATCAAGACACTCTTCCTCGCTTTTGCTGTTTGTGTTGAGGACTATAAACGTCGCGTTATTATATACAAAAGAATAATAAACACCAGTGCTAACGTCCTGAAGTGGAAAATTTTGAACATTAAAGTGGCCTAAAATAGAATTTTCAACTCCGGACCGACTAATTAACGTATTCTTCCTCACTTCGTGGTTACCTGCCAACGGCACAGATACATTCTCACACCACAACTTTGAGTCCAATAGCCAATTCCAATATTCTTCGTTATTGCCATCATCGACAAAATCGCCTAGATGTACAATAAAATCTGATTTTGATTTATTTTCTAATGCTTTTTTGAGTACTTTTAAAAACACTTCATAATCATATTTAATCATACCCTGTGAATCCGCGAAGACAGTGAACTTAAGCCCATTTTTATGTTTTGGTATTTGCAATGTATAAACGTCACTGTGGCAATTATTTTCACAAACAATGCGGTAATAATACGTGTTTCCGGGTATTAAATTTGAAATTTTCGCGGAATATTTTGATAAATTTATTATTTCATAACTGGTAACCAAGCCCAAATTCAAAACAGGCGTAGCTCTCGGCACTTTTTCGCATTGTGCTTGAACTTTAACACTATTTGCAAAGTCGGAAGTCGTTGCATATTCAATACAACCCTCTTTTATCGTATCTGATGTATACCATCTAAATACACGATCAGAAGAAATATTTTTGCCGAAAGTCATTGTAATTGCAAATGGTTTTGGGTACTGTTTTTTGAAATTTCCAACAATTTTTACACCAAATTTTTTATTAACATCGCTCAAAAAAGTGCTTGCAATTTGGCACAAAATTCCACCTGCACCTTTAATAAAACTGGGACTGACATATTTTTTTGAAAAATCTTAATCAATTTTGCCAAGATCAATGTTAAACATTTTAAAAAGTCTGGAAAGCTGTCCACGATTTGTTTTTTTATTAAGAAATATCCTTACCAGCATCGAATCGAACGTTACTTTATAATCCAAAAATATATCATCACTCATATTTGAAATAACAATCAAAACGTGCTCTGTTAGCAGATTTATCCATTCTTTAATAAATTTGCTATTACCCAGATTATCAAGCGCTGGTTTGGCCCAATCAGGTAATTTTTTCGCCTTTTGGTAGTAATTGAGCAAAATCAGCAGCGTTAAATCTCGGAGTGTCTTTTCTTCTGAAGTTTTCGATTTATAAATCTCTATACTTGAAATCCCCGCAATAATATCCCCAGCTTTTTTGATGATATACTCGGTGTCCTCAATATAGTTTTTTTCGATTTGATTTAAAATACTATTAAATGAAGCTATGATTTGCTCATCGGTTATTGTAATTTGCTTAACCAACAATCGCAAAATACCCATAGGTTCAATTTGAATTCCTCTACGCCTGTATTGCACATCCACTCTGCCAAGACCTTTTCCGAGCTCGATTGTTCTTCTTTTTGAAAGCTGGTTTCTAATTTTTTTTAGCACGAAGCTATCCAGATCTACTTCAGGCAGCAAATTAGATATGCTTTTTTTTATGCCTTCTTTTTTTATTTTTTCAAGATAAGGCAATAACGCAGCAATTACAATTTCGTTTAAATTATTTTCTGCATATATTTTGGTTTCATCTTCAGGTGGTGTGAGGTTTTTTGGTTTGCGCATTTTAAAGTTTTACCTCTTTATTATATGATTAAATTTTTTAAAAGCTTTATTTCTTCAGCGTAACCTTCAAGGGAATCCTGAGGAGTTTCAAGAATAAATGGTAAAGTTTTAAGTTCAGGGTGATTTACTATATTTTTAAAAATATCCAAACCAATATGGCCTTTTCCAATTTTCTCATGCCTGTCTTTCTTGCTACCACAAGGGTTTTTGCTATCATTCAAATGAACCGCTTTTAATCTATTTATACCAATTATGTTATCAAAATTTTCAAGGACGCTGTCTAGATTACTAACTATATCATACCCAGCATCAAAAACATGGCATGTATCCAGACAAATTCCTATTTTATCGCTTAAAGTTATCTTATCTATAATCCGCTTGAGTTCTTCAAATGTACCACCAATTTCGCTTCCTTTACCCGCCATAGTCTCTAATAGTATAGTTGTTTTGAGGTCAGATTTCAAGGCATCATTGATAGCGTCTGCAATCTGAATTATTCCAACGTCAGCTCCCTGACAGGTGTGGCTGCCAGGGTGCAAATTATAATAGCTGTTAGGAATAATCTCAGTCCTGGAGAGATCATCAATTAGGGTTTCTTTCGAAAATTTGCGAATGCTTGGGTTCGCAGAACATAAATTTAAAGTATACGGTGCATGTGCTACTATATTTTTAAAATTATTTTGAGTTGCAATTTCAAGGTAGGAATTTACGTCCTGTTCATTTATAGCTTTTGCTCTTCCACCGCGAGGATTTCTTGTGAAAAATTGAAAAGTATTAGCTCCAATTGTCAGTGCAGTCTGAGCAATGTACGTAAAACCGTAGGCTATGGAAAGATGGCATCCTATGTTTAACATTTGTTTATCGCCTTTCTGATTTTTAATATGCACTAATATTATTTTACCACAAAACCTTAAAATAAATGATTCAAAAAACCATATTTGATGTTTGTTTAAATTTTT
>CAYJIV010000024.1:0-5877 GCA_964370325.1 uncultured Eubacteriales bacterium
AAATCCAATATCGCCGCGCTAGAAGGCGTTCTCATCTCCGCAAAAGAAAGCATACTAACTTTTTGTGGTTATAATACAGAGCTTGGTATAAAAACAAACTTACCTGCAAAAATTGAAAAAGAAGGTGCGCTCGTTTTAAATGCATTTTTGTTAACGGAAATAATTAGAAAAATGCCGGAAGAAAAGATTACGATTTCTCTCCTTGAAAACCTAACTGTTCAAATAAAAAGCGGAACCAGTGAATTTGAGCTGCTTGCGCTTGACGCCAAAGAGTTTCCGGCTTTACCGGAGTTGGATGAAACGGGAACGTTAACATTACCTGCAGCCCTCCTCAAAAGTATGATCCGGCAGACAGTCTTTGCTGTTGCAGATAACGACGCCAAACCGATTCATACAGGAACGTTGTTTGAAATTAAAAACAAAGAACTTTTGCTTGTTTCTGTTGACGGGTACCGTTTAGCACTTAGACGAGAAGCGGTAAAAGAGAACACAGACCTAGCTTTCGTGGTTCCAGGGAAAACACTGAGAGAAATATTAAAATTATTGCCAGAAGACGAAGAAAGCACGGTAACCCTTTCTGCGGGAACACGGCATGTGGTTTTTTATAGTGGGGAATATACCGTAATTTCAAGACTTCTGGAAGGCGATTTTTTGGACTACAAGTCGACAATTCCGGAAAAAAGCAACACGCAAGTACAGATTAACACGAAAGCTTTTGCAGAAAGTATAGAAAGAGTATCTCTTCTTATAACGGACCGATTAAAAAGTCCTATACGGTGTGTTCTTGATTCTGACAGTATCCATCTTTCCTGTAATACAACAATCGGAAAGGCAAGCGATATGGTTCCTTCAAAAAGCACAGGAGAGAAAGACCTTGAAATTGCTTTTAATAATAAATATATGGTAGATGCACTAAAAAATACAGACACAGATGAAGTTGCGCTGCACTTTAATGGGGCATTAAGTCCGATAAAAATTTTGCCAAAAGAGGGAACGGCTTTCCTGTTTTTAGTTCTTCCAGTACGAATTAAAGCAGAATAAGCAAAAAGCACATGAAAATTCTGGAGATGAAAACCAACAATTATAGGAATCTTAAAGGAAACACACTTGCCTTTAGCGAGGGGATAAATTTTATTTGCGGCGAAAATGCCCAAGGGAAGACAAATATTATTGAGGCGTTGTGGATGTTTACAGGCACAAGGTCCTTTCGCGGTGTAAAAGATGAGTTTTTAGTGGGGTTTGAAGAAACTAACGCCGGGTTAGACGGCAGGTTTTTTCTAGAAAACAGAGAACAGGAAATTTCCGTTTACTTTGCCGACGGGAAAAGAGCCGCTTTTTTAAATGGTATACGACAAAACTATCCCACAAATATTATTGGGAAGTTTAGAGCCGTTTTGTTTTCGCCAATGCAGCTGTCCTTAATTAAGGGTGCCCCAGAAACCCGCAGGAAATTTTTAGATGCCGCAATTTGTCAATTGAAGCCAACGTATACCGCGCTATTGATCCGATACAATCAAATTTTGAGGCACCGAAACGCACTTTTAAAACGAGTTTTGCAAAAAAAAGAAAGAGTAGAGGCACTCTCTGTTTGGGATGACAAGTTGACTGCAAGCGGTTCTTTGATAATAAAACAACGGCTGGAATATCTTTCGTTTTTGAAAGAACACGCGCAAAAAATTTATGAAGAAATATCAAATAACAAAGAAACACTAGAAAGCACCTATAGCTCATCCCTTTTAAAAAAAGACAATAACGAGACTATTGCACAAACATTAAAAACAAAACTTGAAAAAACAAGGGAAAACGATATAAAAACAGGAACAACCTCGGCGGGGCCACACAAAGACGACCTGGTGTTTTCCCTCGACGGAAAGAGCACGAAGCTATTTGGTTCGCAGGGGCAGCAAAGATCTTTCGCGTTGGCGTTAAAGTTGGCGGAAGCGGCGATGTTGGAGGAAAAAACAGGAGATGCGCCAGTGGTTTTGCTAGATGACGTTATGAGTGAACTGGACCTTTCCAGACAAAATTATTTGTTGAATAAAATTAAAAATTGGCAGGTTTTTATAACAAGTTGTGATGAATCTCTCGCGAAAAACATAAAAGAGGGTAAAATTTTTAAAGTTGAACAAGGAAAAATTATTAAGGAGAAAGAATGTTCTTAAATCTTGGCGGTGATACCGTCGTTAGCGAAAAAGACATTATTGGCATTTTTGATATGGACAAGCTCACTGTTTTTAAAGTCAACAGAAACTATTTGTCAAACGCAGAAAAAAAGGGTAGAATAATAACGGTAACGAAAACTTTGCCTAAATCCTTTGTTATTTGTGTGGAAAACAATAAGGAAAAAACTTATATAAGTCCGTTGTTACCGGCGACACTGGCAAAAAGAGGTGAAGGGAATGCTCAATAAGCTTGTTTTGCCAACGTGCCCATATTGTGGCGCACGCGTTTGGTATGTTGATGCCTTTTTGGTAAAAAACAAAGCGCTTTACACGTGCCCTACTTGTAAAGGCAAAGCGGCGGTTCTGATTAAATCTCGCGCGTTTAAAATCCTTTGGGTGGTACAAATAATCAGTGTAATCGTTTTCTCTGTAGCCGTCATGCTTGGTGGGGGGTTTTCTGTTTTAGGTTTCGTTTTGATAAACATTTTGTTTGCAGGTTTTTATGCAGCAACACCGTACATGGTAAGCCTAAAATTTGCACGAATAAAAAGAGAAAAAAAAGATGCCCTTTTTGAGCAAAAAGAAGACAAGAGAAAAACCTGCAGGGAAGATACCGATACAGACATATACAGTAACTAACAACGAATTATTAAAAGTGGAGGGCTTTTGTTTTGGATAGTGACGTTAAGCAAAGCGGCGGCAAGTATGGGGCCAGTGAAATACAGGTTCTGGAAGGCTTGGCGGCCGTAAGAAAGCGGCCGGGAATGTACATAGGAACAACGGGGCCAAAAGGACTCCACCATTTGGTCTATGAAATTGTAGACAACGCAATAGACGAGGCGCTAGCTGGATATTGTGATAAAATAGAAGTTGATATTCTGCCCGATAATATTATAAAAGTTTCAGACAACGGCCGCGGCATTCCGGTTGGAATGCACCCAATCGCGGGGATGCCTGCTGTGACGGTGGTTTTTACCGTTCTTCATGCCGGTGGTAAATTTGGTGGTAGTGGTTATAAAATTTCAGGTGGCCTTCACGGCGTTGGCGCATCTGTTGTTAATGCTCTTGCCGAGTGGCTTGAGGTTGAAGTAAAAGACGGAAAAAACATTTACAGGCAACGATTTGAGCGCGGCGACATTATAAGTGACCTTGAAGTTATTGGTGAAACAACAGAGAAGGGCTCTGTTATTAAATTTAAAGCAGACCCTGAAATTTTCACGGAAACAACAGAATATGAGTACGAAATTTTACAAACAAGATTACGTGAACAGGCTTTTTTAAATGCTGGTCTTAATATTACTCTTTCGGATAAGCGCGACGGGGAAACTGTGACTTCTGAAGAATTCATGTATGAAGGAGGAATTACAAGTTTTGTAGAATATCTTCACAAGAAAAAAGCGCTTGAAGTTTTACACAAAGATGTTATAACTTTTTCAATGGAATTACCGAACGGTGTCGCCAGTGGAGAGGTGGCGTTACAATACAACGATAGTTTTAACGAATTGGTTTGGTCCTTTGCAAACAATATTCGTACTATTGATGGCGGAACACACGAAGACGGGTTCAAGCGTGCGTTGACGCGAGTTATGAATGATTACGCGCGCAAATTTAATGTTTTAAAAGAGATGGACAGGAATTTCTCTGGCGAGGATGTTCGCGAAGGCTTAACCGCGATAATCAGCGTAAAAGTACAAAACGCACAGTTTGAAGGGCAAACAAAAACGAGACTTGGCAACACAGAAATTCGCACATTAATAGATGGTCTTGTTGCGGAAAAATTAATGGAATATCTGGAAGAAAATCCAGCCGACGCAAAAGCAATTTTGGATAAAGCTCTTTCTGCTGCGAGAGCGCGAGACGCCGCTAAGAAAGCCAGGGATTTAGTTCGTCGCAAAACCGTAATGGAATCCGCTGCTTTGCCAGGGAAACTGGCAGATTGCAAATCAAAAAACAAAGAAGAAACGGAATTATATTTAGTGGAGGGGATTTCAGCAGGAGGCTCTGCGAAAGGCGGCCGTGATCCTCGTATTCAAGCAATATTACCTCTCAGGGGTAAAGTGTTGAATGTTGAAAAAGCAAGGCTGGATAAAGTTTTGAGTGGCCAAGGTGCGCGTGAAAGTACGATAATTCCGCTTATAACTGCTTTGGGGTGTGGGATTGGGGACGACTTCAACCTCGAAAAGCTTCGTTATGGAAAAATTATTCTTATGGCGGACGCCGACGTTGATGGTTCGCATATTCGTACACTGTTGCTGACCTTTTTCTTTAGGTTTATGAAGCCCGTTATTGAAAACGGACATATTTACATTGCCAACCCTCCGCTTTATAGGATTACCAAAAGCAAGAAACACCATTATGCATATACAGACGCAGAAAGAGATGCCAAACTTACGGAACTTGGCGGAGGGGCAGATATTCAGAGATATAAAGGTCTTGGCGAAATGGACGCCGAACAATTATGGGATACAACCATGAATCCTGAAACGCGCACAATGTTTAAAGTTACGCTGGAGGACGCAGCGGCTGCAGATGAAACCTTCACGATTTTAATGGGAGATAAAGTTGAGCCGCGCCGTGAATTTATTGAAAAAAACGCGAAATATGTTCAAAATTTGGATGTATAAGGAATATAACTAGGAACACCTTTATATTTTGTATAAAAGATTTTTTGATTGTTTTTTGTTTTAACGTGTGTATAATTTAAATAATAGTTTTTCAAGGAGGTGCAAAGTTCTTATCTAAATTCAAAAAATCTAATGATATTATAATATAAAAATTGATTTACAGAGGAGAAAAAATGGAAAACAATGATACATACCCTCCCGGGGAAGAGGGAAGTGACAAGCGGTCGTCCAACCAAAACAAGGGGATTCAGGAACCAACGGTTATAAATGAGTCCGATATAAAAGTTATTCAAAACGAAAAAACTGGCGATTTTGAAGAAGAAAGCACAGGGGTGAAAGTCAAACGCTCTGTAACGGGAACAAGCAAATCTGAAACGCATGAATATTTCAAACATACCAGAACAAGTCCGAACAAAGAGGTCTTTTCAACAGAAGAGCTACCTGTTGTTGAGTTTGCCACAAACAAGAAAGCCGCGTTTGAGGTTCAAGCGGTTGAAGCTGCTCCGTTGCCAAAAGAAAAGAAAAAAGAAAAAACAGAAATCGACGAAAATGCTGACGAGTCTGAAACGTGGGATGGTTCTGAAGCCGAAATTGTTTTAGATGACGAAGCTGAAGAATATGAAGAGGAAACAACAGGCATAAAAATAAAATATACTCTGCGCGCTTCTGAAGTGCAGGAATTTATTAAACATACGGAATTTTACAAAAAAAACAGACGCACACAACAAAAACATACGATTGTACAAAGTGTTATTTTTTTAGCAATGGTTGCACTTAGCTTTTTTATGCATAATGAGTATTATTTATGGCTGGTGGGATTTCCCGTTTTGGCTGTTTTTCTTATCTGGGCGGTTCCGTTTTTAAAAGGCAAACAGCTTGTGAGGGAAATGTTTGAAAAAGATGCGGTTTCAGTTGAGATTTTCCCAGATAAAATTGAAGTGCAGCATGTAAATTACAAAGAAGAAATACCGCTAGATGGGTCGTGCGAGAGCGAAGATTATGGCAAATTGATTTTACTTTTTAAAAAAGAGGAAATAAAACTTATAATTCCAACTCGAGCAATAGAGCCGGAGTTTTTGGCGGATGTACAG
>CAYJIV010000024.1:5887-9884 GCA_964370325.1 uncultured Eubacteriales bacterium
CAAAGCCAATATATAAGAATTAGCAAATTTGTTTTCTCAAAAAGCAAAAATTTAATATTCACTTTCTCTAAATAAATAAATAAACAAACCCAAAGAATAAAGACCAAATTAGGGCGTGATTCACTTACGTTCGCCGCTGCTTTTTGGTCAGGATGGAATAAAAAAGAAAAATTTGTTTTGCAAAAAAAATGAAAATTGTTAATTGATGAAAAAGGAGTAACATTTTTTAATGGATGGACAAGATGAAAGTAAAGAAATAGTGCCGGGTGTGATAGATGTTGACATTGAAAAAGAGATGAAAGAGTCATTTATGCAGTATTCAATGTCAGTAATTGTGCAACGTGCTTTGCCAGACGTGCGAGATGGATTGAAACCTGTACACCGGCGAATTCTTTATACTCTTTTTGAAAACGGATTAACTCCGGAAAAAGCATACAGAAAGTGTGCAGACACAGTTGGTGCTGTATTGGGAAGATATCACCCGCACGGTGACTCTTCTGTATATGATGCTCTTGTACGACTGGCGCAAGATTTCTCTATGAGATATACATTAGTGGATGGCCACGGAAACTTTGGTTCAATTGACGGAGATCCACCTGCAGCCTACAGGTATACGGAAGCTAAGATGAGCAAAATTGCAGTCCGAATGTTGACAGATATAGAAAAAGAAACCGTTGATTTCGAGCCCAATTATGATGACAGACTTCAGCAACCATCTGTTTTACCTTCACGTTATCCAAACTTACTTGTTAATGGCTCTATGGGCATCGCCGTTGGCATGGCAACAAATATTCCTCCGCATAATATGAATGAAGTTATTAATGCTATGTGTTGTCTGATTGACAACCCTGCAGTTGAAGTGTCCGAACTTATGGAACATGTCCATGGGCCGGATTTTCCTACTGGTGCAATGATTATGGGCAGAAGTGGAATCAAAGCTGCATACACAACCGGCAGAGGAAAGGTAACCGTTCGCGCTAGAGCAGAAATTGTGGAGGATAAAAACAGATTCAAAATAGTTGTTACCGAGTTGCCGTATCAAGTCAACAGGGCACGGCTTATTGAAAACATTGTCGAAATGGTAAAAGACAAACGCATTGACGGGATTTCTAATGTGGACGATTTTTCCGACAGAAATGGCATGCATATTGAAATTGACCTTAAAAGAGACGCTTCCCCACAAGTGGTTTTGAATCAACTATATTCGTTTTCGCAGTTACAAACCACGTTCGGCGTGATAATGCTTGCGATTGTGAACGGGGAACCAAAAATTTTAAATCTCAAAGAAATGTTAGAACACTATATAAAATTTCAGGTTGAAGTCGTAACAAGAAGAACAACCTTTGAACTAAAAAAAGCTGAAGAGCGTGCGCATGTTCTGGAAGGGCTCAAAATTGCGCTTGATTTTATTGATGAAGTTATCGCAATTTTAAGGTCTTCAAAGTCAATTCCGGAAGGGAAGGAGCGCCTCTCTGAAAGATTTGGTTTAAGTGATATCCAAACGCAAGCGATCGTACAAATGCCACTTGGAAGATTAACTGGATTAGAAAGAGACAAAATTGAACAAGAGCTGTTGGCGTTAGCGGAAAAAATTGCTGACTTTAAAGATATTTTAACAAGTGAAATTCGCAGATTGACTATTGTTAAAGAAGAAGCGCTGGAAGTTAAAAATCAGTTTGGTGACGAAAGGCGCACCGAGATTATGTCTGTCAGCGGAGAAGTTGACATTGAAGATTTGATTCCAAAAGAAGAGTGCGTTTTAACAATGACTCAGCTTGGGTATATTAAAAGACAAGATCCGGATAGCTACAAATTACAGAAGCGCGGGGGGCGGGGCGTTGCCGGAATGACACGCCGTGACGAGGATGTTGCAAGTGAAATGTTTGTAATTAACACGCATGATTACGTGTTGTTCTTTACGAATTTCGGCAGAGTTTATAGATTAAAATGCTATGAAATTTCCGAAGGATCAAGAACCTCGAAAGGCATGAATATAGCCAATTTGCTGCCCGTTACAGGTGACGAAAGAGTAACGTCGATGATACGTGTGCCCGAATTTGAAGAGGATAAATATCTTATAATGGTAACTAAGCATGGTGTTATCAAGCGGACCAAGCTTAAAGCGTTTGACACTGCACGTAAAGGCGGATTAATAGCGCTTGAACTCGATGACGGTGATGCACTTACCTGGGTTCGTTTAACTGATGGTAAGCAGGAAATGATTATTGCAACGAAAAAAGGTAAGGCTATTAGATTTAAAGAAACGGATGTAAGGTCTGTTAGACGCACGGCCAGGGGCGTTCGTGCTATGAGGCTTCAGTCTAAAGATACTGTTGAGGGAATGGTAATTGTCAAGCCGGACGAAATGATTTTAACTGTTTCTGAAACTGGGTATGGGCGACTTTCAAGTGCGGATGATTATAGATTACAATCCAGAGGTGGGCAGGGTGTTACGAACTATCACGTGAAAAAATATGGTGAAGTGGCGGCGCTCAATAGCGTTAGTATGGATGAAGATGTTATTATAATTTCAGACAGTGGCATAATTATTAGGATTCAGGCAAGTTCTATCCGCCAGTGTGCAAGGCCATCTAAAGGGGTGACGTTGATGCGCGCAACAAAGGGTAGCAAAGTTGTGGCTGTGGCTCGCATGCCGCATGAAGAAGAAATGGATAATGGTGAAGAATCCGTTGACGAAACAGTGGAATAAACTCAACAAAAAAACAATTGACTTTTTTGAAGAATGTATTAGAATACAAACAGCTGTTTTGTTATAATTATATTTTTAGGAGAGATTTTATGAAACTGTTTAAGAAAATTTTGTGCTTTGGTTTGGCAATGTTGTTGTATGTTCCGATGGTTAATACTGGTTCTGCAACTGAATCTGTTGAAGACATTGAAGATAAAGAATTAATACAAATAGAAACCAAACCTGTTGAAGTTGAAGTTGAAACTGTTGAAGCGAATGAGTCGACACAAGTTAAAGTGAACTTTATTAAGAAAAAAGCGCAGTCCCGTGTGGAGATGTATGCTAAAATAGGCGCGGCAGCGGGTGCGATACTTGGTGGTTTTTGCGGCGGTATAGTCTAATATGATTATGCGCCTTCCTTTGGCCGTGATAAATTCTATATCATACAAGATCTAAAAAAAGAAGCGCAATTTGCCAATGGGAGAAAAGATATGAAAATACTGGCACAGATTGCCGAAAGTGATTTGAATAGCCGTCTCAGTATGCAAAGCATGGTAATTAGAAGTGGTGTGAGCGGAACGGTATTGGGAGCGATAGTTGGTGCCGGCATTGGTGCAGTTGTAGGATTTATATGTGACGACATATTTTAATTTTTATAAAAACATCTTGGGGTATTTTCAGGATGTTTTTTATTTTCGCTTAATTTTTTGAACCATGTATGTTAAAATACCGTTGAGGTAAAATGGATTTATAGGAGAAGTATTTATGAAAACATTTAAGAAGGTTTTGTGCTTTAGTTTGGCAATGTTGTTGTATGTTCCGATGGTTAATACTGGTTCTGCGCTTGTTCCGGAAAATTTACGACTACGCTTACATGAAAAGGTGACAAAAGCAATACAAGAAGGTGGCCCAATAGAGCCAGAGGAATTAAAGTTAGTGCTAGAAATGATAGACGAAATATTAGCATGTGTTGACGCTAAAATGCCGGGAGAATTAGAACACATAGCGGAATTGCATCCAGACGAACAAGGCGTCGAAATATACAGGCTGATGGAGCAGATTAAGGACCGTCCCTTAATGTTAGTTTATGAAATATTGAATAAATTAAAGGAGAGCGGGAAACTAGAAAAACTAGATGAAAGCATTGGAAAAATTAGGGACCAAGAGAAAAAAAGAATCGAAGAACTGGCAGAAAAACGGAGACAATTGGAACTAAGTGGAAGAAGAGACCTAGTAGCAATATTGGCAACAGGATTTATGGTGGTTTTGCTCGGTTACGTGATTTATAGTTTGAGTTAAGGAACAACA
>CAYJIV010000024.1:9903-10602 GCA_964370325.1 uncultured Eubacteriales bacterium
TGATTTCCAACGCCAAAAACACCCCGAAAAAACCGGGGTGTTTTTTTGACTTCATTTTTTGACAAAAAACAACTACTCGTCTGTGATAATTTTATATTTAAGGACATAGTATTTACTAAAATTATGACGGAGAGGAGTGTCAGAAAAATCGTAGATTCTTCTGATGTTAAATAAAATGAGTGAATATTATAAAAAACCAGATGGTTTAATTTATGCAATAAATTATGACGAGAGGCGAACTGAAGACGCAAGCGCAGCCGGCAATGGTTGCGAGCAGACTGTATGTGCTGATGAATGCCATTTAAAAGGTGTTCAGAACGAAGACAATTCGTATGACGTTGTTTCTGACAAGAAGGGCGGTTCTTATAAATACAAAAATTTTAAAACTGTATTCAAGCAAGTTTTACAAATATTTATCGCGGTAGTTCTTTTGTCGGTAGCTATGATTGGGTTTGCGGTGGCTGTGAGTTTTGTAAATAAAAATCCCAAAGTTCAAGATTTAAAGAGCTATGATGGTCTTATCTGGCCCGTGGTGATGCAAGATCCAGACCCGTTTGACGAAACGGTTCCACCTGACCCTAATATGATGGTAAGAGCTTCAGTGTGGGATGCTGCTTCAGATCACAGGAAAAATGATAGTGTGATTAATGAAGCGCCGCAGTTGATTCTTTCAGAAGATGAAGTTCAAATGTCAAGCAG
>CAYJIV010000025.1:0-2776 GCA_964370325.1 uncultured Eubacteriales bacterium
ATCATTGCAGCAATTTCAGGTGAGCAGTCTTCATCTACAGACATAACCGTACCAACAACTGTTACATCATTACGCATGTCTTTCGGAAACAGTGGCCTAATAGGTCTATCTATAACCCTGGACGCAAGCACCGCTTTTTCGGAAGGTCTTCCTTCTCTTTTTGAAAATGAACCCGGAATCTTACCGACAGCATATAGCCGTTCTTCAAAATCTACTGCCAACGGGAAGAAATCTATACCCTCTCGTGGTTTACTAGACGCGGTTACCGCTACGCTAACCGTAGTATCACCGTATCTTATTAAGCACGAACCGTTTGCAAGCTGCGCCAATTTCCCTGTCTCAACTACTAAACTTCTGCCTGCAAGCTCGGTTTTAAATACCCTGTAATTTTCGAACATTTATTGTCCTCCCACAAATTTTCGTATAATTTAACAACCCCAAAAAGCCCAAGCTTTCCGGGGTTTTGTTTTAGTAACAGTTATTTACGAATTCCCAATTTGCTAATTATTGCTCTGTATCTTTCAATGTCAATTTTCATTAAATAATTAAGTAAACGTCTTCTTCTACCTATCATTTTAAATAAGCCCATGCGTGAATGAAAATCTTTTCTGTGAATTTTAAGATGCCCTGTCAAATAATTTATTCTGGTTGTTAGAAGGGCAATTTGCACCTCTGCAGAGCCTGTATCATGCTCACTTCTTGCGTTTTCACTGATCACTTGTTTCTTAGTTTCTTTTGTCATTACTGAGTTTGACATAAAAATAACACCTCTTAAAATAATTTACCCAATTTGCAAAATAATTTTGCAGCAATCCCAGAATAATACATTTACACTCATTCCAATTCCAAGAAAGGGGGTACATACAGGTGTTATTGTAGCATTTATTAAAAAGTTTGTAAAGGAAAATTCGAATTATTCATTTTTCGCGAATCCAATCTACTATTGCATAACTTACAGTCGATGGTATTGATAATCCTTTATGTTCTTCCAACTTTCTTGTGGCCGATTTACCCGTAAGACCACTACCGCTAAGCGGGCTGTTCTCTTCCTGTTGATATTTTTTGTAAACATCATCAGCCATATAAGCTGTACCAGCTATCAACGTAATCCCCATAGTAAGAGCAAGTGCTTGTTTAACTGTAAAAAAACCGCCGCCTGAAACTTTTTCAAGTTCTTTATCAGCTAATTTTTTGTTTTCTTCCATGGCACCCTTTAAAGCACTGATAATAGTTTTTATTTGTTCATCATTAACTTCAGCATTATTATTAGCAAAAAGCTGCATTGCTTCTTCATCCGTTTTAACTTCGCTTAACTTAAGCAAAAAATTTTTGTTTTTAATTAATTCCATTATTTTTTCTGCATTTTTCTGTTCATCCATAACTCTTACATTTCCTTTCGATTTGAAAAATTGCTTCACTTGCAACAAGTTGAAACAGTAAAGCAGATATAATTAAACTTTTAAAAATTGCCAGTACTTCCATACAAACCAGAACGCTTACACGCTCTGCGCCACCGCAGGCTTAACAATAAGATCAACAAGCTTATTTTCAGCTTTTAAAACCCAGCGCTGAACTTGGCCTCCAGCATTTTCGATCCCTTCTCTAAATCCGCCTCTTCCTTTGATTTTATCATAAATATGATATGTTCCATAGGCCAACGTCACTATCATTACTGCTCGCAAAGCTGTTTTTAATGCTCCGCCACCTGAAACATTTTCAAGATCCTCTTCTGAAATTTCTTTTGGATCTTCCAAAACACTAGTTAGTGCTTCACGGATATCTTGTACTTTGTCCATTTCTAGCGTAACACCTTCAGCGGCGAAAAGTTTTTGCGCTTCTTCATTTGAATTGGTATCTTCTAATTTCAATAAAAATTCTTCACTTTTAAGTAACTCTAAAACTTTTTCTGCATTCATAGTAATCTCTCCTTACAAAATTAAATATTAATGAATATTTTTATTTTTTAAGCATATAACCTGTAATGCTTTCGAAATACACCAAAATTATATCACTAATAAACAATTTGCATAAGTAGCATTTGTTTAATTTTTTATTAAATTACAATTAAAGAGCTCTATCTATAGTAAAAACTACAGATAGAGCATCGAGAAAACAAAGATTTATTTAAAACCAATGGAACGCTAACGTCAGTCCAGCAAACACTATTGCCACCATTGAGGTAAGTTTTATCAAAATATTTATGGCCGGCCCGGAGGTATCTTTAAATGGATCGCCAACGGTGTCCCCCACAACTGCTGCTTTATGGCAATCAGAACCTTTTCCGCCAAGATTTCCTGCCTCGATATGCTTCTTGGCATTATCCCACGCCCCACCGGCATTGGACATCATCACTGATAATACAAAGCCCATTACCGTCGTACCGGCCAAAAATCCGGATACACCGTTTACGCCTAAAATAAACCCAACGGCGATTGGAAATAATACCGCAACAATCGCAGGTGCAAGCATCAGCCTTTGTGACGAGCGCGTACACAAATCCACGCAGGATGCATAATCCGGTTCGGCCTTGCCTTCCATAAGACCGGTTATTTCTCTGAACTGCCGTCTGACTTCCCGCACAATACTTTGAGCTGCCTTACCAACAGCGTCCATGGTCAATGCCGCAAAAAGGAACGGCAACATAGCACCTATGAATAATCCCACCAAAACGGGAGGATTCGTCACGCTTAAATTGAGAACTAATTTTGGCGCAAGATTGCGAATTTCAACTATGTAAGCCGCAATAAGTGCCAGCGCAGTGAGTGCTGCAGAGCCA
>CAYJIV010000025.1:2786-10554 GCA_964370325.1 uncultured Eubacteriales bacterium
CAATCGCGAAGCCCTTCCCCGTAGCCGCGGTTGTATTGCCAAGTGAATCCAGTGCATCGGTTCTTGTGCGCACTTCTTCCCCAAGCTCTGCCATTTCTGCAATTCCGCCTGCATTATCTGCAATCGGCCCATATGCATCAGTTGCGAGAGTTATTCCAAGCGTGGAAAGCATTCCGACAGCTGCAACTCCTATACCATAAAGGCCCTTGTTGAAACTAAGTACATTGGCAACGCTTCCGCCGCAGGCAAAAAAGCTCACCATTACCGCAGCACCGACAATTAACACCGACCAGACAGTAGACATCATACCAAGAGAAAGTCCGCCGATTATTACTGTTGCAGAGCCCGTTTCGGATGTTTTTGCAAGGTTTCTTACGGGTTTATATGTATCCGAAGTGAAGTACTCCGTTGTGAAACCAATCAATACGCCTGCAATAAGCCCGGCAATTACGGAACAGAACACGCCCTGAGTATTCGGCAACAACATTTTGATAACAAAAAATGAAGTTATTGCAATCAATATTGCGCTGATATATGTACCCGTGCGCAGTGATTTCAAAAGTGTTTTTTGGTTCGCTTGTTCTTTCGTCCTGACAAAAAACGTACCGATAATTGAGGCGATAACTCCAAACGCGACTAAAAGCATCGGAACAATCACGCCTTTAATTCCCATACCCGCACCAACCGCTAATGCGCATGTGGATATAATTGCACTGACATAAGAATCATAAAGGTCCGCGCCCATGCCGGCTACGTCACCGACATTATCTCCAACATTATCAGCAATAACCGCCGGATTTCTTGGGTCATCTTCCGGAATCCCAACCTCTATTTTGCCAACTAAATCCGCACCAACATCAGCCGCTTTGGTGAAAATTCCGCCGCCGACTCTCGCAAACAACGCCATACAAGAAGCACCAATTCCAAACATCAGCATATTCGATGTGATATTTTGAATCATTAGCGCTTCAGATTGTACTATATCAATATTTGTGTACCAAAATTTCAGAAAAAAGTACCATAAAGATAAATCCAGCAAACCCAGTCCAACAACTACAAAACCCATAACTGAACCAGCGGAAAACGCTACACGCAAGCCTTTATTCAAACTTTTTTGCGCAGCAAAAGCCGTACGGTTATTAGCCATGGTCGCCGTTGTCATGCCTATGTAACCTGCCAGTGCGGAGAAAAATCCGCCTGTCACAAATGCATATGGCACAAAATAATTTTTGAGATATCCAAGCGTTGAAAGCACGAAAAGTATAACAAAAACGATGGCAAAAAATATTCCAACGCCCATATATTGCCGTTTAAGGTACGCGTTGGCACCTTTGCGAATAGCTGTTCCAATTTTTATCATCTTTTCAGTGCCTTCGGGATAGTTCCTTACTTTATTAAAAAGGAAACATGAAAAACATAACGCAATTAAGGATCCTATTGCCACAAACAACATACTATCCATCTGCCAAGTTTGCCCCCCTTTTTGTTACTTACACAAGTTCTATAATAGCCATTTCAGCGGCGTCACCGCGGCGCGGCCCTAATTTCATGATTCTTGTATATCCACCGTTTTTATCTGCATATTTCGGTGCAATTTTCTCAAAAAGATTTTTCGCAACATCTTCTTTTGTTATAAAAGAAAGAACCATACGCTTATTGTGCAAGCTGTTTATTTTCGCTATGGTTATCATCTTTTCAGCTAAAGAACGCACCTCTTTAGCCCTTTGCACCGTAGTCTCTATCCTACCTTTTTCCAAAAGAAATGTGACCAATGCTCTTAGCATTGCAAGCCGGTGAGCCGTTGCTCTACCGAGTTTTCTTCTTCCGGGCATCTTTATACCTCCCTTGATTTTTTTCGAAAATTTTATTTATTCATCTGATTTCTTTAAGTTAAGTCCTAAAGCTTCAAGCCGTTCCAAAACTTCATCCAACGATTTGCTCCCTAAGTTACGAACCTTAATCATGTCGTCCTCAGTTCTGCTGATTAAATCTTGAACTGTATTAATTCCGGCACGCTTCAAGCAATTGTAAGACCTTACAGAAAGCTCAAGTTCATCGATTGTTATATCCAAGTTTTTAATTGTAGCTGTATCTGCTTTTTCAACTAACATACTCGGTTGTTCAGCAACTTCTGAAAGCCCTAGAAATAAATTCAGATGCTCAATTACTATTTTTGCACCAAGTGAAACCGCTTCTTCCGCTGTAACTACGCCGTTAGTCCAGACTTCCAATGAAAGTTTATCAAAGTCTGTTATTTGTCCGACACGCGTGTTTTCAACAGAATAATTCGCTTTAATAACCGGCGTATAAATCGAATCTATCGGTAACACACCGATTACGCTATTTGTCATGCTTGCCTTGTTACGTTCAGCAGATATGTAACCTCTGCCTTTGTCAAGAACGATTTCCATATGAAGTTCAGAATCTGCGCCAAGTTCCGCAATGTGGCAGTCCGGATTCAAAATTTCAACTTCGCTGTCATGTTCAATCATTCCGGCAGTCACCTGACATGGCCCATGTGCGTTAATCGTCACTGTTTTCGGACCTTCGTCATTAAGTTTTGCTATAAGATTCTTCATGTTAAGAACTATTTCCGTTACGTCCTCTTTGACACCCGGAATAGTTGAAAATTCGTGCAAAACGCCGTCAATTTTAATTGAACTCACTGCCACACCCGGCAATGAAGATAGCAAAATTCTACGCAAACTGTTGCCCAAAGTGTTCCCGAACCCTCTTTCAAGCGGCTCAACTATAAACTTACCATAACTTTGATCCTCGGAAACTGCTTCGACGGCAATCCGAGGCTTTTGTATTTCAATCATCAAATCCTCCTCGATATTTTAAAAAATTACATTCATAACTACTAAACTTTAAACGTTATTTGGAGTACAATTCGACGATAAGCGTTTCTTCAACTTCCAGGTCAATATCCTCACGCATTGGCTGCGCAGTTTTCTTCGCTTCAAATGCTTCGTTATTAACTTCAAGCCATTTTGGAATCATACGCGAGCTATTTTTTTCGATGATTCCTTTAAATTTCGCACTGCTGCGGGATTTTTCGTTTATGGAAATAACATCTCCGACTTTAACCAAGAAAGACGGAATGTTCACTCTCATGCCATTTACGCTGAAATGTCTGTGCACGATAAGCTGACGAGCTTCAGCTCTTGAATTGGCCCAGCCTGCACGATAAACAACGTTATCCAAGCGGGATTCCAAAATCGCGAGTAAGTTTTCGCCTTTTTTACCCTCCTTCATGGAAGCAGCCATTTCATAATAGTGCCTGAATTGATTCTCAAGCACGCCGTAATAACGTCTTGCTTTTTGCTTTGCGCGTAATTGCAAACCGTATTCTGATGCTTTCTTACGTCCTTGCCCATGCTGTCCGGGCACATAAGACCTACGGCTGAAAGCGCATTTATTTGTATAACATCTTTCACCTTTTAAGAATAGTTTTTGACCTTCTCTGCGGCATAATCTGCACACAGCTCCTGTATATCTTGCCATAAAATTAACTTACACCTCCTGAATTTATCAATATTAAACGCGTCTTCTTTTCGGCGGACGGCAGCCGTTGTGCGGGATTGGGGTAACATCTTTAATCATGGTGACTTCCAGTCCTGCCGATTGAAGCGCACGAATTGCAGCTTCGCGTCCCGACCCCGGACCTTTTACGAAAACTTCCACGGATTTCATACCGTGTTCCATTGCTGTTTTTGCTGCAGATTCAGACGCTGTCTGTGCTGCGAACGGAGTAGATTTTCTTGAACCCTTAAAACCAAGTCCGCCTGAACTTGCCCATGATATTACGTTTCCTTCTGTATCTGAAATAGTTACGATAGTATTGTTAAATGTAGATTTTATATGCGCTGCTCCACGCTCAATATTTTTCCTGTTGCGGCGCTTGCGGGTAGTAGCTTTTTTGCTACTTGCCTGTACTGCCATTAAATTATTCCTCCTTCACCTTTAACCTTTTTTGTTTGCCATAGTCTTTTTCGGGCCTTTTCTGGTTCTTGCATTGGTTTTGGACCTTTGCCCTCTGACCGGCAAACCTCTTCTGTGCCTGATTCCTCTATAACAACCAACTTCGATTAATCTTTTAATATTAAATGCTATGTCGCTTCTAAGGTCACCCTCAACCTTACATTTTTTATCTATGCAGGCTCTTAACTTTGCAACATCGTCTTCAGTTAAGTCCCTGACTCTTGTATCAGGATTCACTCCCGTTTCAGCTATTATTTTTGTGGCTGTTGTCGGGCCTATTCCAAAAATATAAGTAAGACCTACCTCTATTCTTTTATCTCTTGGCAAGTCCACGCCTGATATACGCGCCATGTATTACACCTCCAAAATTTAATTTTATTATCCCTGTCTTTGCTTGTGTTTCGGGTTGATGCAAATCACCCTGATTCTTCCGTACCTTTTGATTATTTTACATTTATCACACATTTTCTTGACCGAAGGCCTAACCTTCATTTTCATTCGCCTCCTTATCGGACTCCTGATTAACTTCCGATTTATTTTCCGGTTCCTGCGCAGCTAACGGCTTACTTGCGGAATCTACTCCCGGTCTGGCGCCCATTTTCCCGCCTTTAGACCGCCATGTAATGCGGCCTCGGGTTAAATCATACGGCGAAATCTCAACCGTAACAATATCTCCTTGCAAAATCTTTATGTAGTTCATCCTGAGTTTGCCGGAGATGTGCGCCAAAATCACCTTACCGTTTGGCAATTCAACTTTAAACATTGCGTTTGGCAAAATATCAACAACTTTGCCTTCGAGTTCAATAGCGTCATCTTTAGACATAGTTTAGGGGCATACTCGCCCGCGTCACCTACCTTTTAAATTGAAAATAAAATGCGTTATCGTTCTGGCCTTATCAAATTGAAAAAAGCAATAAATCAGAACTTTTTCAACTTGGCTGCAAAAGATTAATTATACCACACAACCCTTGCACAGTCAATCACCTGCGCCTTTTCGGAGTTGTATTTTCTGCAGCTTCGATAAACGGCCGAAGCACTTTGCGTATGGACTTATTCGTTTGCAGCTGCTCTGAGTCAACAATGGTTTTTGTGATGCTCAAATGCTTGAGCTTTTTGCGTTTAGGTCTTTCCAGCGGACGATGTTTGCCATCGCATACTGTGGCGGAGTTTGCATCAAAATCCATAATGATTTGAAAATCACCACTGTCATGCCCTGCAAGTGACCTGACTACTGTTCCTTTTTTTATCTCCATAACGTCCTCACTCGCTCCGCTTTGAATTTGCATTCGCAAATATCCTGACGCTGCCCGGTTCGTCCTTCTCCCCTTCCCAACTTTGTTGGTTGGGGACCCCCTTAATTAATCCGGCAACGAAAGAATTACTGGCCCGTCTTCCGTTATTGCAATAGTATGCTCAAAATGGGCTGATAATTTTCCGTCCGTCGTGACCGTTGTCCATTTGTCTTCCAGAACCTTAACGTCGCTTGTGCCTTGATTAACCATTGGTTCGATTGCCAGCGTCATACCATTTAAAAGTCTTTGCCCTCTGCCGGGTTTTCCAAAATTCGGAACTGCCGGGTCTTCGTGCAACGCTGCGCCTACTCCATGACCGACAAACTTTCGTACCACCGAGTAACCACGCGCTTCTGCATACCTCTGAACTGTGTGTCCGATATCGCCGATTCTATTGCCGATTTTTGCAATATTGATGGCCTCATAAAGACTTTCTTTTGTAGCATCTAACAGATTTTGCGCCTCTTTGCTGATGTCCCCGCAGGGGAACGTGTACGCATTATCCACATGAAAGCCATTAAATTTGACCGGCATATCAATACTCACAATATCGCCGCTTTTCAGAACACAATTCTTGCTCGGTATGCCGTGAATGACAACATTATTAACAGATATACAGCTGTTCGCAGGGAATCCGCCATAGTTCAGCGATGATGACGTTGCACCCTGAGATTTAATATATTTTGCAATGATTTCATCAATCTCCAAAGTTGTAACGCCGGGTTCTACGGACTCCCCCGCCAGCTTGAGTACTCTTGCAGCAATTTTTCCTGATTCTTTCATTAAAGATAATTCATGATCAGATTTTAATACTATCATTTTATGCCTCAATTGCTTTAATTATTTCTTCAGTAACTGCTTCAAGTGGTTCTTTGCCTACTATCACAAATCTTTTGTTTTGTTTGTCATAATAAGACTTCAAAACCCTAGTCTGTTCATTGTAAATTCTAATTCTCTCTTTAACTGTTTCTAATTTGTCATCCGCCCGCTGAATAAGGGTGCCTGCACATTTATCGCATACCCCGTCAACTTTTGGCTTTGTGCCAACATTATTGACGTTATAATTTTTGCTGCAATCTTTGCAAACACGACGTCCAGACAATCTTTGATATATGACATCATCATCAACTTCAATGTCAATAACTTTGTCAATTTTCACATTTGCATTATCCAGTGCCTCGGCCTGAGCTACTGTTCTTGGGAACCCATCCAGAATAAACCCATTTTTACAATCATCTTCACTTATTCTCTCAAACACTATCCCAATAATTACCTCATCAGGGACAAGGTGCCCTTGATCTATATAAGATTTTGCCTTTAGACCAAACTCAGTGCCACTTTTCAGCGCCTCTCTTATAATATTTCCCGTTGAAACCGTCGGAACATTAAGACGTTCACGTATGACTTCGGCTTGAGTGCCTTTGCCCGCTCCCGGAGCTCCCAGAAGTATAACATTCATCTTTTTTGACTCCTTTTCAATATTTTACGGTTCACCGAGGAAATTAAGATAAACTAATTATTTAAAATACTAATCTAAAAATCCTTTGTAATGCCTCATCATCAATTGTGATTCCATTTGCTTGACCGTCTCAAGTGCCACGCCTACCATAATGATAATTGACGTTCCTCCCATGGACAATCCAACCATACCTGTAAAACGCTCAAATCCAATCGGAAAAAGTGCTATAAACGCAAGGAACAATGCTCCTATGAGCGTTACTTTTGAAAGGATTTTTGCGAAATAATCCGAAGTAGGTTTGCCCGGTCTGATACCCGGAATTGCTCCGCTGCTTTGGCGTAAATTGTTCGCCATTTCAATTGGATTATAAGTAATTGCAACGTAAAAGTAAGCAAACATCAGTATCAGAAAGAAATAAGCTGTCGTATGAACCCATCCACCTGGTGAAAGTGAATCTAAAATGGTCTTCCAGATTCCTTCAGGCCTTGTAAAAAAATTCACAAATCCCGGAACCGCTAAAATTGACGTTGCAAAAATAATTGGCATAACTCCAGCAATCCCGACTTTAAGCGGAATATGACTGTTTTGGCCTGCGTACATTTTCCTGCCAACTACTCTTTTTGCATACTGAATCGGAATCCTGCGCTCTGCGTCGTTCATAAATACGATTATCCACATCATAAACATGAACATGAGTATAAATGCCGGAACCAGTGCAAAAAATTTCCAGTATTCGCCCGGATTTTCCATTGCTATATCGAAGTAACCAATTAACTTTGCAATCAGACTTGGCATTCTTGAAACGATACCTGCGAACATCAAAATTGAAATTCCGTTACCAATACCTTTTGCATTGATTTGTTCACCCAGCCACATCATAAGTGCTGTTCCTGCAGTAAATGACATTACAATTACGACCGCTACAAACATACCTTCTGCACCTTCGGTGTATCTAACAATTGACTGACCTGAATTTCTAAGAAACAGATAAAAAGCCGTACCCTCCATAAGTCCAAGGAAAATAGTTAAATAT
>CAYJIV010000026.1:0-254 GCA_964370325.1 uncultured Eubacteriales bacterium
ACACCGGCACCTTTAAAAATAGTTTTTTTCATTTTAAATCCAGCCTTCAAATTTTATATGTAGTTTTCCCTGCAAAGCATTTCAGCCATGAGTATCGCGCCTCCGGCCGCTCCGCGTACGGTATTGTGAGTCATGCAAACAAACTTGATATTATACTGCGAATCCGTGCGAAGTCTGCCGGTGGCAATTCCCATGCCGTTGTCTAAATCGCGGTCTAACTTGATTTGCGGCCTGCATTCGTCTTCAAAGTAGTG
>CAYJIV010000026.1:264-8194 GCA_964370325.1 uncultured Eubacteriales bacterium
TATGACCTTTGAAATTTTGCCACCTTTCCATTACTTCCTCAACAGAAGTTCGATTTTCAAAAGACGCAAAAACTGCAGCAGTATGACCATCACTGACAGGTATACGAAAGCACTGGGAAGTCACATTTATCGACTCACAATTCGTTATTTTTCCATTTTGGATTTCCCCCCACACTTTGAGCGGTTCGGTTTCGGATTTCTCCTCCTCACCCGGAATAAACGGAATTAAATTATCCACCATTTCCGGCCATGTCTGGAATGTTCTGCCGGCACCGGAAATCGCTTGATATGTGCAGACAAGTATATCCTTCAGCTTTAAGCCCAAAAGCGGACTAAGTGCCGGTACGAAGCACTGAATCGAACAATTGGATTTAACTGCTATAAATCCTTTTTTCGTGCCAAGCCTTTTTCTCTGCGCTTCAATTATCTCCATATGCTCCGCGTTGATTTCAGGGATAATCATCGGCACGTCTTTTGTGAATCTGTGTGCACTGTTGTTTGAAATAACAGGACACTCCATTTTGGCGTATTCTTCTTCAAGTTTTTTGATTTCTTCTTTCTTCATACTAACCGCACAGAACACAAAATCCACAGCCTGTGCTATTTTTTCTTTATCCTTTATAACATCCAATACAACCACGTTTTGAATTTTTTCAGGAATAGCTGTGTTCATAATCCATCTGTTTTGCACAGCTTCTTTGTAAATTTTTCCTGCCGAGGATGAACTCGCAGCTAAAATTTCGATTTCAAACCACGGGTGATTCTCAAGCAAAAAAATTAATTTTTGCCCCACAGTGCCCGTAGCTCCGAGAATTCCGACTTTATATTTTTTCATATTTGCCTGCACCACCACCCTGTTGATAAAAAATTTATATTAAAGTTATAAGAACCTCCACCCGCTTACGCAATTAAAAATTGCCTGCTGGTCCTGGGAACCTTGAAACTTCGCTTCGATAACTTCAGCAACAAAATTAATAGACATTTCACGCTCATTATAATACCATTATATATTATATATGAAAACATGCAATTTGTTTATGTGAGGAAAAAATTTTGAAAAATATTGAACCGTATAACTTAACTAAAAAAAGTCAGTTTAATTATGATCTGCCGGAAGAGTTGATTGCTCAGACCCCCATTGAACCGCGAGATGCTTCAAGACTAATGGTTTTGGATAAGAAAACAGGAGAAACTTTTGATAAGCATTTTTGCGATATAGTTGATTACCTGGATCCTGGAGATTGCCTTATACTCAATGATTCTAAAGTCTTTCCCGCGCGAATTTTCGGTACAAATCCGGACACAGGTACGCTTGTTGAATTTCTTCTTTTAAAACAAACAGGAAAAAATTTGTGGGAAACACTTGTTAAACCCGGTAAAAAAGCACAAATCGGCAAAAAATTTGTTTTCAAAAAAGAAGGCGTTACTTTACAAGCTGAAATTATTGAAATAACACCCGATGGCAACAGGGTTATACAATTTGGGAATACATCTGATTTTTTTGAAAAGCTAGAAAAAATCGGTCAGATGCCTCTGCCTCCATACATTAAAAAAAAGCTAGAAAACCAGTCAAGATACCAAACCATTTATGCAAAAGATTTAGGTTCTGCTGCTGCACCAACGGCAGGACTACATTTTACGGAAAATTTGCTTGAAAAAATAAATCAAAAAAGCGTGGCAATCGGTTTTGTAACGCTGCATGTTGGCCTTGGAACATTCCGTCCGATTAAAACCGAAAATATAGATGAACACAAAATGCATTTTGAGTCTTACAGCATTCCGGAAGCAACAGCAGAAATTATCAACCGTGCCAAGTCAAACGGCAAAAGAGTAATTGCTGCCGGCACAACCACCTGCAGGACACTCGTAGCCTCAATGCAACAATACGGATACATAAAACCTACAGATGACTCAACGGATATATTTATCAAACCCGGTTGCGATTTTAAAATCGTGGATTCATTAATTACCAACTTTCACTTGCCGGAGAGCACTTTAATAATGCTTGTCTGCGCACTTGCAGGATACAATAACACCCTGAATGCTTACAAACAAGCTGTAGAGAAAAAATACCGATTTTTTAGTTTCGGCGATGCCATGATGATAATTTGAATATTTGATTTTAATTAAATATTTTTAACTTGACATTATGTTGGTTCTATGATAACATTGTATTAAGCTATGGTTTTAATAATGCAATACATTAAATTTTGGAGGTAAAAAATGTCTAAACTACGCACAAAATTATTTTCAGTAATAGCATCCAATTTATTGTCAGCGTTATTCATTCCGATTACTTCAGCAATAACCCCAATACTTCAGCCAGAGTCACTATGGGCAGAAGCAGAACAAGCAGTTAAATCAGGCGACATGAGCATAGTACCCGACATTTATCTTCAAGTCAGCAGTAGTCTCTCAACTTTAACGGCAACCTACCAAAACTCCCAAGACCCGGACATTACCATACAGTTAGCAATCGCCAATGAAACAATGTATAACCTTTGCTTATTATTAAATAACCTAACGGTTTCCTCCAAATATAGAGCTGATCATTTATTTTACTGTCTAAAAACACTCTATCTACAAGCGCAACAACCATTTTCGCCTGCGTCAATAGCAACACAGCTTTTGAGCACCTGTAAAAATTATACTGCAGAGTTTAAAAATTTTAAACATATTTCAACGTACAGACATCAGACTTTTTATCAACTTGTTGACGATGCCAAACAATATTCTTATGGTATACTGGCCAGTTTGGCTGAACCCCAAGCTCCCGCAGTTGATACATCGCCATCAGCATCATTTCTTGACAGTCTTCCCCCAATAATGCAAGTAAATCATCACCTGGATTGCGGACAACCGTGGCCGGTACCACCGCCACCCACATATGATGAAGCTTTGGAACTACTGCTGGACGACGATGCAGAAACACGCTTAGAAGCACTTAAACGCTAAATTTGATAAAATAATTAAGATTAACCTCATGTATACATGAGGTTAATCTATTTAAATCAAAATTCAATTTAAAATTTTAATGAAAAAACTTTCTGAAGATACGCCGGGCAGCCTCAAAAACCTCTTTAATCCATGCAAAGAATCAGGGTCGCGGGTTATGTAATTTATTTTGCTTTCGCACAGAAAGGTGGCTTTAAATCCCATTTCTTTGATGATATCCTTCGAGCAGTCGCTGTAAGCACCAAACGGATAAACAAATGCCGTTGGAGTCGTACCCGTTTTTTCGGCTACAAGATTTTGCATTTTCATCAGGTCGTCTGAAAGTTTTTGCTTATATTGTTCAACCGACTCGGATTTCCGTTTCTTGCAGCCTATTCGCGCACCTTTAGGTGAATGCATATCGTATGTGTGATTTTGTATCTCAACCACACCGGAATCCGCCATTTCCTTTATATGATTCCAGTTTGCGTGCGCATGATTTGGATTTTCATCAGAAACTTCAGTAAATCTATCTGCGTGTTTGCCAATCGGAGAAAATACAAATTTGGAATTGTATTTTTTTGCCAGCGGCAAAGCGTAAAGATAGTTATTATATGCGCCGTCATCAAACGTAATCATAATCGGTTTTTCGGGCAATTCTTTCCCATTTTCAACGTAATCTATTAAGTCTTTTACGATTATTGTTGTGTATCCGTTGTCCGAAAGATACTTAAAATCCTGCTCCAGCGTTTGTTCTGAAATTATAAATCTGTTTTTGCCTTTTGGATTTTTAACTACAAGATGATACATCACAACCGGAAATTGTACAGGTGTGTCTTTATTGTCATTATTAACCTGTGCTGCAAGATTACCAAATGACGGGGAAATACAGCAAAATGTAGTTATCAAAAAAATAGTAATAAGCAATCCGAAAAATACCATATTGCATAATCTTTTGCTGAAAAAGTGGCTTAGCCGCATAAATAATCATCCTCATGCAGTGATTTCGTTTTATATAAAGGTATATACAATTTTTCGGATGTTTATTATCACAATAAAATTAAATTGGTATCATCATGTTCAAAATTGCAATCATACCAATGCCGGGGATTCCCGCAAGTGCAGATAGTCCCAAGCTAAACAAATTCATCGGCAAGCTGAAATTTGTAGGCGTTGACAGCAAATTAATTATAACAAGAACAACAGGCCCGCCAATTCCGGATTTTATCGCTTTGAAAATCGGATGGCGTATATTTAAAATACGGTTTACTATGCACAAAACAATTAAAATTCCAATGCATAAAATAATTGAAAGTTGTGAAAATGTCAAAGTTATTGCATCTCCTATATTTTAAATTTCAGCCGTATTTTTATGTACAACCGGATAAAAATTTTAAGAAATTTTATCCAGCTTGATTCTGTTCAGCAGGTACCTGTAACGTGCATTCAAAACCTCTCCTTGGTGAATACAAGCTTCAATTAAATCTTCATCATTTTCCATTTGAAACCACGTTTCCGTCTGGTCCAGTTTCCTGCAAACTTCTTTTATTTCATCAACCAGATTCGACCTGTTCACAACGTACTCTTCTTCATTTTCAGAATCCTGCTTTTTACTGAAATTCCAGAATTTTAAAATGTTTACCACAACCTTTTTTATGTAGTTTCTTATTAACATGTCTATGAAAGTATCGTGTGCAAATATGAGAAAAATTATTCAAAAAAATGGTAATTTAATTTACAAAAATATATGCTCGATTTTTGCCATCCAAAAAACATTGGAAGATTTAATATAAGATTTTATAGCTGTATGAAAAATTTATGTGAAATCCTATAATAAAATGTTAGCCTAGGTTTACTTTTTGGATTTTTATAGTATAATTATAGATATGAAGAGATTGAGTGATATTAAACCGGGTGATTCCGGTTTCGTTAAACAAATTGGAAGTTCCGGGGCTCTGCGCCGCCGGATTATTGACATGGGTATTACGCCGGGCGTAGAAATCAAATTGGTAAAATCCGCTCCATTGGGCGACCCGATTGAAATAAGTTTGCGTGGATATAATCTTAGCCTGAGAAACACAGAAGCGCGCCAGATTGTTTTAAGCTCTGAACCCACAAATTCGCAAGAAGAAAAAGCCAAACAAAACACTCAAACGCCTAAAAAACAGATGGTGAATATACCTCCAAATAAACAGTCGGGTGAGATTATAAAGGCTGCATTAATCGGTAACCCTAACAGCGGGAAAACTACTTTATTTAACCATCTGACAAACAGTTATCAATACGTCGGCAACTGGCCCGGAGTAACGGTTGAACGCAAAGAAGGCAGGATAAATAACAGTGACCTGCAAATTGACCTTGTGGACTTGCCGGGAATATACTCGCTCTCCCCTTACTCTCCCGAAGAAATCATAACCAGAAATTACATATTAAAAGAACGTCCGGACGTGATTATAAACATCCTTGACGCCACAAATCTTGAAAGAAACCTATATTTAACTACTCAGCTTTTGGAGCTGGACTGCAAAATTATTTTGGCACTAAACATGGCGGATTTACTCTCCCGCAAGGGCAAAATTATAGATTACATCAAGCTTGAAGAAGAACTCGGGGTACCGGTTATTCCGATATCCGCGAAAAGAGAGCAGGGGCTTGATAATCTTCTTAATAAAACATCAACCCTGACACTTAGTAAAAATGCCACTTTAAGGCCACGAAACTTATATTCAGAACCGGTTGAAAACGCTCTTGACGAAATTGGCAAAAATATAAACACAGAAAAAATCAATAGGTTTAACTTAATAAAAATCTTTGAAGACGACCCGCTTACATTGGAAGAGCTTCACTTGCCAAAAGATAAGTTGGAGAACATAAATAAAATACGTGATAAAATCAAAACGCCTTATGATAAAGATAAAGAATCGAAAAAATCCTGCGCAATGATAATTGCCGATGAACGGTACAACTACATAGTTTCGCTGCGCAAAAAATACGTTAAAAATATTTATGATACTGACAAAAAGAAAAAAACGACTTTCTCAAGTAAGTTGGATTATATCATTACAGGCAAATACACTGCTTTGCCGATTTTTCTGATTATTATACTAAGTATATTTTTTGTTGCATTCGGCCCGATTGGCACTTTCCTGAAAGATTTTTGCGAAAATTTCATTAATACAAATATGAGCTATAGCATCGAACAGGTTTTGAACTATTTAAAAGCGTCATCGTGGGTAAAAAGTTTAGTTTTAGATGCAATAATCCGCGGAGTTGGTGCAGTTGTTGCATTTTTACCGCAAATAATTTTGCTTTTTGCGTCACTTTCATTCCTTGAAGGCTGCGGATATATGTCCCGCGCTGCGTTTATTATGGATAAGCTTTTCCGTAAAATAGGCCTTTCCGGCAGAGCATTCGTACCGCTGATAATGGGATTCGGATGCAGCGTTCCGGCAATTTTGGGAACAAGAATACTCGAAAACAAGAAAGACAAAAATTTAACAATATTTTTAATACCGTTTATGTCCTGCAGCGCAAAAATGCCCATCTATTTGCTGTTTGCATCCACATTTTTCCCACGACATCAGATGTTTGTTATACTTTCGCTGTATTTAATAGGAATCGCAACTGCTATAATCACAGCACTTTTATTCAAAAACAGCTTGTTCAAAGGTGATGCGTCACCGTTTTTGATGGAAATGCCCGAATATAAACTGCCGTCCGTTAAAAGTATTTGGTCGCAGGTTTGGAACAACATAAAAGATTTCATCGAAAAAGCCGGTACGGTAATTCTCGCCGCTACAATAATAATCTGGTTTTTGCAGTCTTTCAGTTTTGATTTCAAAATGGTTACTGATAACTCTCAGAGTATTCTGGCAGGACTTGGAAGCTTCATCGCACCTGTATTTAGTATTTGCGGATTCGGTGATTGGCGGTCATGCGTTGCATTATTAACTGGCGTATTATCAAAAGAGTCAATCGTAAGTACGATGGCAGTTCTATATAATCCGGAAAGTGCACAAAACTTAAGTCAGGTTATTTTAAGCGCATTTTCATTGCCGGCAGCAATTTCATTTATAATTTTCGTACTTCTATACACACCGTGCGTGGCGGCACTTTCCGCAATGCATAAAGAGTTCGGCAGCTGGAAATTAACTTTAACTTCGGTTATGTATCAGCTATTTGTAGCATTTTTCGCTTCCGCACTGATTTTTCAAATTCTAACTTTATTCTCAAATATTTTCGGATAGGAGTTTTTTATGACAGACGTAATAATATTAACTATAATTTTGGTAATTCTAGGCTGGACTGTTTTCAAAAGCGTTAAGAATTTTAAATCCAAGAAATCTTTCGGATGCAGCAGCTGTAAAAACTGCCAGATGAATGATGGCTGCTCAAAAGATAAAAATCAGGAGTGATAATTTGAAACATTTAACGGCTTCTCTGGAAGATTATTTAGAGGTTATTTATATCCTCAGTAAAAACGGCGGAAACACCGGCATAACAGACGTTTCCAAAGCACTTTCTCTGTCAGAGGCCAGCGTAAACCGTGCGGTAAATACGCTCAAAGAAGAAAATTTGGTTACACAAGAAAAATACGGCAAAATCAGCCTTACGCCATCCGGTAAAACAGCAGCAAAAACAGTATATTCACGGCATAAAGCACTGATGGATTTCTTAATAAAAGTTTTGGAAGTTAATCCGCAAACTGCTGAAGATGACGCCTGCAAAATCGAGCATATTTTAAGCACGGAAACCATGAAAAAAATAATGAATTTTAAAAGTAAGTAGGTAGCAATTTTGGATAACGAAAAAAATTTAATAATCGGGCGCAATGCTGTGTTGGAGGCAATTCAGGCTAACCGGACAATAGAATCATTACTGGTTCAGACCGGTGGAATCTCGGGTTCGATAAAAGTCATTCTGGCCAAAGCAAAACAAAAAGGAATCATCGTCAAAAGAGTGGACAGAAAAAAACTAAATGCACTCTGTGAAAATG
>CAYJIV010000026.1:8204-10034 GCA_964370325.1 uncultured Eubacteriales bacterium
GTGTAGCGGCGATTGCCGGCATTAAAAAAACGTGTTCAGTAGATGATATTTTAAACTTTGCTAAAAGCAAAAATGAAGAACCATTTATAATTATAACGGACGGAATTGAAGACCCGCATAATTTGGGTGCAATCATCCGAACTGCCGAATGTGTCGGCGCACATGGAGTTATCATTCCAAAAAGACGGGCTGCCGGACTCACAGGCGCAGTGGACAAGTCTTCTGCAGGGGCACTGGAACATATTAAAATTGCGAAAGTTTCTAACGTTGCATCCACCATAGATGAGCTTAAATCAAAAGGTCTGTGGATTTACGGTGCAGACATGCACGGCGAAATATGGCACAAACAAGATTTAACAGGTCCTGTGGTTTTAGTGATAGGCGCAGAAGGAAATGGCATCAGCAAGTTGGTAAAAGAAAAATGCGATTTTATTATATCTTTGCCGATTTTGGGCAAGACTCAATCTCTGAATGCGTCCGTGGCCGCCGGGGTATTAATGTACGAAGTTTGCAGACAGCGCAAACACTAAAAACCAATAGCTTTATTTTATAAATTGAGGTATAAAATAGTGAAAAATAAAAAACAAATTAAAATTGTTATTAATATTTTAAAAGATGAGTACCCAAATGTAGGCTGCACTTTAATATATAATAGTCCTATTCAAATGTTAATTGCTGCAAGATTATCTGCTCAATGTACGGATGCACGTGTGAATTTGGTTACTCCCGCATTGTTTTCCAATTTTAAAACAGTATATGATTTTGCCAAAGCTGATCCAAAAGAAATTGAAAAATATATTTATTCTTGTGGTTTTTATAACATGAAATCTAAAGACATCATAGGAATGTGCCAAAAGATAATAAAAAGACATAACGGTATTGTTCCAGATAGCATTGAAGAGCTAACCGAATTACCCGGTGTTGGCCGTAAAACCGCAAATTTAATTCTTGGAGAAATATACAAAAAACCGGCAGTAATTGCAGATACACATTTTATCCGCGTTACCGGCCGACTAGGATTTCATAATACTAAAAATGCTGTTAAAGTTGAAAATATCATGCGAGAAATTTTACCAAAATCGGAATCAACTAATTTTTGCCACCGAGTACTTGCACACGGGAGATTAGTTTGCAAATCTCAAAATCCTAAATGTAATAAATGTGTTTTGAATAAAGTTTGCGATTATTATAATAAAACTTCCGCTTAACCGTATCGTGTTCGTGATAACCTGCTACGCTTAGCAGGTGGGTGCCTTCCCCATGCTTTCGTGCTCCCTGCGTTTAATGCCAAAGCATTAAGAGGTCTGCAATCCAGCACAAGAGTTAAGCTCCCTGTCATAACTTGTAGGGTTATATGAACACAGTCCGCAAATTAAGCAGAAGGTTTATGCTAAATCAATGTTTCATTAATATCTTCATTTTCAAATTTTGTTTCAAACCTTTGAGCCAATTCTTCCAAAAGATTTTCATCTTCAACTTCAGATAATTGCTCCTCCCCATTTTCCTCTACAATTTCAAATATAAAATACGTTTCGTCTTTATTCAAATTTTTATCCGGAAGTTCAAAGTTAGGAAGCAACGCATAAAAGCGTCCTTTCTCATTTTCCACAAAATCTAACACGATAAATTCTTTTTCAATGCCTTCATCGTCAACAAGCGTAATAACATCCGCAGGAATATTTTGATCCATTCAAATTCACTCCCAACAGCTCTTAACCTATATAACTCATTCTATATTAAGTTATACATTTTAGTCAACCACATTTTATTTTTTAAATTTATAATTATACTAGAAAGAATTCATAATTTATACACGACAAACGCATAAGT
>CAYJIV010000027.1:0-9937 GCA_964370325.1 uncultured Eubacteriales bacterium
TCTCCCTTTGTTTTTATTTTACCATTTACACAAACTTTTGCACGGTCTCAAAAAAAATTAAAAAATAATATAGTGTACAGCTTCAAAATGTTGCTGTACACAAAATTTTAAGTTATTTATTTTTTACTTTGAATGGCAGACTGCGCAACAGTTACTTCACCTGGGTTATTAAGGTTCACACTTAATTGAAGATTGATAAATTTCTGAAACATTTGAGTTAAATTAACATGGCTCAGTTTTTTGTCTTTACCTTCTGTGCTTTGGCTGTACTCAATAAGATATTTGTTAAACTCCGTAACAAGCGCAAGTCTTTCTATATTTACAGCTGCTTGAACATCTCTTGGAGAAATATAATCCTTTCGTGCTTCAAGTTTACTTTTATATCTTTCAGCTCTAATTTTTTGTTGATCACGCTCTTCGCGAAGCTTTGTTATTTCTCCGTTATGTCCATAAAGTACATCAAATTCTTCCTTTATGTATTTTTTGAGTTCGCTCACTTGCTCATAAGAAAAAACGCTTTTTACGGATACTGGCTCTTCAATAGACCCCTGGGCTAATGCCTCTGCACCACACAATTTAGACGCACTAGTTAAACACAACGTTAACAAAATAATTCCACCAAATTTTTTAAACTTACTCATTGAATAATCCCCCTTTTTAATATTTTGAACATTTTCCACAATAATTTAAACATTTTTAAGTATTGTTTGTACACAACATTACCATCAACCAAAAAAAATTGCAATATCTTTTTTAATATTTTTTGTTTTACCCAAACTGTTTTTTCTATATACTGCTGGATTTTCCGATAAATTTACCATTTTCATAATAAACACGCGAAACTCGTTTGCCTATCAAACAAATTATTTCATAATTTATGGTACCGGCAATTTGTGCAAGCTCATTAACTGAAATTTCTTCGCTACCATCTTTACCAAAAACCGTAACTTCTTGCCCATCTTTTACATTCGAAATATTTGTAACATCAAGCAAGATCTGGTCCATGCATATCCTACCTATAATTGGCGCCCTTTGCCCACACATTAACATACATGCCTTATTTGAAAAACTACGGGAATACCCATCCGCATAACCGATTGGCACAGAAGCAATTACCATGTCTCTGTCCGCCACAAACGTACGACCATAACTTAAACTTGTACCTTTTTTAATGTTTTTAACCTGAGATACAACAGTTTTCAGTTGCATAACAGGTCTCAAGCTTATTTTATTTCTAATCTCTTCGGTCGGAGCCAGTCCATATAAAAGTATACCTGGCCTTACCATGTCAAAATGCATTTCCGGAAAATTAACAGTCGCACCACTGTTACAACAATGTTTTATTGGTATTCTCACGCCAATATTTTCAAGTTTATCTATAAGCTGCATAAACCTGCCAAACTGATCCCTTGTATAACTTTCTTCGTGCGCCATATCATCCGCAACAGAAAAATGCGTAAAAATTCCGGCAATGTAAACTTCTTTCGTTGCAAATGCAAGTTCAGAAATTTGTTCCACAGATTCTTCTATATCTTGCTCATTCTGCGCCAAAAAACCAATCCTACTCATACCGGTGTCAATTTTAAGATGAACCATTATTTTCATTTTTGTCTCTTTGCAAACTTCCATCAGCTTCATGGCGTAAGAATACGAAAATACTGCTTGAGATAGGTGGAAATTATAAAGATACGGCACCAATTCCGGCGGAGTATATCCAAATATTAATATCGGTTTAGAAGCATCGCAGTTTCTGAGTTGAATTGCTTCTTCTATATTCGAAACTCCATACCAATCAACACCCAATTTTTCAAGTTTTTTTACTAAAAATTTCACTCCATGGCCATATGCGTCAGCTTTTACAACACACATCAATTTGGTTTTACCAGATAGTTTTTCTTTAATATTTAAAAAATTATATTCAATTGCATCTAAATCTATCTGCGCCCAAGTTCGTTTTAAAAAATCTTTCAAACCTTTGCTCCTTTGCATTTTTATGATTTCACTGATATTATACTACTATTCAATATTACAAAAAAACAGGAGATTTTATGAAGATAGGCAATGTTAAAGTCAACGGCATGGCTGCACTGGCACCAATGGCCGGATTGACTGACCGCGCATTTCGCGAAATTTGTGCCAAGCATAGCGCATCATACCTCACCAGCGAAATGATAAGCACAAAAGGATTGATTTATAAAAGCAAAAAAACATTTGAATTGACTTCACGCTCTAAAAAAGAAACTCCGTTTGCGATCCAGCTGTTTGGCAATGACCCAAAAGATTTTGAAAAAGCAACCTCGTTACTTTTACCACTGAAACCCGATATCATAGATGTCAACATGGGTTGCCCCGCACCAAAAATAGTAAAAGAAGGCTCCGGCTCCGCTTTGATGCAAAATCCACAACTCTGCGCAGATATTGTTAAAGCAATAAAATCCGTTACAGATATTCCAGTAACTATTAAAATAAGATCTGGTTGGAATGCATCAGCTCTGAATGCGGTTGAAGTCGCACAAACTTGCGAAAAAGCGGGAGCAAATGCAATAACTGTGCACGGAAGAACCCGTGACCAAATGTATTCCGGCACAGCCAATTTAGATATTATTAAAAACGTAAAAGAGTCAACTGGTATCCCAATTGTTGGCAATGGTGACGTCACATCTGTTTTTTCCGCAGAACATATGATCAATTATACAGGATGCGACCTGGTAGCTATTGGACGCGGTGCAATCGGTAATCCATGGATATTTAACGAAATTAACAGTTGGTTTACATCAAAAAAATCTCCGGCACCTCCGGAGATTAAAGAAAAAATAAAAGTTATGAAAATTCATATTAAAAAAATATGCAAATATAAGGGTGACACACGCGGAATAAAAGAAATAAAAAATCACATTGCCGGTTATATTAATGGCATTCCGTGTGCAGCAGAATATAGAAAAAAAGCCTATTTTGCAGAAAGTAAACAGGACCTTATAAATTTATTTCAAGAAATAGAACGAGACAGTCTTAATGCCTAGTATGAACAATATTTTGAAATTCATCCACAAAATTTTCATTTAAAGATATATCCGTCTCTTCACCGGTTTCCATATTTTTCAGTTTTGCAATCCCGGTTTCCATTTCTGCACTGCCAATCACCACAACATATTTCGCTCCGATTCTATCTGCGTATTTCATCTGAGCTTTTATGTTTCTGCCAACCACATCCACTTCCATTTTTATAGAGCTCTTTCTTAATTTTTTTGCTAATTTCATACATAACATCTTTGCCTCTCCACCCAACGGGGCAATGTATAACATAGTCACATTAGGCTCGGGAAACTTTACATCTTGATTTCCCATAACCATCAAAACGCGTTCTATTCCCATAGCCATACCGACAGCAGTTAATTCCGGGCCACCCATAATTTTTGAAAGGCCGTCATATCTTCCTCCACCGCAAAGAACAATCTTCATATCATCATTTTCATACACAAACTCAAAAACGGTTTTTGTATAATAATCCAAACCTCTTACAATACGTGGGTTAACAATATATTCAACTTCTGCAGCCACCAAATATTGTTTTAAATTTTCAAAATGTTCAGCACAGCCTTTGCATATAAAACTCATTATTACAGGTGCATTTTTGCATATTTCTCCACAGATTTCACTTTTGCAATCAACAATACGCATGGGGTTTCTGTGCAGTCTATCCAAGCACGTACTGCACAACGTGCTTTTATTTTCTTCAAAATATTTTATCAAAGATGCTTTATATTCTTCTCTACAAGAAGGACAACCTAACGTGTTGATCTCAGTTTTGGTAGAACCAATGCCCAATTTGTTCAGTACAGATGCCGTTAAAGTTATGAGCTCTGCATCCGCAAGTGCAGAACTATCTCCTCCGAAAACTTCCAGGCCAAACTGAAAAAATTCCCTGAGTCTACCGGATTGAGGTTTGTCATACCTATAACACGGCGAAAAATACATAACCTTCAAGGGCAAAACGGCATTATAAAGTCCATTTTCCAAAACAGCCCTCAAAACACTTGCGGTAACTTCCGGACGCATTGAAACAGACCTTCCGCCTTTATCTAAAAATGTATACATCTCTTTTTCAACAACGTCGGAAGTATCTCCGGCAGAACGCTCAAAAAGCTCTGTGTGTTCCAAAACCGGCGTGCGGATAAATTTAAATCCGTAAAGCTCGGCTTCTTCGCGCATGATTTTTTCAATATACGACCACTTTTCACTTTGCCCGGGTAAAACGTCCTGCATACCGCGTATTCTTTGGGTTATTAAGTTCATTCCAACTCACATCTCCTATTCAAAAAAAAGCTCCTTTATGTCACAAAACATACAAGGAGCTCTAGCAATAACTATTATTGTAATAATGGTTATATGACTGGTCTGTTGCCAAGACTCCTCCAGTCTAAATCTCCTCTTTCAAGGCCGCGAATTAAGCTTTCTGCCGTAGCTGCATTTGTGGCATACGGCACTGTATGTACATCACAAAGTCTTAAAATATCTTCTTCAGCTTTTCCAATTTTGTCAGGGTGAGCCGCATCTCTGAAAAAAACCACCATGTCTATTTCCCCACAAGAAATTCTAGATGCTATCTGTTGATAACCGCCTTGATCACCACTTAAAAATGTTACTATTCTGCCAAAACCCGCCGCATCAGATACCAATTTACCCGTTGTCGCTGTTGCACACAGATTATGTTTGCTTAAAATCCCTTTGTAAGCTATACAAAATTGTACCATCAGTTCCATTCTAACATCATGTGCAATAAGTGCAATGTTCATTTTTTTAATTTGTTTTCCTCCTAAAATATTACTCTCTATTTTTAATAATTATGAAATGAAATTAAAATAATATAATCACGCTATGCTATAACAATATTACTGCAAATTTGAGTAAATAACTTAAAGTTCATTAAGTTCATTTTAACGTAAATAGGCTCTTCTTGTCAAATTATCATACTATACATTTAAAAACATTCAAATTCTTCACAAACATTTTTATAGACATTTTTCGACCAAAACATCTTATTTATGTTCCGAATCGACAAATATCTACGCTTGTATTTGACAAATAAAAATTAAAATTATTTAAGATATACAAAAAAACCTCAAAATGTTCTACTTAAGGAGTAACATCGAAATAGCAGTTTAAAATGTCTTTTGCAACATCTATCGAAACTGAGCCATATTTCCCATTTGCAATAACCACGGCTATTGCGATTTTCGGGTTATCAGCAGGCGCAGCGCAAATAAATGTTGTGTGGTCAGTTCCCTTGTTTTCCGCCGTTCCCGTTTTTGCTATCAGGGGAATCGGGTAACCCGCTAAACTTCGAGCCGTCCCGGCCAGCACCACCTGACGCATCCCTTCTTTTACTATGTTTATATTTTCCTCTGAAACGCCGACATTTTCCACAAACTCAGGCTGAGTTTCTTTAATCACATTTGTGCGTGTATAATCCATGACTTTCTTCACCAAATGCGGTTTAAAGCGGTTTCCACCGTTCGCAAGGGTAGCCATGTAAGTGGCTAACTGAAGCGGTGTGATCATGTTGTCGTGCTGCCCTATTGCGGCTTGCGAAGAACCTGATTCATACCACTTGACCCCCACGGATTCACAGTGTTCCGGACTGGCAACAACACCTTTGCTTTCACCAATCTCCACCCCGGTCTTAACTCCAACTCCGAACTTTTTTACATATTCAGCTAAAAGAGTCGCTCCTACACGTCTGCCAAGATCCGCGAAATACACATTGCAAGACCTCGCCAGTGCTTTTACCATTGCTGAACTTCCATGAACACCCATACATTTCAATCTATAGCCCGTGTAATAATTAAAGCTCCCGCCGCAGGATATCGTATCTGTTGGCGAAATTTTCTCACTTTGAAGCGCGGCGCACGCAACCAGCGGTTTGTAAATTGAACCCGGTGCAAACGCTCCGGAAAAAGCACGGTTCAGCAAAGGCACCGCAGGGTCTTGATACAACTCGGAATAATACGCTTTATCCTCCATAAACCTGTTTAAGTCATAGCCCGGCGCAGTTGCTGCGGCTAAAATTGAAAAATCTTTAACATCCAGAACCACCACAGCACCGGAATTACAGTCATTTACGCCCTTTTTGCGTGCATTTTCAATAGTTCTTTTAAGTGAATTATTCGCAACCTCCTGAAGTTTGGAAGATATCGTCAAAAATACACTGTTTCCCGGAATCGCAGGCACTTTATCCGAAACGCCAAGTATATTGCCATCGCGAGACATCTGAATCATACGCTTGCCGCCGGTACCCTTTAAATCGTCCTCCAAAGCGGCTTCAATCCCGGTTTTACCTATGATGGCATCCATACTGTAAGTTTCTTTATATTTTTCGTACTCCTCGCCGGACATCGAACCCGTGTAACCTATTAAATGCGGTGCAATTTCGGGGTTGATATACTTTCGCACTAATGAAGTCTGAATTTTAGCACCTTTCAAATTGCCTGATTTTTCAGAGATTATCAGCATGGCCTCTTTAGTGAGGTTATCCGCCAAAATGTACGGCGTGGCTTTGGCATTGTGGCCGTCTACTTTATCTATATTATATCTGACGCTGCAAACAGTTCTTTGGTCCTGCTTTGAAAAATTCTCCAGCTTATATTTGCTTATCATTTTGTCCATAATATCCTGTGCAGAGGTATTTTCACTAAGTTTAAGAGTCTTTCTCATATCCGTAATCTGGCTTTCCCGGTCTTCCGCAAACTCAAACACATCACCATTTAGTTTAATAGGCAAAACGTCTGTCCATGTGTTTTTCAGAGAATTAAGTATGCCAACCAGCTCTAATATAAGTTGATTTTCTTTTCCCTTTTCTATTAAAAGCCTGTCCACAACCAGCCGGTATCCAGTGGAATTCACGGCCAAGCCTACTCCGTCTGCGTCGAAAATTTCTCCGCGGATTGCGTCCGTCTTTACGAAATATGTGTTACTGCTATTTGCCCGCTCACGGTAATAGTCAGCATTGATAATCTGCCAATCTACGAGCCTTGCCGTAAATCCGCAGAAAACCAGAAAAATTATGCCCAAAACTATGAAAAATCTTTTGTTATTTAAAACTTCCGGCTTTATTTTTGCCACCGCCTTTCTCACCGCGCAGGAAATACGCCACCGCTCTATTAAAGAAAAACACCAACGGCATCAGCGTAAATGTGAGTATGATACTTGGAACACAGTAATTGACAAACGCATATGCACTGAGTTCAATCCCGTGAGATATATAATAGAAATAGAATCTGCCTGAAATCACGAGCGGAATTATTGCCGCCGCTGAAATCAAAGCTGCAAAAAAATTAGCCCTGAAATAATAGTTTGAAACTACGCCTAAACTATACCCCAACATACAAAGCAAAATTGCCTGAACTCCCAGAATGTTGCCTAAATTCATATCCAATAAAAATCCTGTGAATATTCCAAACGCCATACCTGTGAACTCTTTTTCAAACAAAGCTATTGAAATAAACGCAGGAATTAAAAGCAGAGGCCTCGCCTGCAAAAAGGCAAAATCAAATCCCGGCGCCTGATAAAGCGCGTAAAAAACAACTAATTCAAGAATATAAACCAGCCATCGGATGTATTTTTGTATCTTGACTATTTTCACTGCATTTTCACCAACTTTGCTGAATTACTCCTGTTTAACATACTCCTCCAGTGGAGATGTTATAATTTCGCCTTTGCCTTGGAAATCAGTAACCACAAAAACATCTCTAACGGTTCTCACGTCCTCAAACGGCTTTATTTTGGCATAATGAACCGTTTCATAGCTGTCATAATCAAGAGCCTCAACCTGACCCAGTTTTAAATTTTTAGGATACATTCCGCTCAGGCCCGATGAAACCACAATATTTCCTGCTTTGATCTCATTCTGAGCAGGAATAAACATCATGCGCGTTAAATTTTGTGCCGCTAACTCTGCATTACCGCTTATCACACCGCAATCATTGCTTTGGATATCCAACACACCAACTTTTGCATTGGACGAAAGAATTGTTTTCACGCGGCATGAATTCGGGTTCACCTGATAAACACAACCCACAAATCCGCGCTCTGTGATAACAGCATCATTTACGGATATGCCCGAATTGCTTCCTTGGTCTATCAAAAAGCTGTAGAAAAATTCGCCGGAATCCCGCCCGATAACTGATGCAGGAACAAATTTCAAACTGCTGTTTTCTTGTTTAAAATCATAATATTTCGTAAATTTTGCGTTTTCTCTTTTTTTATCATAATAATCCACAGCAATGTCGCGCAGGTCATTAATTTCACTTTGCAAACTATCAACCTGAAATTTTAACTCTTCTTTACTTTTCAGCTCATATGCCAAATCTTGAGCTGAATTTGTGGCAAAACTAAGCCCTTTTTGAACGGAAGTTAAAGTAAAATCCAGAGCACTCGAAAAAACATTGTTGTTAATATAAATAGAAGTATACAAAAGTATACCTGAAATAATTAAAACTGTTCCAAGGAGAATCTTAAAAGAAACACTTCTGAAAAAATACTTCAAGTTTCTTTCACACTCCACACAACAGTTTTACAGGATTTTATGCTTAATATTTTAACAAATTTTTACTCAAAAAATTTAGGGAAAAAGATCGAATGTTTTTATCTCTTTCTAGCTTTGTAATAATCCTTTGGCATTGTAATTTCCAAGCACTTACCGGTACCATCAACTACGCAATCAAGCGGCCTTTCGGCAATAATCACAGGTATCTTTGTCTCATCGGATAAAAGTTTATCCAACCCGCGCAACAGCGCGCCGCCACCTGTAAGTACTATTCCACGATCAATAATATCAGCAGCCAGCTCCGGAGGGGTGTTTTCTAGAGTTAATTTTACTGCGTCAACAATACATCTAAGAGGTTCTGCAAACGCTTCTCTTATCTTCTCCGCGGTAATAACAATATTTTTTGGAAGCCCGTCTAAAAGATTTCTTCCTTTTATGTTAAGCTCGCCTTCCTCTTCATAAGGAACAGCTGAACCGATTTTTATTTTGATATCTTCTGCCGTGCGCTCACCAATCAAAAGATTATATTTGCGTTTCACGTATGCAATTATTGCATCGTCAAATTTGTCACCCGCAGTTCTTTCAGACGTAGCAGTAACTATGTCTCCAAGAGAAATAACGGCAACTTCTGTGGTACCGCCACCAATGTCAACTACCATACTTCCCGTTGGCTCAGAAACCGGTAACCCCGCACCAATAGCTGCTGCCATAGGTTCTTCTATAAGCTCGATTATACCTGCTCCTGCCTGCTTTGCAGCATCTTCAACAGCTCTTTTTTCAACTTCCGTAACGCCTGAAGGTATACAGACAACAACTCTGGGCTTACTGAAAATCATACTTTTAACAGTTTTTGCTATAAAATATTTAAGCATGCTCGCAGTAACATCAAAATCAGCTATAACTCCATCTTTTAAAGGTCTAACCGCAATAATCGAACCCGGTGTTCTTCCAATCATATCCTTTGCCTGTAATCCAACAGCTAAAACCGTATCTGTCCGCGTATCAATCGCAACCACGGATGGTTCCCGCTTTATTATTCCCTTTCCTTTCACAAACACTAATGTATTGGCAGTACCTAAATCTATAGCTATCTCTTTTGCAAACATTAAAATATGTCCCCCGTTCATCATACGTATCAAAATTTTTTTAAATTGTACTTATTAAGTATACCATAAACTGGATTTTTTCAACTATCTAATTTTACAAAGATACTAATATCCCCAATCGTCAACTTTCCACGAAGACATTTTATGATCTCTTATAAGTATCCAATTCCAGTACTTATAAGTCTCATTAATCTCCAAACTGCCATCTCCTCCATTCGGCCCTACATAAAAATCAGAAAATAAAACTATTACATTTACTTCCTTTGATCCGTTTGTACGACCTTTACCA
>CAYJIV010000028.1:0-9934 GCA_964370325.1 uncultured Eubacteriales bacterium
TAATCTCCCTTTGTTTTTATTTTACCATTTACACAAACTTTTGCACGGTCTCTTCAAATTTATAAAAAAAATCAAAAAAGACCGCATATTTTCATTGGCTAATGAACTTACTTACAAATTAATTTTAGCTATTTTTCCGTTTGCAACTTTTTTGATGACTTTACTCGGTTTTTTCAATATTAAAATTGACAAACTGTTAGCAGAAGCTGCAGGAATACTGCCATCTCAACTTGTAAACATTCTCGAAACATTCTTGGCAGAAGTGCTTAATCAACAACATATAAGTTTACTTTCAATCAGCTTACTTGTAAGCATTTACAGTGCATCTTCCGGATTCAAAGCAGTAATAAATGGCATAAACCATGCCTACAATCAAAAAGAAGCACGTGGATTCATTAAAGTCAGAATAATCAGCCTTGGGCTAGTTTTTTTGTTCTCATTTTCAATTATTTCATCACTCATCCTATTGATCTACGGAGATTTCATCATCAATATAGTTAGCAGATACTATCTTATTGAAAATTATTTGATACATCTTTTAAATTCTTTAAAGTTTATCGTAGCAATACTTATTCTGTTTATCACAGTCACATTGATATATAAATTCGCCTGTTCAAAAAAAATAAGCTTCACAAATATTATTCCGGGTTCAATTTTTACCGTAATCTCATGGATAGTCTCATCAAAGACTTACAGCATATACATCGAAAATTTTTCAAACTATTCCAAAATTTACGGCAGCATTTGCAACATATTTATACTTCTTATCTGGATAAATATTATCTCCTTGTGTTTGCTAATTGGCGGCGAAATTAATGCATTTCTTGAAAATAAAAATTAAGCTGACATATTCAAATTTCTGTAAATGCTAAAAAATCAGTAGCTTGATATAAAATAAAAGCACCTAAATTAGATGCTTTTATTTTATTTGGATTTACCCTTGCCGAGAAAATTCTCAAGCTCGTTCATCAAATCTCTAATGTCTTTAAACTGCCGATAAACCGCTGCAAACCTTATGTAAGCCACTTCATCCACTTGACGCAACGCTTCCATTGAGTATTCACCAACAGCTAAAGATGAAATTTCTTTGTCCAATGAATTTTGTACTTTAGTTTCAACTTCATCTGCCATTTTTTCAATTTGATCCAAAGGTATTGCTCTTTTTTCACAGGATTTCAAAAGACCATCGAATACTTTTTTTCTGTCAAACTGCTCTCTTATTCCGCTGCGCTTGACCACCATAACAGGTACCCTTTCAACAACTTCATAAGTCGTAAAACGCTTGGAACATTCCTCACACTCCCGGCGACGTCTAATCTTAGATCCATCTTCCGCGCTTCGCGATTCAATAACCTTGCTGTCTTCAAAATTGCAATAAGGGCACTTCACAAACGTCCTCTCCATTTCGTCAAATTAACTCATAATAATCTTAACACGAGAAAGACCATCTGTAAATAATCAATAGCTGTTTTATGCTTTTTTAACGACTAAATCCAACTCAGGCTCACCAGTCAAAAAGATGTTACCAATGTCAAACCCGCCGTTTTGAATAATCGTAAACGAAAGTTTATCTTCAACTTCTTTGCGTATTAAATTACGCAAATCTCTGGCACCACTTTTACCATTTATAGATTTCTTCGCAAGCTTTTTGAGTGCTTCTTCATCGTATTCTAAGACAATTCCACGCTCTCCCAAAACATCAACATATTCCTCCACCATAAGGCGAGCAATATTTATGTAATCTGCTTCGGTAAGATTATTAAACACAATTATTTCATCCAAACGACTTATAAATTCTGGACGTAAAAATTCATGAAGTGCTTTCGTACATTTTTCTTTCGTGAGATCATTTTCACTTTTAGCAAAACCTAAAGAATCGCCTTTCTTGTCACTGCCAGCATTTGAAGTCATCACAATAACTGTGTTTTCAAAATTCACCGTTCTACCGTGGGAATCGTTAATCTTGCCCTCGTCGAGTATCTGAAGAAGTGTATTCATGATATCTGGATGTGCCTTTTCAATTTCGTCAAAAAGAATCACAGAATATGGTTTTTGCCGGACTTTTTCCGTCAACTGGCCCGCTTCATCATAACCCACATATCCGGGGGGTGAACCAATTATTTTAGACGCAGAATGCTTTTCCATATATTCAGACATATCAAGCCGTATAAACGTGTCAGGCGTATCAAAAAGCTCTTTTGCTAAAACTTTAACGAGCTCGGTTTTCCCAACACCTGTAGAACCTACAAATATAAATGAAGCAGGTCTGCGCCGCGGGCTGACCTGTACTCTATTTCTACGGATAGCCGCACTGACTTCTTCGATGGCTTTATCCTGCCCAATGATTTTCTCTTTTAATTTTTTTTCTAAATTTTCTAGTTTTTTGAACTCGTTCTCCTGAATTTTAGATGACGGTATACCCGTCCAGAGTTCGATAACGTGGACGACATCGCTTTCTTTAACGACTCCGCTCAAAGCACTGGACTGAAGTTTTTTTGCTTCTTCCTCCACCTTGGCAAGCTCGCTTCTAATTTCCGCCAGTTTCTTGTAGTCCACTTCTTCCCCGCCGGATACCAAAATTTTCTCTTCTTCGGATTTTAACTTTTTTACATGAACATTTAATTTATCATATTCTCTCAGATCTTTATTTCGGAGTGCGGCATAAGTGCAGGCTTCGTCCATTAAGTCAATGGCTTTGTCAGGCAAGAATCTATCTGTAATATATCTCTCTGAGAGGACTGTCAGCCGCTCTACTAAGTTATCTGTGATTTTCACTCTATGATGATCTTCATAGTAATCTTTAATACCTTTTAGTACATCAATTGTACTGGTAATGGACGGTTCATCTATTTTAACAGACTGAAAACGTCTTTCAAGCGCAGAATCTTTTTCAATATGTTTTCTGTACTCCACAAAAGTTGTGGCACCAATTACCTGAATTTCACCTCTGGAAAGTGCGGGCTTTAGTATATTCGCTGCACTCATAGAGCCCTCGGAATCTCCGGTACCGACCAGATTATGAACTTCATCAATAAAAAGGATTATATTGCCCTCTTTTTTTACCTCTTCAACAAGACCTTTTATTCGGCTTTCAAATTGGCCCCTGAACTGCGTACCGGCTACGAGTGCAGTTAAATCCAGAAGATGTACTTCTTTGTCTTTGAGCCTGAATGGTACTTCTCCCTGCGCAATTTTTATAGCTAAACCCTCAACGATTGCAGTTTTACCAACCCCAGGTTCCCCAATTAAACATGGATTATTTTTAGTCCGTCTGCAAAGAATTTGTATAACTCTATCTATTTCTTTTTCACGGCCAATAACACGGTCCAATTCATTGTTTTTAGCTTTGGTTATTAGATTATTGCAATAAAGATTTAAAAATTTTCGCTTGGTTTTTCGTTTTACTTTTTCCTTATTGTCTTTACTTTGTTCTTCACTGTCTGCAGCAAGCTCCTCAGCAGTATTACCTTTGCCAGGGAACAGCATATTTGAAAACAACCCCTTAATAAACGGAAATGTTGCCGCCCCACTTTGAACAAATTTGTTTTCTTCATCTTCTCCGTCCTCCATATCAGGAGCAGCTTCATCCAAACTCACATTCATCATATCTTCAAATTGTTCCTGCATATTTGCCAGTTCTTCTTCGGAAATTCCCAATTTGTTTATCATGTCACTTATAGGTTTGATACCTGCATCTTTCGCACAAACAGCACAGAGTCCTTGCGCATTGGACGCTTCTTTTCCGGTTGATACAAACATAATTGCAGGTCTCTTCCTGCATTTGGAACATAACATAGTTTTTCTCCTAAAATTTATTAATTATTTTTTATCACTGGTGCTGTGTGATTTTTTGAAAATTTGAAACGCATCATGTAAACCATCTGAGCACATAAGATTCCCAGCAATGCGCCGCCCAATATATCTGTAGGATAATGTGCAAATAAGTATACCCTTGAAAAGCTAATTAGTACCGCCACTACAATTGATGCGATTCCTATTTTTTTATTCATTTTAAGCAATATCCACGATGATGCAAAAGCAGTTGACGCATGACTTGACGGAAATGAAAAACTATTAGGTGCATCCAAAATTAATTCTATTCCAGAAACCATAAAACACGGTCTCATTCTGCATACTATGTTTTTGATTAAAAATTCTCCAATTATAAAAGCAGATGCCGAAGAAATCATCAGCATAACTCCATATTTTCTATACTTTCTAAAAAATATCAAAGTAATACCTGTCAACAACCAAACTAAGCCGAATTCACCTAATTTAGTGAAAAATATCATTAAATTATCTAAAAGCAGACTTCTTAAATTGTGATCAATAAATTGCATAATGCCCAATTCAAGGTTCATTTGCTTACCTCATTTTTAATCATCAATAAAAACAATTTTAAATACTTTGCGACTGCAAACAACATTAACACCGCCGTTACGGACATTAAAGTTATGTTGACGATGCTGTTGCTTATCCCCCACACAGCTTTGAGCCCAATTATCGTGATTATCGAAATATAAAACACAACTGTCGCGACTTTACCGTACCATTTGGCTTCTACCGGTGATTGCCTTTTTTTAAGAAGAAATACACCGGCAGCTATCATTGAAACTTCTTTTAATATCAAAATTATCATAAACGGCAATGTTTCAGAGAATTTTATACCCACACATATTATTATTGATATTAACGTGATTTTATCCGCTGCAGGATCCAATATTTTTCCAAAACGACTCACTTGATCTAATTTTCTTGCAATGAATCCATCAAGAAGATCCGTTATCCCCGAAAATGAAAGCACAAATGCAGCACCTAAATAGTTATCTTTCATTACAAATAATACAAAGGGAATAATAAGTACTATTCTTACTACTGAAAGTACATTTGGAATCGTTAATTTCTTTTCTTTTGAAGATAATTTTCCCATTTTTTGTGTCCTCTAGTTTGTTTTAAAACCTTTCAAATAAACCATACGTCAGATTTTTGTTGTACATCTCTTTAAACAGAGCTGTTGAATTTATACTCTGCATTTCAAATACTTCCGGTAAATTTTTCATCGTTGGCAAAAAAATCTTCAAAGAACATATAACTATTGAAATTATTACATACCCTTTAAAAACCCCAAACAACGCTCCCAGCAAACCGTCCACCTGCCGCAAAACAGGCAATTTGACAACTCTTCCCAACAATTTTGAAATTAAACGCACCAAGAACATACATGCAACAAACAAAACAACCGTAAATGTAAGCTTTAAAAAATTTATAATTACCGGCGAAAACAACTTTGAAATTTGTTTCGGAACACTGGCCACACTGCTGTTAATTATAATATGGCTAATACTGGTAGGTGTTATTCCGTAACTTGCAAGCGAATTCGAAATAAATTTCGGCACATTAACAAAAACGCTGTCCAAATTCACGCCATTTTGCCGGATAACAGTTTCAACTTGACTAATAAAAGCAGGTTCTATGAACTGTGTGTACACAAACTGAGACGCCATCCCAGCCAAATAAACTGCTAAAAAAAGCGACAGTATTGCTCCAACGAATGAAATAAGTGACTTCACAAATCCATTTTTAAGACCAAATATCATAAATATAAAAAATGCCAAAATCAAAGATGCATCCAGTATAATGCTATTCAAATGAATTCTCCTTATTAGAAATCTTGTATCTGTAATAGATAATTATATCATAAAATTTATAATTTATCAAAATTATTCACTTAGTTAATAAACCACCCCGAGGATGGTCTCGGGATTTACTATATATTACCAAAACAAAAATGCTTTAAAATAATTTGTTAAAAATATAGGTTTATAACAATGCCAAAATGCAACCAATAATAACTTTACCAACAAAAAACGCACCAGCCAATACTCCCGCAATAACGGCCAAGTTAACTACTTGCAATTTTTTGATACCCACAACTTTTATAGCTCTACTCACATCCGTACATAAAATTCCATTTAAGTGGTCATATTCATGGCAAACTGCCTGAGCACCAAGCTTTGTTGTTGTAAAAGTAAAACTATTACCATTTCGGTCAAATGCTTTAACAGTTACATCCATTGGTCTGCGAACAAAAGCAGCGCGTCCTGGAATAGACAAACACCCCTCTATCGTCATTTGTTCTCCCTGGGCACTTATTATTTCCGGGTTAATAAATTCTATCGGTTGTTTATTTTCTTGAAAATCTTTAAGTTCAGGATCATCATACTGCAGTTGGCCTTTTATATTTTCATATAAAGTAAAAGCTCTAATTGTATATCCAACCTGGTTTGCCGCAATACCTGCGCCTTTAGATTGTATTAACGTATCCCTCATGTTATCTAACTTTTCATGTAATTCATCATCAAATCTTACAACTGTGGAACATTGCTTTCTTAAAACAGGTGCATCATCAGTAAACACATCCAAAACCTTTGCTTTTGCAGTTAATCCTAAATTCCAAAACAGCAAACTTGACATACCAATCGCAATGAATTTTTTCAACATGATTCCCCCAAAATTAAATTACAGGTTAATAATACCACAAATTCAGGGAAAAATCAATATAGGCGTAGTTCCAACGGTACAACTTTTACATATATAACCCTCACCAAAATGATTATAATTTTTAAAAATAATACATCATCGTTTTTTTAATTCGGCATTTTGCTTTCTTAATATGACGCAAAACTGACGAAATTCCTATCTGCAGCTTATCTGAAATATCTTTCATTTTCATTTTCTCTCCATAATAAAGCAAAATACACAGTTTTTGCCGCTCTGTGAGCTCTCCATCCACAACGTTCTTTAAAGATTTGATCATTTTGGCATAATTGGTATCCTTAGCATTAAAAAAATTTTGTCGATAACCGGATATACTTGCAATCGACTCTGTAAATTTATCTAAAGAGAGTGGCCTGTTTCTCATAGTAAATCACCTCACTTTTTATTTAAATATTCACCGGTATGTTTTAGTTCCAGATACATCGCGTAAAGTGTAGCCACACGAAAATCCATCTCATTGCGATTGCTTTTTGAATCAGTGTATAAAGTTCTCAGTTTTTTCACGTATAACCGCAAAACTTCAGCTTCTTTGAGATACTGCTGTGACATCATTTTGTAAAACATTAAATCTCTCCTTTACACGAATCGTGTAGTTAAATGCAAAAAATAAATTCCATAACTATATTTTACCACACACTCATTAATAATAATGTTTGCCATGCACTACAAAAACATGGTATCATGTATATATTAATACGTCAACTCTTATTTTGTTTTTTGGCATTTGTAACAAAATTGTTTTTGGCAAATTTATCCAAGCACGCATATTTAGTTGCACACTAAATGTGTAAGTGGTATAATATGTCAATATTGTGCATTATGACAAATTTCAACAAATTTTTTTTGAAAAATAACAAATAATTTTTATAGGGAAAAATTTGTTTTTTTACCTAAAGGAGTGAATAAACATTAACGAAACATTTGGAAGTAGATTAAAAAAATTAAGATTAAAATCAGGTTTTACCCAAGCACAGCTTGCAGATAAATTAGATATTTCTGCATCTACAATAGGTATGTACGAACAAAATCGCAGAGAACCCGATAATAACATTCTTGCAAGAATATGCCAAGAGTTAAACACAAGTGGAGATTATCTGCTAAACATTAAAACCACTTTTTATGGAAGAGAAGTTAAGGATGTGTACAGTGTGATATCCGACTTTATAGATTTTCTTGAAAATCAAGAAAATCTTATCTTCAATGGCGAACCAATAAACAACCTAGAAAAAAAAAGAATAGCCGCCGCGCTCAAAGTTGCAACTGCGGTGACTATGTCTGAAATAACTGATTTAAACAAATAACAGAAAAATTCAAAAAGTTACGATTTCGGACTTCCAACTAAAAGTGTTTCCGTACAAAGATTGCCGTCTACGCATTTCACAATCCTAAAATTATACCCCAGATCCCAGCTTTCTATTAAAGGTTTTATATTAAAAAAATCTGAGGGATTATGGTAAATACTCAGCAAAAGGAATGGTTTTTGCTGTTTTATTGTATTTTCTGCACCTTTTAAGAAGTCTTGCTCAGCTCCTTCTATATCCACTTTTATTAATCCGACATCCAGTTTATTTTCACTAACATATTGATCTAACGTAGTAATTTTAGCTGTTTCACTTGTTTCTTCAGAAAGATCTTTTGTATCCGCTGCTGCATCCGTTCTTATAAGCACGCTAACTTCAAGAGGTATTTTAATCTCTTGGCTTTTGCTTTCAAGACCTAGGTTTACCGGAACAATATTATCTTTTTTATTCATAGATATTGTCTTGTTCATAAGTTCAATGTTTTTGGATGAAGGCTCAAAACTGTAAACTTTTTTATTTGTGTATTTCGAAAAAATTATGGCAGAATCTCCTATATACCCACCAACATCAACTATATCTTTATTCTTAAGTTTTTCATTTTCTATATTTGTTATTCCATTTTGATAGTAAAAAACAGAAGCTTCAAAATGGTTTATAGGAAGTAGGTAATCTTTCCAAGCGAAGCAGTTCTCTCCGAGTTTTAATATTTTAAATTCTCTTCTTAATTTATCTAATTTTTTCATTTCACCAATAGTAAATCCAGTTCTCGGACCTCCATCAGCCATCTGCTGAAACCTAGTTAAAATACGATTAACAGTTTCAATACTTTCTTCATCCAATCCCGAAACAAGCCTACTATATAAATTTTGAAAATTTTTGGCTTTCATATATTCCATCATCGCTTCCGGCCCCGGATGAATATTGCCAAAAGTAGGTTCTTCTGTGAAAAAAATGGGATCACAATTATTATTTTCAATAGTTTTCTCTATATTTTCAATACCTTCATTAATTTTTTCAAATTTCTCATGAAAATCATTTGTTATTTTGCGTTGAAAATAAAGATTAGACAGCACAAAAACAAATCCAACCAACAAAAAACCACCGCATATAATCCATGCTTTTTTACTTTTCATAACCATTTAAATCACCTTAATTTTTTAAAAATATAAATACATATTTATTCACAAAATAGATTTTATATACCATCTATTATTCCAAATAAAAGGCTTTTTAGTAATAACATTTTTGCCTCAGGTGTGTATACTGTAAAAAGAGAGTTTAAAAACACTTGAATTATAAAACACCCACTCTCACTGGCAGTCAAATGGATTTTGTGTAAGCATCGGCGGTGAATAAACATGTGCGGATATCGTCAACTAGGCACAATGACACTTGTTTTCGGACTGGGACTTACACTTTCGTTTTTATTTCCTAAATCAATAATTATAATCATAATTTCCGCAATATTAATTGCTTTATCTATATCATTGATAAAATACTGATTCTAAATTTAGGGGGTTAAAGGAATGAAAGTTGTTGTTATAAAAAGTCCCAAGTTTTGGGGATTCTTCCTAAGAAAGATGTTTGGAATTAAAAAAGAAAACGTTTAAAATAAATTTTATAAAATTAATTTTAAAAAAAATCCCCCTCGTTTTAATAAGCGGGGGAGAAAATTTATGTTTAAAATCATTTGTCTTTAATAACCACTGTCGCATATTCCGGCGCTTTGTAATCCCGATACATAAAACATAGAAATTTTTCATCTACAGTATATCCATTGTCTTTTAAACATTTTGCGGCTTCATTACAATCGGCGTGCTTTAACTTTCCGTCTTCACTAATAAAACCATTATCCTTTAAAAAATCGTATTCATCTTGCTTAAGGTTAACTGTGCGGGCAGCACCATATGTGAAACTTGCACCTCCAGCTACTTTTTCTGAATTCACGTCATCTAATTCCCTGATTTCTTCGTTCATGATGTAACCCCCTTTTTAAAATGTCAATAATTGCAGTTATCAAAGCACGACAAACGCATAAGTTGAAAAGGGTGTAAAATAGGGACAGAGGTGTAAAA
>CAYJIV010000029.1:0-741 GCA_964370325.1 uncultured Eubacteriales bacterium
AAAGAGTTACTTTAACATCAACAACGTTATATCCAGCCAAAACGCCTGAAGGCATTGCGCCTTGAATTCCGTTGTCAACCGCAGGAATATATTCCTTTGGTATTGCTCCCCCAACGATTTGATTAATAAATTCATAACCTTTACCTGGATTTGGCTCAACTTTAATCTTAACATGACCGTATTGACCGCGTCCGCCGGATTGCCTTGCATATTTTTCTTCAACATCAGCATTCTTGCGAATTGTTTCTTTGTAAGAAACCTGAGGCTTACCAACATTTGCTTCAACTTTGAATTCTCTGAGTAACCTGTCAACGATGATTTCAAGGTGAAGTTCACCCATTCCGGCAATTATTGTTTGGCCAGTTTCTTCATCAGTGTAGGCTTTAAATGTTGGATCTTCTTCTGCAAGTTTCGCAAGAGCAAGTCCCATTTTTTCTTGCCCTGCTTTGGTTTTAGGCTCAATCGCAACTCTAATAACAGGGTCTGGAAATTCCATGGATTCCAAAATTACCGGATGTTTTTCATCACAAAGTGTATCACCAGTCGTAGTGTTTTTAAGTCCTACTGCTGCTGCAATATCCCCTGCATATACTTTGTCGATATCCTGCCTATGATTCGAGTGCATCTGCAGAATTCTTCCCAAACGCTCGTTGTTATCTTTCGTTGAATTATAAACCGTTGAACCTGCTGCAATTGATCCTGAATACACTCTAAAGAAACAAAGTTTTCCTACAAACGGAT
>CAYJIV010000029.1:757-9256 GCA_964370325.1 uncultured Eubacteriales bacterium
AAATGCAAGTGCTGAAAACGGCTCTGAATCTGAAGCATGACGTTCCAACTCTTCATCTGTATCCGGGTTCACACCTTTAATTGCTGGAATATCCGTTGGTGACGGCATATAAGCAACTATCGCGTCAAGGAGTTTTTGTACGCCCTTGTTTTTGTAGGATGTTCCGCAGCACACCGGTACCATAGTGTTGGCAATTGTAGCTTTGCGGATACATTTTTGAATTTCATCTATTGAAAGTTCTTCGCCTTCAAGATATTTTTCAAATATTGTATCATCCTGATCCGCTATGCTTTCAAGCAAGTCGGTCCTATATTTTTCTGCTTGATCTTTTAACTCTTCGGGTATTTCCTCTACACGGATATCTTTCCCCAATTCGTCATAATAAACATAGGCTTTCATTTCAACTAAATCAACGATCCCTCGAAACATATCTTCCGTGCCAATTGGCAACTGAATTGGAACTGCATTACATTTAAGACGATCTTTCATCATTTGCACAACATTGTAAAAATCCGCGCCGATGGTATCCATTTTATTAACGTAGGCCATTCTCGGCACGCCGTATCTATCCGCTTGACGCCAAACCGTTTCAGACTGCGGTTCTACTCCGCCTTTAGCACATAAAACTGTCACCGAACCATCAAGGACTCTCAAAGAACGCTCAACTTCAACAGTGAAATCAACGTGTCCGGGAGTGTCAATAATGTTAATTCTGTGGTCTTTCCAAAAGCATGTGGTCGCAGCAGATGTTATGGTTATACCGCGCTCTTGCTCTTGAACCATCCAGTCCATAGTGGCAGCGCCGTCATGAACTTCGCCTAATTTATGACTAATCCCGGTATAAAAAAGTATACGTTCTGTCGTTGTAGTTTTACCGGCATCAATATGCGCCATAATTCCTATGTTTCGTGTCATTTCAAGCGACACTTTTCTTGGCATAATATCCTCCTTCTTAATTCATTTTTAAATTATTGATTTTTAATTAAATTTTACCATCTGTAATGCGCAAACGCTTTGTTGGCTTCGGCCATCTTGTGAGTATCTTCACGCTTCTTAACTGCTGCTCCTGCACTGTTGATAGCATCTAGTATCTCACCTGCAAGCCTCTCAACCATCGTTCTTTCAGAACGCAGTCTTGAGTACTTCGTAAGCCAACGCAAACCTAAAGTCTGTCGCCTGGCCGCCCTGACTTCAATCGGCACCTGATATGTTGCACCGCCGACTCTTCTGGCTTTGACTTCCAAAACAGGCATTATATTTTCCATTGCTTTTTCGAATATTTCCAGCGGTTCTTTGCCTGTTTGAGTGCGTATCTTATCAAATGATTTGTAGACGATTCGCTGAGCAATACCTCTTTTGCCGTCTACCATAATATTATTGATTAGACGAGTCACAAGCTTTGATTTATAAATTGGATCTTGCAAAACGTCACGTTTTGCTATTTCCCCTCTTCTTGGCACTTGTCTTCCCTCCTTCACATAAATGATATCATCGGTACTCGAAAGTGACTAAAACTTCCGTCTGCCAATACAGAAAGGTTCTATAATAAACGCTTCTGCATTGTTTTTAAATGCAATCGGCAATAGTTTCCGTCAAAATTTTTTCGCTATTTCTTTTTCGCTTCGGCTGCTTTACCTGCAGCACCTGCTTTCGGGCGCTTTGCACCGTACTTTGATCTGGCCTGCATACGTTTTGCAACGCCTTGAGTGTCAAGCGTACCTCTTATGATGTGATATCTCACACCGGGCAAGTCTTTCACACGTCCGCCGCGAATAAGCACCACACTGTGCTCTTGCAAATTGTGTCCGATACCCGGAATATAAGAAGTCACTTCCAAACCATTTGAAAGACGCACTCTTGCAATTTTTCTAAGAGCTGAGTTCGGTTTTTTTGGCGTTGCTGTTTTAACAACTGTGCAAACTCCACGTTTTTGCGGAGAATTTTGCTCAACAGCTTCACGTTTTTGAGAATTCCAACCTCTTTGAAGCGCAGGTGCAGTGGATTTTTTATCCTGACTCTTTCTTCCCTTTCGGACTAACTGATTTACGGTTGGCATATTACACCTCCTTACAAAAATATAAGTTACACAAAAAATGCACATGCACTTACATGTGTGTATTTTTGCATAGCAATTAATTCTATCATTCTCTCAATCATTTTGTCAAGAACTTATTGTTTTAAGCTCTAATGCAAAATAGTTTATAATCAACCTATTAATTATTTATAAATATAAAACAATTTTGAATATTAGATTACATCTTTCAAAAATAAAACACGTCTAATCTATTAAGGATTTTTATCTGTTATTTTCGCGCCAAACGGCATAAATGCTAACCCAGCGAATTTAAAACATTGCATGCCAATTGGAATCCCAATTATAGTAATACACCAAAGCAGTCCAAATGCTGCCGAGGTTATTGCTAATTCCCAGCCAAATAATAAAATCCATAAAAGATTCAATAAAAACGAACTCGCCTTGCTAGAATATTGAATTTCTTTGCCAAAAGGCGATAATATTAAAGCTGAAAATTTAAAACACTGAATTCCAAGGGGAATGCCAAATATCGTAATGCAAAGTACAATACCGCAGATAAACCAAAGTAATGATAGTAAAAAACCACCGAAAATTATCCACAAAATATTAGCGATTATTTTCATTGTAAGATGCAACTCCCTTTGATGCTTGAGTACCCATCTGTTTATTTGCCGAAAGTGCACTTAAAATTTGAGTACGAATATCTTCTGCACCATTAGCACCTGCAGGCAAAAACATTACATGATTCCCGTGTTTTGCAAAAGTGTGAAGCGCGTCCAGATATTGTTCTGTTAACAAGATGCTCATAATATCTTTTTCGCTAAGGCCACTGGATTTCAGCTCATTAAACGATTCGCTTAAACCATCTACGATTGCTTTTCTCTGATTTGCAATTCCCTCACCGTGAAGACGGTCTTTTTCTGAGTCGGCTTCTGCAGCAGTAACTACTTTGATTTTATCAGCATGAGCAAGTTCCTGTGCTGCATATCTTTGACGCTGTGCAGCATTTATGGCATTCATCGATTCTTTTACTTCCAAAGCAGGGTCAATGGAAGTAATCAAGGTTTTGATGATAATATAACCGTATTCTGACATTTCATTTGAGACTGTATCAAATACATCATGAGCAATGTCATCCTTTTTCTCATAAGATTCGTCAAGGGTATATTTTGGCAAAGACGAACGAATCGCATCTTCTACATAAGATTTAATCTGTGCAACCGGCGCGGAAAGTTTGTAATATGCATCAGTAACTTTTTCGTTATCCACTTTAAATTGTACCGCAAGATTAAGATGAACAAAAACGTTATCTTTTGTTTTGGTTTCAATTTCAATATTATTCTGTTGAATTCTAAGTGGTACCCGCTGTACAATACGGTCAATTCCAAATGGAGCACGGGAATGCAAGCCTGCTTTTGCTATACGTCGAAATTTTCCAAAACGTTCAACAATTGCTATGGTTTGCTGTGCTACCGTATAAAAAGACGAAACCCAAAGAACTAAAGAAAAAATTGCTAAAATTACGAAAAATATACTCCCAAAAATCATGTTCATGTCTCCTCTTAATATTTGAGTTTAAATTTGGCATTCATATGTATACCATTAAATATAACAATAGTCTTACTCAAAATTCAAGTAATTTAAACGCTTTATTTTATTTAATGCATATCAACTTTTCCCCAAGTTTCTTTCAAAATAGCATAAAACAGTGTGTCTACAAATTCACCACGGTTGGTTTTTTCGTATTTTTCGAGTGTTCCCTCATACTTCATACCGCATTTTTCCATAACCCGTCCACTTGCGGGGTTACCAACATGATGATATGCCTCAATTCTTGTAAAATTGACTTTATTAAAAAGAAAATCGATAATAGCAGTCAATGCCTCTGTCATAATCCCCTTACCCCAATGCCTTTTTGCTATTAAATAACCGACATTTGCGCGTTCGTTATGCTCGTCAAAGCGTCCTGCATCAATACCCCCGACTAATTCATTCGTATTTTTCAAGATAATTACCCAGTTATAATAATTTTTATTTTCATAGTTTTTTGCCCAGTCTGCAATGATTTTTTTCGTTTCTTCTACATTTTTATGTGCACTCCAGGTTAGATGTTCACAATTTTCCGGGTCACCTGCCCAGTTATTAAACATCTCTTTTGCGTCTGTAATTTCAAACTTGCGAAGAATTAATCTTTCAGTTTCAATTACCTGTGTTCCAATGTGCTTTATCACACATATCACTTCCTGTCAATAACTATTCCTTGCAGCAGTTCATATTTAGTAATCTGCTTTCTGATGTTGTTTTTTTCGTTATTTGTGCAGCCAATCAGAATTTTAATTTCAGAATCTTTCTTGTTCAAATCAACGGTAACAGCAATGCCGTTAACCTTTTGACCGCTGTCCGTTCCGACAAAAACGTCTATTCCCTGGCCATCCATTGAACTTGTGTTTTCAAGATAACCATAATCCACTTCATAAATCAAATCAGGATATTTTGGGTGATTTGTACCTTTTGGGCGATCGATTATGATTTTTGATTCATTAACTAAAGTTTGAAGATGCTGCCAAAATTTTTCGTTAATTTGCATTTGTTATTTCCGTTCCATTTTTTATATTATAAATATATTGTTCACTCAATTAGCCGGTTCGAATTGGCTTGCATATAAATTGTAATATATACCTTTAAGCTGTAAAAGTTCACTGTGGCAGCCTTTTTCAGCTATCTGGCCTTTGTCCATAACCAAAATTAAATCTGCATTTTGGATTGTGCTGAGTCTATGTGCGATAACGAAAGATGTTCTGCCATTTAAAATTGAGGATATTGCATTTTGAATGTGGTTTTCCGTACGAGTGTCCACGGAACTTGTGGCTTCATCCAGAATTAAAATCGGTGGGTCGGAAATAACTGCTCTGGCAATTGTGAGGAGTTGCTTTTGCCCTTCAGATATATTCGATGCAGTTTCATCAATAACAGTGTTGTAGCCGTCAGGCAGAGTGTCAATAAAATGATTAGCTCCAACAAGCTGTGCTGCTTCGAAAACTTGTTCATCGGTAGCTGATTGGTTTCCGTATCTGATGTTTTCCAGAACTGTACCGCCATAGAGCCATGGTTCCTGAGTTACTATGCCAAACTGCGACCGCAAGTCACTCATTTTGAAATTTTTAATGTTATTACCATCAATCAGAATTTCTCCGTTGTTTATTTCGTAAAATCGCAGGAGAAGATTTACTAACGTGGTTTTACCGGCACCCGTTGTTCCAACGATTGCTACGGATTGCCCGGACTTGATTTTAACTGAAAGGTTTTTTATAACCAGGTTATCTTTGTTATTATCATACCCAAAGGAAACATCTTTGAATTCGATGTCGCCTTTAAGAGGCTTTTCCATTTGAGCGCAGTTTTTACTGTCTTCGGGTTCTTCTTCGCCGTGCAGGAATTCAAAAACTCGCTCTGCTGCGGCAGCTGTTTGCTGGAGTGCGTTTGAAATCCCTGCAAGTTGAATCAGCGGCTGAGTAAACTGGCTGGAGTATGCTATAAATGAGGATATATCTCCGATTGTGAGTAGCCTCATAACTGCAAGGTATCCGCCCAGAATACACACTGCTACATATTCCAGATTGGATATGAGCGTCATAATTGGTGACATGAATCCTGAAAGAAACTGCGATTTCCAAGCCGAGGTATACATCCCGTTGTTGAATTTATCAAACTCAACTTCTGCTTGTTTTTCGGCGTTAAATGCCCGCACCGTCACATGGCCGGAGTACATCTCCTCAATGTGGCCGTTAACTTTGCCGAGATAATCCTGATATTCTTTAAAATATTTCTGTGATTTTTGAATGATTATCAAAACGAAAATTGCAGAAATCGGTAAAATCCCCAAGACGGTTAAAGCCATTTGCCAGCTTATGGTGAACATCATGTAAAGCGTGCCCACAACCATAATCACGGACGTAATAATTTGGTTAATGCTTTGTGTGAAGGTTGAACTCAAAGTGTCAACATCGTTCGTCATGCGGGAGAGAATGTCACCATGGCTTGTTTTGTGCAGGTAACTCATCGAAAGCTTGCTGATTTTTTTAGAAATGTTTTCTCTCAGGCGGTAAGTTATCCGCACCGTAATGGTCGTCATGATGTGATTTCCAAGGCAGGATGCGACTGCCGAAACTGAGTACAAAGCCAGAAGAGTCCCTAAAATTCTGAATATATAATCGAAATCTATTGTATATGTTTCTCCGAACAGGCCTCCGGAAAGATGTGTTATAGCCAAACCGGAGATTTTTGGACTTATAATTGCTACTGCAGAGCCGAGAATGGAAAGTATGATTACAACTACGATTTCAAATTTATAGCCGGATGCATATCCTAATAATTTCCGCCATGCGTTCTTGAAGTTTTTAGGTTTCTCCTCGTTTGGAACCAGTATATTATTGCGTCTGCCGCGAAATATTCCTCCTCTGGGTGGCATTATACCAACACCTCCTGTGCGATTTGTAAATTCGCAATTTCTTTATAAACCTCGCAGGTTTTCAAAAGTTCTTCATGTGTTCCCTGACCGATAATTCTGCCTTCATCCATGACCAGAATTTTATCTGCGTTCATGATTGTGCCGATTCGCTGGGAAACTATTAAAACTGTTGAATCAGCGGCATGCTTCAAAAGTGCTTTGCGCAGAGCCAAATCTGTTTTGAAATCCAGCTTTGAAAAGCTGTCATCAAATATATAAATTTTCGTGTTCTTTACAAGCGTTCTCGCAATGGAAAATCGTTGCTTTTGTCCGCCTGAAACGTTGCTGCCTGTCTGGGAAATTGGCGCGTGCAACCCTTTTTCATTTTCCTTTACGAAATCTGCTATTTGCGCTATTTCTGCCACTTCCATGAGTACTTCATCAGACGCATTTTCATCCCCGTACCGCAAGTTGGAGGCAATATCACCCGAAAACAGCGTACCGGTTTGTGGGACATAGCCGATTTTAGTTCTGAGTTCACTTTTCGTAATATCCTTAACATTAATGCCGTCAATTAAAACTTCGCCTTGCGTCGCGTCGTAAAAGCGGGGAATTAAACTTATTAAAGTAGTTTTCCCGCAGCCGGTTGAGCCTAAAATCCCAATGGTTTCTTTCGGCTTGGCGGTGAAATTTATGTCTTTAATAACATATTCTTTTGCATTTAGATATTTAAACGAAACATTTTTAAATTCAATTTTGCCTTTGAAATCTGAGCCAAGACTTTTCGGATTTTCCGGGTCTTTAAGACTGTTTTCTTTGTCCAAAATTTCAAACACACGCTCGATTGAAATAAGTGCTCTTGGTATCATGGCTATCATGAATGAAAGCATTGCAAATGCGGTTATGACCATGGTTGCATACTGCATGAAGGCCATCATGTCCCCGATTTGGATAGTGGAATTGCTGATTTGTTCTGCTCCGAACCATATTATTAAGATACTTATAAAATTCATTGAAATGGTCATTATCGGCTGCATTAGGGTAATTATTTTAGTTATGAATAAATTTGTGTTTGAAAGTTCTGAGTTGGCTTCTGTGAATCGTTCCAGCTCAAACGTATTTGCTCCGAATGCGCGTATTACTGCTGCTCCGGAGAACTGTTCCTTTATTATTAAATTAAATTTATCAAGCAATTTTTGCAAAAGTTTAAATTTTGGAGTTATTAAGCGGAATACTAAAAATACAAACAATGCTACAATGATTGACCCAACGCCAATGAGCCAGCTCATGGACGGGCTTTTTTGCAGTGCCATGATTATTCCCCCGACCATCATGATTGGAGGCATGATTACCTGAGGCGTCATTAATATAACTTGTTTAACGCTTTCGACGTCCATGGTGGTGCGGTTTATCATTGAAGCTGCAGAAATATCGTCAAATTCCTTGTTTGAAAAACTCATTACTTTTTTGAAGACGTCCTCACGAATTTTAGCCGAAATCCCCGCCGAAGTTTTGGACATAAAATAATTAACAAATACTGTTATTAACATGTATGCAGCCGTTAAAGCCAGCATAATTAAGCCCATTCGGAGTATGTACGCAGTCTGATTGTTTAGAATCTCAGCTTCAGAAAGTGTTGCCAGTGCTGAAGAATCTGCAAGACCATTTTGCTTGATTCCTATATCTACAATATTCGACATTAAACCCGGCAAAAAAAGAGCACAGGCTTGTCCCGCCAACGACCCCAAAAGCAAAATTATTATTGTTAATTTATGAGGTGCGAGATAACTCATTAGTTTTCTTATATATTGAAATTTCAATGTGTTCCTCCTTGTTGAGAAATTTAACATTTTTTTAATTATATCAAATTTTTACTGTTTTATCCATTAAAAAAAGCTTTCCATTTAGGAAGCTTTTCGTAAAATTTACTTGCTTACTTTTGCATACTTCATTTTAGTTGCGCGTCCGCCTCGGATGTGGCGCTGTGCTTTATTTACTTCCAGAATTTTTTTCACGT
>CAYJIV010000030.1:0-3564 GCA_964370325.1 uncultured Eubacteriales bacterium
ACTAATATTTAATAATGTTATTACTCATTTACACAAAACTATGGACGCTTCCAATCAAAATGTGCTTTGCAAATATTTTGGCCGTTTAATTTGATTCAGTTCCTTTTTTCTTTTTCCTGTTTTTGATAAGAATAAACAGGAATACGATTACCAGCGCAATTATCATTAATATCAGAAGCAATCTTATTGCGCTTCCCTGAGCCGTGACTTTGTTGTTTCTGCTTCTGAATTTTTCGCTGATGTTACCCTCAATCTCTTCTCCCACAATATTATCAGTATCGGTGTTTTCAACCGGGTTTACGGCAACAGAGGATCCGCCGCCACTGGAGTTGTTGCTTTGATAGTTAAATAGAACGTAATCTTTAAGTGCATTAACATTGGCGTCTACGGCATCCAATAATGAGGATCTTCCCGATTTCATTGACCTATTGGCTATCAATCCCATTGGGCTGAAAGACCCCACTTCAAAGGAAGTTTTGTTTCCGTTGATACTAATAATTAAATAATCAAGCTTTCCGTCCAGGTTTTCATGAATTCCAACAGGTTTTTCAAAGTAAGTCAGATCCGGAGTTGGAATTGTTATATATGCGGTTTGTCCTTCAGGTAAAACATACTTTCTTTCATTTAAGGTATCCCATAAATATATATCATAAAGCGAAAGTATAAATTCATTGCCTAATTTTTGATATATTCTTCCGTAAATCGAAGAACTATTTTCAATTGGGACTACTACCAGTTTCAGGTACCATTCTGTGCCTTCGATTGTAACGCCGTTTGTGGTTTGATGAAATTTCTTTACCTGTTCCTGGAGTGCCTCAAGTCTGGCCACATTTTCAACAGATGCTTTTTTGTCTGCGGACAATTGATTATAGGCTTTTGTCGCATCTATAACTGACTGGACATCACTCAAATCTTTAATGGAATCAGGCAATTTATTTATGTCATTAACAAGAATACTCTCTTCTGATTCTTCTACACCGGCAACTGTTACCGTTTTATTTTCATCTATGGCATAAATTGTATATACGCCGCCAGTTTCCGCTGTTAGTGTATGTTGCGTTCCCATCATAACACTTATTTTTGAATCTGCATATGCAGGAAGCAGCCTTACTTTAAAAGAAAAACTTTGTTTGTGGTTAACTGTTTGGGATTCGATTATAGGAGTACCGCTGGTCTGCTGATATTCTATGCCTTCAATTTTAGTAAACGAAATAGTGTATTTGTTAAGGCTTACGTTTAATACTTTAATTGTTACATCTGAAGCAATACCGTCTTGTGAAGCAATACCGTCTTGGGTGCTACCGATCATATACCTGCCTGTTGCAAGTTTGCTGACGCTAACCGTCTCGTTTGTACCAGTTTTCGTACCTGTAATTCCCGGAATGGAATCGTTATACGCATCATCAATTGCAATATTGAATTCAAAATTATTTCCGTGCTTCACAGTAACAGTGCTTGGCATTACATATCCGCTGTCATTGTAGTACGTTACGCCACCATTTTCCGGTGGTTCAAAAGTAATTGTGTAGTCTAACAAATTCAAATTTACAACGGATATAGTAACGCTGTCTGTTATTCCAGACGTGCCGCCAATGGTATACACACCGTTAGTGTCGTCTGGTTGTATGGTATCTCTTATAATTCCGCTGGTATATACAACGGCATTGTTAGAAAGATCTTGATAACCTGCTGCTGTTTTGACTTTAAATTTAAATTCAGAGCCATGAAGTGCAGATGGAACAGCAATAATAGGATTTTTACCTTCTGCATCCATATAAGTTATATCTGTTCTTGGAGTTAAAGTTACGCTATATGTGTTCACTATGGAAGGATCGACTGAAATTCTCACGTTTTGTTTTATGTTGTTGATAATGTAAATACCGTTTACTGGGTGAAGGGCAACATCATTTACTTGAATTTCTGGCATGAATTGATTATGTTTGCTGTCAAGTAGCATTCTAAACCGTATTGAAGAATTATAATCATATGATAAAGTTTGCGGTCTGTTTATTTTTGCCCCTGTCTCAAACTGAAAACTTATGCCATCGTCACCTTCTTTATCATCTTCACCGGGCTCAGGGAACGTTACATCATACTTTAATATATTTATCGTAGCTGTTACAGTGAGCAGTTCATGAACAGTTGGGATTTTATATTTTTGATATTTTTGGAAACCGACACCTTCAGGGGAACCGAGCATTTCCAGCGAAACAGAGTCGCCATTGAGCGCAGTGGCAAAAACTTTTAAACTGTCTATATTATAGCCTTCTTTGGGTCTTACAGCGAAATAAAAATCATTGTCGTAACCAACATACTGTATTGACTTCCCTATAGCGGTTGCGTCTAATCCGTCTGAAACTATTCTGAAGAAATCGACATTTACATCTTCTCCGTACTGAAATACTAATGGGATTAAAGTTCTGTCTAAATTTACAGATACCGTGGCATATTCCGGATCTTCTGCTGTTAGTATAATGTTTGTCAGTGTAACATATATAAGTCTATTACCTCCATCAGTATTAATATCAATATTCTCGTTAGATAGGAACCTTGAGGGATTAACGCTTATTGAAAGTTTTTCCACGGATTCCGGCATGTCATGTGACAGGCCCACTTCTATTGCAAAACTGAAGTCGCTTCCGTGGTTACATTCTACTCCTCTTTCTCCTTTTGACTCGTCGTTGCCTTGCTTTATTTCATCGTTTCCGTGGTAAAAAGTTAAGTATTTAGTTTCTGCCGCATTGTCTGATACATACTCTTGAATTTCTCCGGTAGGAGTTACATTACCAAAATAAACTTTATAAACGTTTATATCAATTTCACTAACATTTATTTCGGTGTGTTCTTGTATATTTTCTAAAATATAATATTTTTCTTCTTGGTCTTGGGGCACAGGGTTATCGTTTATAGTGAATTTCACGGTACCTTCAGCTTGTGTATAAGCATCTTTAAAAACAACTTGAAATTTAAAACTATTACCTTTTATTACTTTTATAGGAAAGTCAGTTATTTCTTGTATATCACTACCTGTCACTTCCCAAATTTCCAATTTGGAATTATCGCCTTCTTCTTTAAATTTGAACGAAACAGCAAATATAGCTTGCTTAACGCCTTGTAATATAATAGCGTTATTGTCAGTACTTGTATTATAAATTAATTTTTTCGTTATGTTATGCAAAGTAACATCTGCTGCAATAACAATGGCGTTGTCTCCTAGTTCTTTTAGCTCGTTATATGAAAAGCCTTTTGTAAAAGTGTTGTCGTCGTACAAATAATAAGTTATGTCCGATGCAAGATTTATAAGGTCAATTCCGTCCGGAGGTGTGAGGAAAAAATTGTTTGGGGTATCGATGTCGCCCACATTTATCATATAATCAGGGTTTGTTGTACGTACTCTAAATTTAAAATCATCGCCGTGAGTAATACCACTATTTGTTTGGAAAGTTGTTGTAGCTCCCATAAAATTATCAGGTGGGCTGGCGCTAAATGTCTCAGAAGAATTATATGTTGCTGGCGGTCCGTCAGTATAATCATACTCAATAACCAAGTGGTCTGCGGTATCTT
>CAYJIV010000030.1:3574-9220 GCA_964370325.1 uncultured Eubacteriales bacterium
AGGGCTAATGCTTGTACGCTATAATTATTTTTCAAAAACTTCTGAATTACAATATAAATGCATTCATCGTTTTCTGGTAAACGTATGGCATTTTGTTGTTCGTGCTTAAGATTTAAGGTATAAACAGTTTTACTTTGATCGTCAACAGCTATTTCTTCTATCTGTTTTGATTCGTTGGACGGTACACTGGATGCGTTGTTAGAAGCAGTTACCGCATACAGCTCTGGGATAGAGTCTGAATATGCAGAATTTAAATTTACTGTAAATTTATAAAGACTCCTTATATTTATTTCAGTACCTGCAATGTTTAGAAGAGAATTACCGGGGTAAGAAAGAATTTTTGCCGGTGCATCGGGATTTTCGTTGGGAAATTCCCAGGAATCTTCCCAGGAAATTTCGCTAAGATTTAGTATGTCTTGTTCTAGCTCACCTTTTCTGAACATAACCTTATACATTTTGTAGTTAATGTTACCAAGAAATACGTCTGTATTTTTAGTTACCCCTTTTATTTCAAGAGTACAACTTGCTTCTTCACGATTAAGAAGTGTTATAGTACCGCCGTCATCAATATTTACTACAGTGCTATCTTCAATAAGATCATCAGAATCAGAAATAGTCATTTCGTCTAAACGGTATCCCGGCTTTGGTTTGAGAAAGATATCCAGCGATTCATCGTTAAATAGATGTTCAAAAGTGAATTTATTTTCTTTTAAACCTAATTCTGTTGTATTGTCAAATTCTAGCGGATCTCCATCCAATTTGAAAAATTCCACTCTGTCAAAATAATTATCTTCTTCAATTTCTGGATTCTTCACCAATTTTGTGGAACCAAAAGTAATAGTGTATTTATTAACTTTTATGCCATCTATAATAATCACAATATCTCCAATGCGTTCGGAATCCATAGTAACTGTATAGGTTTTTATTGTGCCTGATGATTCATTGGGAATATAATAAATCGGATGTGTGGGATCGTCTTTTCTTGTAACTGATAAAGTCGACTGAGTGTACCCTTCCTGAAGTTCAATGGAAAATTTGAAAGTGCCATTCATTTTTAATTCTTTATAATCGTCTGTGTTTATTGGGTCCACGTCATCGAGAAATTCTGTTGGCACTGAGTTTTCTGGTGGATATTTAATGGATTTGGGCATTATTATTGCCATATCTGTTGAAATTAGATTATTATTAATATCTTTAAATGTAACGCTATAGTTGCGGTACACAATGCCAATTATTGTTACTGTTACAGGGCCTGTAACATCAGAAATTGTCCATTCTTTTTTGTCATCTGTTGAAATATCTGTAATAGTCCCACCGGTACAAGTGGCAACTGCGGAGCTAATATTATAACCGAGTTTTTCAGTAATTGAAAATGTAACATTTTCTCCGTGCGTAACAGGTTTAGGTAAATAATTGGTTTCAATACCCTCCGGTAAATCAGTCACCCTAAAATCAACGCTATATTTTACCGGGTCCACTATGTCACCAATATCAATTTCTACATTTACAGCAGCAGAAACCAAGTTTGACACAATAACTGTATATTGTTGCAACGCACCACCAGAAAAATCGGGTATAACTGCTACAGTTGCATTACCATTACCAACAAATGCAGAATCTGAATACTTCAATCTGTAATTATCTGCTGCTTTAACAGTAAACGTTTGAACTTCACCATAATCAATTGTTGTGGGATTGTTTAATCCTGTTAATCCGGCAGGGATTGTGTTGGTTTCATCGACGGTCTTAACGTCAAAAATAATAGTCGTTTCTGTTTCGTCTGTGTATCTTGCAATTATTTTAATTGTGTTTTGGTTGGCCTCCGTTGGGGGATCTTCTGGAGCAGTTATATTAAGAGTATATGTTGTCATACCATTAGAGCTCGATGAATCTTCATCCACAACGTCATTTGGTGTACATTCAAAAGTAACTGTATTGGCATCAGGTGATTCAACGTAAACAGTCAGTGTACCACCAGCTGCAAGATACATTGGGTTAGTTACATCAGACACAACAGGTGTATCGTCTGCCGATTCCGTTTGAAAGGTTAATTCCGGGTTGCTAAAAAATTCCACTTTATAAGGGGTTGCAGCGATATCGACTGCTGTCGCTATAATCTCAACATCTATATCACTGGTAATACCCGCTTCGTTTGCATCATAAACTGTTACGGTGTAAGAACCATCTTCATTTGAGATTGCTGAAACTGCATAACCTGTAATCGTTGCTATTGCACCGGTAAAATTAAGCCTGTATCCGGCTGCCGGGCTAACTATAAAAGTATAGCTAGAACCATATTCAACAGTATCATGTGGGTCATTAGTAAGAGTGATATTCGGCAGTGTCACATTGTCGGGTAAATCAAAAAATTTAACATTAAATCTCTCTCGCTTAATTCCACTTATAGTGATTTCGGTATACTCGTTCACTTCATAAGTTTCCCATTTAAAATAATTACCTAATGTTGTGTCTTCTGTTTCAGAAACAGAAGAATTTAAATCGTCAAACAGAGCATCTTCACCAATTGATGAAGCTTTAAGTTGCGGCTTACTCTCTGAGTCGAAATAAATTGTATCAAACCCGGAGTTTAAATAAACTCTGAAAGTCACAGCGTTACCGTTCGGCACATAAATACCCGCCCGTGTAATAGGTGTTCCTTTTGGATCCGAATCTGAAGCTGTTACTAACCTCACATCTGCAGCATCGAAAAGATCGCCAATTTCATTAGCTTCGTCAGCCTTAAACGTCAGCAAATGACCGGCGGCAAATGCTTTGCTGTTATCAAAGAAAAGGAGACATCCCGTTAAACAGAATAAGAAAAACATAAAAGATAAAAACTTTTTCATACTCACAACCACTCCATCCGATTTAACTTTTATATCATTTTAATATAAAAAAACATTTAAAGCAAATCATATCATATAATTTGACGTAACGCAACTCATTTATTCATTTTATTACCATGTATTTAATAAAAAAAATATAAAAAAATAAACAGTGGAGCAATTTATGCTTTAATTACGCTTTTTTGAGGTGGGAATAAAATGAAAAACAATAGAAAAAAATATATATTTTCAATTATAATTGTTGTTTGTATGGCTGCAGTTTGCGTGTTCGCATTTTCTTTGCAAACAAGCTTACAAGAGGATATTTACCTTGATGAATTGGAAAACAACGTAACATATGAAGAAATCTTAGAATTAGAACCAACAAATGATACGCCGCTCGCTGAAGAAAACAATGAAGCCCAAAGGCAACAAGAAGGACAATCGGACACCCTTGTACCGAAAAAAATCGAAAAAAACACTTCCCCAAAAACTAATAAAGCGAATGAGCCGGCTCCGGCACCTTCTACAACTGTAACACCAGGTACTTCTGCTCAACAAAACACAAACCCTTTTGAATCAGCAAACAATTCTGCTGATGTGCAAAACAATCCTGTAGTATCAGCAACTTTTGAAGCAGAAGTTGTAGCTCTCTGCAATGCAGAACGAGCAAAAGCTTTTCTTCCCCCACTTTTAAGTGATGATTCAAAACTTCAACAAGCCGTAGACTTGCGGGCTACTGAAATCAAAACTAAATTTTCGCACACTCGCCCGAATGGTACCGATTGCTTTACCGTACTGCAACTTTATGGAATAACCGTACAAGCTGCAGGGGAAAACATTGCGTATGGACAAAAAACGCCTTCCGAAGTCGTCAAAGCATGGATGAATTCGGAAGGACACAGAGCAAATATTTTAAGTAATAAATTTAACTATCTATCTGTTGGAAGAGATGGTACACACTGGGTTCAGCTTTTTATAAAAAAATAACCCCCCCTACTATTATTAATTAACTTGCATAACAAATTTTGATGCTTGATTACCTGCAACAGCACCGTCCGCTGCAGCAGTAACAAGTTGGCGCAATGTCTTTACGCGGCAGTCTCCCGCAACATAAACTCCAGAAATGTTTGTTATGCAAGTTTCGTCTGAAACAAAATACCCACTTTCATCCATGTCCACTTGCCCTTTATAAATCGAATTTTGGGGCTGGTAACCTATTGCAATAAACACACCGGAAACCGGTATTTCTTTCACGTTATCGTTTTTATCTGAAACAGTAATTGCCTCTACGGACTTATTGCCTTTGATTTCTTGTATATTGCTTTCCATAATAATTTCAATATTTGAAATCTTTTCAACTGATTTAATCAGATAATCTTCACCACGGAAATTATCTTTGCGCACAATGATCGTTACCTTGCTGCACACGTTGGATAGATAAATTGCGTCTTCAAGCGCAGTGTTACCGCCACCAACAACCACAACATGCTTGTCTTTAAAAAATGAGCCATCGCATGTAGCACAATATGAAACGCCTCTGCCCATAAACTCAGCTTCGCCCTTGCAACCGAGTTTACGCCGTTTAAGACCGTTAGCAATTATCACAGTTTGCGCGCTTAAACTTTCGCTACTTGTATTTATAATTTTTACATCATTTGAAAAATCAACTGATTTAACTTCATCAAAAATAAACTGGGCACCTAACTTTTCCGCTTGGTTGTACACAAGTTGCGAAAGTTCCGCTCCGGAAATTTTTTCAAATCCGGGATAGTTTTCAATTTCATTTGTAAGAGCAGCCTGCCCGCCGTATACATCGCTCTCGATAACTGTTACGTCAATTCCTGCGCGCAGAGCAAAAATCGCGGCTGTAAGGCCGGCAATGCCAGCCCCAATTATTATAAGCTGTTTCATTTATATATCTCCCGACGTAATATTAAACTTTAACTCCCAAAACTTCCTCGATCACTTCAATAAGCTTCTCTTCGGGCATAAATCCTATAGTTCTTTTAACTTCCTTACCATTTAAAAAGAAAATCAAAGTTGGAACTGATTGCACCTCGTATTCCCGTGCAGTGTCTGAGTATTTGTCGATGTCAACTTTAATTATGGAAATAAGATCTTCGTATTTCTCGCTTATATTAGCTAAAACCGGAGCCAATATTTTGCACGGACCGCACCACTGGGCAAAAAAATCCACTATTGTCGGCGTTTGGACATTTCCCAATGTTTCCTGAAGATTTTCACCTTCAAAATTTTGCACCTTGTTAAAATCACCTTGCAGCTGCATTAATAATTCCTCCCAGACAAAAATTTGCACATGCTTTTTCAAGTTTAGTATTTAATATTTTACCACAAATATTTTTGCTATACATGCTTTTGACAAAAATATAATTTGTAGTATACCCCTCATAAAAACCATTTTCGTCCGCGGTTTCGTATAAAACAGCCATTTCTTGGCCGATAAAACTATTCATAACTTCATTTGTAATCTTTGTTGAAACTTCAATAACTTTTCTAACTCTTTCTGATTTTACACTTTTTGAAATTTGATTCGGCATGTCCGCAGCAAGCGTTCCCGGGCGTTTAGAATACGGAAACACGTGCACTTTCAAAAACTGCGACTTTTCAATTAAATTTAAAGAATCATGAAAGTTTTCTTCTGTTTCTCCGGGGAATCCAACCATTAAATCAGTGGTGATAGCAGCATTTTTGAAGTTTTTTCTTATACTATCCACTATTTTCAGATACTCTTCGGAAGTATATTTACGGCGCATACGTTTCAAAATTTCGTTGCATCCGCTCTGGACAGAAAGATGAA
>CAYJIV010000031.1:0-9126 GCA_964370325.1 uncultured Eubacteriales bacterium
CCGAAATCACAAAAAATATGCAGGTTTTTGTAAATTTGCCTGTGGGAATCAACAAGTTAATGGATGAGCTCTGGATTGAGGTTAAATCCGGAGAAACTGCGACTAATCCTTGGATGTTGGTTGCAATTCTGGTTGGATTTGTTATAATATATGTTGTAATTAGCTTGAGCAAAAATCCGAAAAACAAAAATTCGGATGAGCCAAGTTAAAATAGTTTACAGAAAGGGTAGTTTTTATGTTGGAAATCAGTTTAAAAAATGGCGAAATAAAGGATGTTGCGGTAGGAACTACCTTAACTGAAATCGCTAAAAGTTTAGGTGAAAATACTTGTGTTGCTAAAATTAACGGGGAACTTATGGATTTGCGCACACCTATAAATCAGGATTGTTCGGTGGAGTTTTTTGGGTTCGAAAGTCCTGAAGGAAAGAGCGTGTATTGGCATACGGCATCTCACGTTTTAGCACACGCTGTTAAGAGGATTTTTAAAAGTGCAAAATTAGCAATTGGTCCTGCAATTGAAAGTGGATTTTATTATGATTTTGATTTAGAGTGCTCTATAATTCAAGAGGATTTACCTAGAATTGAAGCAGAAATGGTAAAAATCATAAAAGAGAATTTAATGATAGAAAAATTTGAGCTTTCTTATGAAGAAGCTATCGAGCTGATGAAAAAAGAAAATCAGCCTTATAAGATCGAACTCATTGAAAAATATGTGAGCAGTGGGGGAAAATTATCATTTTACAAACAGGGTGAATTTATTGATTTATGCCGCGGGCCGCACTTGATTTCAACCGATATGCTGAATGCAAAAGCTATAAAGCTAACTAGTTGTACAGGCGCTTACTGGAAAGGTGATTCAAAAAATAAGATGCTCCAGCGCATTTATGGCGTGTCTTTCCCGAGTAAAGATCAATTGAAAGCGCATTTGGATGCTGTTGAAGACGCAAAGAGAAGAGACCATAATAAAATCGGACGTGAGCTTGAATATTTCACAACTGTGGATTATATAGGCCAAGGGTTGCCGATATTACTCCCGAACGGAGCTAAGGTAATTCAAATTCTTCAAAGATTTGTTGAGGATGAAGAAGAAAAAAGAGGATATCAGCTTACTAAAACTCCATTTATGGCTAAGAGCGATTTGTATAAAATTTCAGGGCATTGGGATCACTATAAAGACAGCATGTTTGTATTGGGTAACGAAGAAAAAGATGAAGAAGTTTTTGCGTTAAGACCAATGACCTGTCCCTTCCAGTTTCAGGTTTACTTAAACAAAAGCCGGAGTTACCGTGATTTACCTATGCGTTTCAATGAAACATCTCCGCAATTTCGTAATGAAGCTAGCGGTGAAATGCACGGTCTTATTAGGGTTCGCCAGTACACGCTTTCTGATGGTCATATAATGTGTACTCCTGAACAATTAAACGATGAATTTAAAGGCTGTGTTGATTTAATTGGGTTTTTATCTAAAACTTTTGGTTTGGAAAATGATATTACCTATCGTTTCTCGAAATGGGATAAAAATAACAAAGAGAAATATATAGGTGGCGCAGAAGAGTGGGAAAGAGTCCAGGACCAAATGCGCGAGATACTAAATGAAATGAATATTGGTTATGTTGAAGCAGACGGCGAAGCAGCCTTTTATGGCCCCAAACTTGATGTTCAGTTCAAAAATGTCTATGGAAAAGAAGATACCTTATTTACAGTGCAGATTGATTTTCAGTTAGCTAAACGTTTTGGAATGGAATATGTTGATGTTGATGGCCAAAAGAAAAACCCCTACGTGATTCATAGAGCTTCATTGGGCTGTTATGAAAGACCTTTGGCAATGTTGTTGGAAAAACATGCAGGTGCGCTTCCCATGTGGCTAATGCCTGAGCAAATCAGGATTTTGCCTATCAACGAAGATTTACATGGCCAAGCGAAAGAACTGCAACAAACTCTGAAAAATGCGGGAATCCCAAGAGTAACCGTAGACATGAGAAACGAAAAAATAGGATATAAAATCCGAAATGCACAGCTTAGTAAGATTCCATATATGATAATTTTTGGGAACAAGGAATCCGAAAGCGGAATGGTTTCCGTCAGAAGCCGCAGCAAAGGTGATTTAGGTTCTATGAGCATGGATGAGTTTATCAAAATGGCGTCAGAGGAAATTGAAAGTAAAAAATAGGTGTAAATATGATTTCAATAGCTATAGACGGGCCTTCAGGGTCGGGTAAAAGTACGGTTTCAAAACTTCTTGCCAAAAGGCTTGGGTTTATCAGTTTTGATACCGGCGCTCTTTACCGCGCTATAGCTTGCTTTTTTTTATCCCGAAATATAGATACTCGCAATGAAAATAAAGTGTCAGAGTCTTTGCGCGAGATAAAGATTGATTTTAAAAATGAAGAAGATATTCAAAAAATGTATTTAAATGGGGAAGATATCACCTCAAAAATAAGAACGAGTGAGATTTCAATGTTGGCGTCTGATTTATCGGCGATTCCGGCAGTACGGGATTTCTTGCTTGAAACGCAAAGAAATGTTGCTAAAAATAATAATGTGATTATGGATGGTCGTGACATTGGAACTATTGTGTTACCGTTTGCAAATGTGAAAATATTTTTAACGGCACCGCCGGAAATCAGAGCACAGCGCCGTTTTAGAGAGCTTAAGCAAAAGGATAAAAATATTACGTATGAAGAAGTTTTATATTCTGTTAATGAACGTGATTTCAATGATACAAACAGAAAAATTGCACCTTTAGTACCCGCAAAAGATGCTGTTATTTTTGACAATTCCGCATATACATTAAATGAAACAGCGAATTTTTTATATGAGTTAATCAGGGAGCGTGCAAATTTTGAAGGAAAATAAATGGTTTTACAAGTTGGTCAGGGCGGTAGTGAAACCGTTTGCAAAATTATTTTTTCCGTATGAAATTAAAGGTATAGAAAACCTTAAAAGTATGGATGGCGAGTATATAATATGTTCGAATCATCTTTCAAATATGGACCCTGTTTTTCTGATTGCTATTCATCCGCATCGGATATATTTCATGGGCAAAGCGGAGCTTTTTAAAAACAAATTATCGAGTTGGTTTTTTTCGAACATGGGCGTGTTTGCGGTTGAACGCGGCAGAGGTGACGGCAATGCTATCACTATGGCTCAGAATGTTTTAAAAAACAAAGCTATCTTGGGATTATTTCTGGAAGGCACCCGCTCCAAAACTGGCGAGTTTTTAAAACCCAAATCCGGTGCGTCGGTATTAGCGTATAGTACAAATGCTCCGATTCTGCCGGTTTGTATTACAGGTTCAGGGGTAAATAATAAAGTGAAAATGTTCAAAAGGACAATTATTTCATTTGGCGCACCAATTCCAACTAGTGATTTGAACATTCAAAAAGAAGCCCGCAGTGAATTCAAGCAGGCTTCAAGTTTGATTATGGATAGAATTAAACGGCTTCGCAAGTGGATAATGTACGCTACATGAAATTTTACTCTGTGGGCACACCAAAACGCATGTTGGCTATATCTACTAATCTTCTATTATGCGGAAGTTGTATAGTTGGGACGCCGAATTTTTCTATAAAAGCTGCTTGAAGCTCACGGTTAACTTTTGGGTTACAAGTGCAAGTATGATAGAAACAAAGCTCACTTTCTTTTAACGCTGTGGCTTGTTCATGCGTTAAATTTTCAATACTATAGTGTTCCAATAAATTTTCTGAAACTATTGCCGCCGCAATGCTAAATCTACTGTCCCAAGAGTGCGCCTGTTGATTATCGGAAAATTTTGCGTCGAGTCTTTCTTTCACTAATTCATCAAACAATATCTGTACGATTAGATTTGATCGATTTCGATGCGCTTGAATAGGTTCTAGTACATTTCCGGTCGCCAAACTCGGATAAGTTCACTTACATCAATGCCAGAGCATACTTTGAGGCTGATTTACAGCGTTTTTAACCATTAACAGCTTAATAATCAAAGAAGACCTTTGTGGTTGAGGGTGGCGTAAAATCATCATTTCTTCTGTTCCAACAAGTATAGTGCCATCAATGGCATGCACTAATGAACTAAAATTAGTTAACATCAAAAATGCTGATGCTACAAGGGAAGCCAGTTTAATAAAGAGTTTTTTCATAAATATTAATCCTTTCATTAACCATTAAGTTGGTTTGTACGTTTTAATTATAATTTCTTTATTGTAAACGTCAACATTTATTTTTACTGTGTTTTCTAAAATTCAAATAATTTTCAAGAATAATAGTTGCCGCAACGGTATCTATTGTTTTTTTGCGCTTTTTGCCGGTTGTGTTAGTTTCATTAAGATATTTTACGGCGCTCAGAGTTGTTTGACGTTCATCCCACAATACAACTGGAATATTAATATGTTTTTTTAATATGTTTTCAAATTCTTGAGCATTCAATGCGCTTTCGCCGTAGCTTCCATCCATGTTTTTGGGTAACCCTAGTACTATCATTTGAGCGTTATTGTTTGTTGTGCGCTCGGATATTTTTTGGGCCAGTTTTTTTTTGTTGGTTTCTTCAATCATGCAATGAGGATAGGCCAGTGTTTCGTTTTCATCGCATACCGCAAGGCCGGTTCTGACTTCTCCCAAATCTACTGCCATAATTACCATGATAGTTTCCTTTCAAATATTTTTTGAAAATAAGTATTGACATAAAGAAAAATAAGTATTAAAATCTAATTAGTTAGCACTCTAAAGTGTCGAGTGCTAAAATTGCGGACTGGAGGGTTGAAAAGAGGTGAATGGTATTAACCGTAAGCTTAGAATTTTGTCCGTAATAGTAGAAAAATATGTTGAAATTGGTGAACCGATTGGTTCAAAAGCTGTTTGCGAGGACTTGGAGCTTGCTTTTTCTCCAGCGACTATCCGCAACGAAATGGCAAATTTGGCGGGTTTAGGTTATTTGGAACAGCCGCATATTTCATCTGGAAGGATTCCCTCTGATCAAGGGTACAGATTATACATTAACAGATTAATGGGTGAAAATCCACTCTCGAGTGAAGAAAAAAATTTGATTAAAGGTATTCTTTGCAGTGCAATTTCTGATCCTGAAAGTTTAATTGCAAAGGCTGCAAAGATGCTGGCGGACTTCACAAATCTTACAACTATCGTAACGACTCCTCAAAATCAGGATGCAAGAATTCAAAATATTCAGTTTGTTAAAATTGGTCGCAGGAGTGCGATGATAGTAATTGTATCAACTACTGGAATGGTGAAAAATCGTTTGTTCAGGTGTGAGTATGATATTACCGATAAAATTTTAGTGCTATTTAGCACTGTTTTAAATGAAAAATTCAAAGGACAGCCGCTGAAACTTATTACTCCTGAATTTTTAGATATCCTTGTAGGAGTAGATAATGAATTTTCTATGTTAATGCTTCCCGTTTTGGATGCGTTGATGGATGTTGTCAAAGATGCCTGCGAAGTGGGAATAAAAATTGAAGGTCACAAAAATTTGTTGACTATCCCTGGAATTAATCCGGAAAACATTTTAAGTATTTTTACTTTTCTTGAGAATAAAAATAATTTATTAAATCTTTTGATGTCTGACGAAACGGGAATAAAATTTTTAGTTGGCGAGGAAAATTATTATCCAGAACTCAAAGATGCCAGTGTTATAACTGCAAAATATAATGTTGGCGGTAAGCTCGGAGTGATTGGAGTGATTGGCCCCACAAGAATGGATTACAGTGCCGTTGCGGCGAAGCTTCATTACACGGCGGCAACAGTTGGAGTACTTTTAGGAAGAATTTTAGATGGAGATTAAGGTTTTTGTTCCGATCAGAATGACAAACAAATTAAATAAGAAGGAGGGAAATAAATGAATCATGAAGGTGAACCATGCAATTGCGGTACTGAATGCGAAGAAGAATGCTTTGAAAAATTGGGTGACAATTGCGAAGAAATTGAGAAGCTAAAAAAAGAAGCTGAGGAATATAAGGACCGCTTTCTTCGAATTGCAGCGGAATATGAAAATTTCAAAAAGCGAACTGAGCGTGAAAAAGAAGCCATTTATGCAGATGCTACTGCGTTTTCGGTACTTTGTATTTTGCCGATTGCGGATAGCTTAGAAGTGGCTAATAAAAACTTAGAAAACGTAAGCGAGGAATACAAAAAAGGATTAGAATTGGTTACAAATCAATTAAACAGTGCCTTAAAAGTCATGAATGTTGAAGCATTTGGAGAATTGGGAGATGAATTTGACCCCAACCTTCACAACGCGGTTGCTCACATTGAAGAAGAGGGCGAAAAACATAATTGCGTTTCAACTGTTTACCAAAAAGGATATAAAATGGGGGAAAGAGTTATACGGCACGCAATGGTGCAAGTAACAAACTGAATTTTATAAAAGGGGAGATCAAATCTTTAAATAAAGTTAATCATAGTTATTAAAAAATTAATTATTAAATTTTTAGGAGGAAATTATTATGGCAAAAATTATTGGTATTGATCTTGGAACAACAAATTCATGTGTGGCGGTAATTGAAGGCGGTGAGCCTGTGGTTATCCCCAATGCCGAGGGAGCAAGGACTACTCCGTCTGTAGTCGCGTTTTCAAAAACTGGGGAGAGAATGGTAGGTCAGGTTGCGAAACGTCAAGCTGTGACTAACCCGGACCGTACAGTAAGTTCAATTAAAAGAGAAATGGGTTCAAACTTCAAAAGTACAATTGATGGCAAAACATATTCTCCGCAGGAAATTTCTGCAATGATACTTCAAAAACTCAAATCTGATGCGGAGGCATATCTTGGGGATACAGTTACAGAAGCGGTTATTACAGTTCCGGCATATTTTACAGATTCTCAACGCCAGGCAACGAAGGATGCCGGTAAAATTGCAGGCTTGGAAGTAAAGCGCATAATTAATGAACCAACAGCTGCAGCACTTTCATATGGAATTGATAAGGAATCTGATCAAAAAGTAATGGTATATGACCTTGGTGGTGGTACGTTTGACGTTTCTATCATCGAAATGGGCGAGGGCGTGCAGGAAGTTTTGTCTACAGCCGGTAATAACCGTTTGGGCGGAGATGATTTCGATGAAAGAGTTATGAATTGGATTGTTTCAACTTTTAAAGCGGAATCCGGAGTGGATTTAAAATCAGACAAAATGGCGATGCAAAGGCTCAGAGAAGCCGCAGAAAAAGCTAAAATTGAACTTTCCGGCATGACTTCCGCAAGTATCAATTTGCCGTTCATCACAGCAGACGCTAACGGCCCGAAACATTTGGATTTAACTTTAACCAGAGCAAAATTCAATGAACTTACAGCCGATTTAGTTGAGCAGACAATGGGCCCAGTTCGCCAAGCGCTGAAAGATTCAGGTTTGGAAATATCTCAAATTGACAAAGTCTTAATGGTTGGCGGTTCCTCAAGGATTCCGGCAGTTCAAGACGCCGTAAAAGGTTTAATCGGCAAAGAACCATTCAAAGGGATCAATCCGGACGAATGTGTGGCAATAGGTGCAGCACTTCAGGCAGGCGTGCTTGGCGGGGACGTTAAAGGACTTCTTTTATTAGACGTCACACCTTTGTCACTTGGAATTGAAACTATGGGCGGAGTTATGACTAAAGTTATTGAAAGAAACACAACAATTCCGACCAAAAAAAGTCAAGTGTTTTCTACTGCCGCTGATGGCCAAACGCAGGTCGAAGTTAATGTTTTACAAGGTGAGCGCGAATTTGCGAGAGATAACAAGCAACTTGGTTTGTTTAAACTCGATGGTATTGCGCCAGCCCCGAGAGGTGTACCGCAAATTGAAGTTACCTTTGATATTGATGCCAACGGTATAGTAAATGTAAAAGCTAAAGATTTAGGCACCGGAAAAGAGCAGCACATTACTATTACTTCAAGTTCGAATATGTCTAAAGATGACATTGAAAAAGCGGTGAAAGATTCTGAACGCTATGCCGAGGAAGACAAAAAACGCCGTGAGGAAGTTGATACCAAAAACGAAGCCGAGAACCTTTGTTATGCAGTTGAAAAACTGATTAAAGATAGTGCAGATAAAATTGAAGAAGCCGACAAAACCAGTTTGACTCAGAAAATCGAAGCTTTAAGAAAAGAGATTGCTGACAATAACCTTGATAACATCAAAAAAGAAATGGAAGAATTACAAAAAGTCATGTATGATGTTTCAACGAAATTGTATCAGCAGGCTGCTCCTCAGCAAGGCGAAGCACCTGCGCAAGATCCTCAGGCGGAAAATCAATCTAACGAACAGCCTAATGTCTACGATGCAGATTATAAAGATGTAGATAAAGAAAACAAGTAACATTTTTTGATTTTTTGTTGACTTTTGATACAACTATCGTGATAATGAAGAGATGATATACATCAAATTCGTATGTAAGGGTTGATATTTGTGGAAAGTACTGCTAATATGCTTCAAAAGAGATTTTGGAAATTTTCGAAAGTTCCTCAGCAATTTGTTTTGCAGCAGCTGAAATTATCAAAATTGCCGTTGAAAGAAAAAGCTAAATATATTTTAAATGAATCAAAGATAAGCAAACAAATTGACTTGGTAAACAAAATGGGCACTGAATTGTTAGGGATATATTTAAAAGCAAATGAACATTACAATAATCAAGTAGCTAAAATAAAAAAGTTGATTGTGGGTGTTCAAGGAAGAACATTTGGCTTTTTGCATGACTTCTTTTCAAAATCTTTTAGTGAGCAAGAAAAAACAGCAACGAATTATTCGATTAAATCGGAAATTGCAGAGATACGTAATATTTTATTTGAAGAGAATACTAATACAATTATTGAAGCTATGGACAGCAGCGTAATAGAACCTTTGGCGAGTAATATGAAAGAAATTAATGAGAGGGTTAGAGGTTTTTTTGGTACCGTACAAGTTTTAAATAATTCAAAAAATTTTTTTCGGGATTTTAATAAATATAATCGTAACCTTCTCAGTCTTCTTCCTAATAAGACAATAGAAAATTTTGAAGAATTGTACTCAAATAACTCAAAAAGCAATGAAATTCAATAAAGTTCGGTTTGCTATTGGGAAAAAATTGAAGGCTGCACATCGTGCATCAAAAACCAGACCATAGCAGAATACAATAATATGATGCAAAATTTAGAGGAGAATTATTTTGGCAGATAAAAGAGAT
>CAYJIV010000032.1:0-9106 GCA_964370325.1 uncultured Eubacteriales bacterium
CTATTGCGCAAGGAATTTCTTCCATGCTGGCTTATGACCCTGACATTGATGCAGAAATAAACGCTGAGCGTATGAAATCCGGTGCTGCAAAAGTAGCTACGGGGCAGATTACATTTGCTGCAAGAGACTCCGATTTTGGCGGATTTAAAATCAAAGAACGGGATATTTTGGCGCTTTCAGATGGCAAGCTGGTATTCACAGAGAAAGATCCAGTCAAAGCTGCTGTCAGGTTAGTTAAATCGATGGTAAAAAAGAATACAGAATTTATCACGTTAATTTATGGTGAAAGTATTAGTTTAGAGCAAGCGGAAAAAGCAAAATCCATGGTACAATCGTTGCTCAAGGGAGAAGTGGATATTACACTTGTCAATGGCGAACAACCGATCTATCACTTTATTATTTCAGTGGAATAAAATCAAACATAAACAAAAACACTTTATGAGAAATTTTGTGATATTTTACTTGACAAACATCTTTTCTGATATATAATGTGTATCAGCTTTAAAATCGAAATTTTATATTAAATTCGACAAAGAAGAGGGTGTTGTTATGGCAGATTTAAAAATAGAACAAAAAATTAAAGACATGGCAAAGAGCGGCGAATTTAAAGAAAAGCTTTTAAGTGACCATGAGTTTATAGCAAAAATCAAAGAAATATTAAAAAAAGAAGGTATTGCAGCTGACAATGCCTTAATCACAAGAATGATCAGCGAAACGCAGGATTTACATCAGTGGCAAAAAAGAAGTTCCCGATGACGTGCTTGAAAATATTGCTGGCGGCGCGTGGGGCATAGAATTTTCCGGACAAATTTCAGAAAATATTACAAGAAGTGTTATTGGTGTTGGAATAGATGCTGCTTTTGGCGCAGGGATAGGTGCAGGAATAGGCAATATTGCTGGTGATACTATGGAGGGTGCTAAAATAGGTGCAGTAAGCGGAGCAGTTGCTGGCTTAGCACGAAGGACGTTAATACTTAAAAGAGCAACAGAAGACATATAAAAGTTTTTTAGAATTAAAGCAGACTCTATTAAATGTAGGGTCTGCTTTTTGTTGTGTAGTGGTGGGGTTTGAAAATACATACGAATTGTGTAATATAGAATATATAATTTTTATATGACGGGTGAAAATATGGCTTCTTTATTTAAAACGGATATAAGAATGTTAAAAGGTGTTGGGCCGAAAATTGCCGAACTTTTTAAAAAGCTTGGTGTGCCGACTGTTGGAGCACTGATTAATTTTTATCCGCGGGCATATGAAGATTGGACAACTCCGCAAAGTGCCGCTAATGTTTATCATAATAAAGTTGGGTGCATTCAAGTTAAAATCACATCAGGTGTAATTTCTAGATTTTTGAATGGCGGCAAAAGTTTGCATGAACTCGAAGCTATATCTGGTTCGGATACAATTAAAATAATTTTTTTTAACAGTAAATATACTGCTGAAAGTCTAAAAGTTGGCGAAGAATACCTCTTAAAAGGACCTATTACCAAAAATTTGCTTGGGTATAAAATGATTAATCCTAAAATCAAATCGGTAGGTAATGAAATTGGATTAGAGCCTGTGTATTCGCTTGTTAAAGGGATTAGTTCTGCTAAAATTATTGCCATTGTCAAAAACGCATTGGAATTGCTACCTGAAGACATCAATGATACGCTTCCAAAAGAGATTTTAAGTGATTACAATCTATGTTCACTATATTTTGCGCTAAAAAACATACACTTCCCTAAAGATAAATTTATTTTGAAGCAGGCGCGAGACAGGCTTGTTTTTGAAGAGTTTTTTATATACCAACTCAGTATGAACATGCTTAAAAAACAGGCGCGGAAAAAAACCAATATATTGGTAAACAAAGATTTTTCAGATGAATTTTATTTTTTGCTTCCGTTTCAGGTCACAAACGCTCAAAAAAGAACCGTTAATGAATGTGTTTATGATATGAAGGATAGCGGATTTTCAATGAATAGGTTACTCCAAGGTGATGTTGGATCTGGCAAAACCGCTGTTGCAGCGGCATTAGCGTATACTATATCTAAAAATAATTTTCAAACAGCATTTATGGCACCGACGGAAATCTTAGCTGCACAGCATTACAAAACTTTTTCAAAATTATTTGAAGGTACCAACATTAATACGGTGTTGATTTGCGGTTCCACGAAACCAAAAGAGAAAGAAGCAATAAAAGAAAAAATAATTTCTGGTGAGGTTAATATAATTATAGGTACACATGCGCTTATTTCAGAGAGCACAAAGTTTAATAATTTGGGACTTGTAATCACAGATGAACAGCATAGGTTCGGTGTGAAGCAGAGATCCAATCTTGTCAGCAAAGGCAAAGACCCGCATGTTTTGGTGATGTCTGCAACGCCGATTCCGCGAACTTTAGCTATGATTTTATATGGTGATTTGGATATTTCAATCTTAGATGAGTTGCCGCCAGGCAGACAGAAAATTGATACTTTCCACATTGATGAAAGCAAGCGGAAACGTGCACTGAATTTTTTAAGAGATTTGGTTGCTGTGGGTCAGCAAGGGTATATTGTTTGCGCTTGCATTGAGGAAAATGAAAACGAAATTGCAGATGTGAAAAGTTACAAAGAAAAGCTACTCAAGGAAGGTTTTAGCGACGAAGACGTTGCAGTTATTCACGGCAAAATGAAGCCCGCAGAAAAAGATGAAATTATGCAGCGGTTTATTGCGAATGAAATTAAAGTGTTGGTTTCCACCACTGTTATTGAAGTTGGTGTGGATGTTCCAAATGCAGCGGTTATGATAATTGAAAATGCTGAAAGATTTGGCATTTCGCAGCTTCATCAGCTTCGTGGACGGGTTGGCAGAGGGAGCCAAAAATCTTATTGCATTCTTATTTCCAATTCTAGAGGTAAGGAATCATATAAAAGATTTTCCGCAATGGTGCACTCAAATGATGGATTTTATCTTTCTGAGGAAGACTTGAAACTACGCGGCCCTGGTGATTTTTTTGGTGAAAATCAGCATGGCGTGCCGAATATAAAAATCGCAACTAGTTATGAAGATATAAAATTAATGAAAATGGCACAGGAAGCGACACAAAATATATCAGATTTATCTGACCCAGGTCTTAAATTTATAAAAAATAAGATTGAGAAAGTTTTTAAAAATGAAGATGGTAATGATTCGGGAGTTGTATTTTAAAAGAGGTGGTATGTTATGTTTTCAGTTGGTATTGACATGATTGAAATTGCAAGGATTGAAAAATCCATGCAAAATAGTGGTTTTTTAAATCGAATTTTAGGTGAGGAAGAATATGTACAATTAGAAGGCAAGAATTTCCCTAAACAGAGTGTTGCGGCAAATTTTTGCGCTAAAGAGGCATTTGCGAAAGCAATTGGGACGGGATTTAGAGGTTTTGGTTTTAGGGAAGTTCAAGTGCTTCGTGACGTCCTTGGTAAGCCGTATTTTAAATTGTTAGGTAGTGCTTTGCGAATCTGCGAAGAAAATAATTATGAATTTTCTCTGAGTATGACACATACGAAAGAATACGCTAGTGCCGTTGTAATTTGCATGAAAAAATAATAGATTGGTTAGAGTTATGTTGTATGTAGGTTATTAAAATTAAATATTCTTCTACTTTGAAGGATGATTTATAGTTTTAATTTATTGATTTTATCAATTAAATATGTTAAAATAGATAGCAAGTGAGCTATCTGTTTTTGCGGCCATGGCGGAATTGGCAGACGCGCATGGTTCAGGTCCATGTGAACGCAAGTTCTTGGAGGTTCAAGTCCTCTTGGCCGCACCAACGGTAATTATAAAAATAAAAATTCAGGAGATTGTTATGGTGAAAAAGTTTAAAAAAATTTTGGCATTAGTGGTATTGTTTTTTTCTAGCATGGGTATAACTGCATCTGCAGTGAGAGAATCTACTTTTGTTATAATAAAGCCGGATTGTTCGAGTGATCAAACTACAGTAGCGAAAATAATTGAAATGATTGAAGCGAATGGTTATGAAATTACAAAAGCACAAAGCATGACATTAACAGAAGAACAAGTGAGAGAACATTATGCGCACCATTTAGATAAACCTTTTTTCCCTAGTTTATTAAAATTTATGCTTTCAGGCTCTGTGTATGCAATGATTGTAGAAGGTGAAAATGTAGTGCAGGGTATGATTGACCTTGCAGGAGAGATCGGTTCTCCTGGAACAATCAGAGGAATTTATGGCAAAGATAAAGGTGAAAACGCTATTCATAGGTCTGATTCTGTGCAAGCTGCGCAAGATGAAATTACAAGATTTTTTAAATAAGTTTGGCTTATCAGCAAAAATTTATAACCGTATAGGAACACCCCCAAAAATATTTGGGGGTGTTTTGCTATAAAGCTGTTAAATCGTATCCTGCATGTTTAAAAATATCTAGAGTGCTATCTTTCCCCCAAGTAAGATACTCTTGTTTTGTTGTTTGTTCAAATTCCCGGGCGCATTTTTCGTCTGCTTTAGCTTTGTTTCGTATTTTAGTTGCAAAGTCTCCGATTGAATTTTCTATTGAAGTGTCTGCATATTCTGATTCATTAAGATATTTATCTGAAGCATCACGGATAGCTTTCATAAATTCCGCGCATTCCTGCCCCCCGAAATGGCTGCCGCTGTCAATTTTGGTTCGGCATTTCATTATCATTGGCAATTCCCTTACCCGCCGCAAAAAAAGTCGATTCGCTTGTTCTAATTCAAGAAGATAACGTACAAAACATCTGTCCTGTGACTCTGCAATTTCTTGTTTGTTGAATTCCTGTAATTTTTTAAATATTTCGCTTAAGAATCTTTTATCCCATAAGCGTATATCTTTTTTTAAAAAATCCATTTCAATTATATATGGCATTTTATTTTACACTCCTCGGTACAATAATAGTTTTATTATTTTTTCAATTCTTTCCATGTTTTTATTCCGTGATCTGCAATTTTTTCATAATCTGCATAGCTCCAATTGACTTTAGTGAAAAACTGCTCTGCTAAAAGCTTACTTAAATTTTCTGCCCATGTCTGTGGTGCGCCATAAAATACGCCTGGTAAAGTACGGTTTGATGACATATATTCTATCATTGAGCGGCTCAAGGAATTATCTATAACGCTGCTTTCTTTAATGTCGTAAGGAACAAAATTGAAATCAGGTATGATGTATTGTGCGGCTAACTCTGAGGTTTTCAGCCATACCAAGAAATCTTGAGCTAATTTTTGTTCTCTTTCAGGGGATTTCGCATTTATTGAATAATATTTCGGTGCGTAAACCGGTATGGAATTATTAAAATTCTTAACCGAGATTTTTGATGCTTTAATATCTTGGTCTAAAAATGGCATCTTGATTGGTATAAACACACATCTTTTCGAAACAGATGAGTTATAAATCGTAAGCTCGTTGTAATCTTTGGTTCCGCCCAGCAGAAATACGGATTTACCGCTTGCAAAATTTTTCAGTGACTGACTGTGGCTATTTTGTGAATTGCTGACAATTTCCAGACCTCTTGAAATAGGACCAGTTTTTCCAGAAACACTTGAAGTAATCATATCAAGCGCTTCTGCGAAACCAAGGAGAGGGTACTTGAGAGAGTTGATTTGAGAATCAGTTGTTATATTTGCAGCCGCAGCGGATTCATAAACGGCTGCCAGAGCAAGGTTTGCCATATAATTTCCAGTATTGTTTGAAGTCCCTGCTGCAAACGAGAACACACCATTGAGATTCTGACTCAAGTCACCTTTTTGGTTCACAAACGTATAAGTTTTACCATTCAAGTCAAATTCATATCCACCCGATCCTCGGATATAAAGTTTAAGAGTTTCTACAAATGAGTGAAAATCTTCATAAGAGCATACTTGCAAATCATTTAGGGCAGTTCTGTATTTATCTCCGCCGAAGAGTGATGAAAGCATTTTTGGATCAACTAAAAATCCATATGCTTCCACAGTGTACGGTAAACCGTAGCTGTCGGATGTGTTGGAACTGAGTCGTAAACTTTCGGGAATTTCATTTACAATTGTTTTGAAATTTTCCTGAGTAGCGTTGCTGAAATCCAGTACGTTTGCGGATTCTTTCCACTGTTGGAGTTCGGCTAGATTGTTAATTGTGAATATGTCCGGAGGATTGTCTGAATTCATATATTCAGTCAGTTCTTCCACTCCGTTTTCATCTGCACCAGTAGTAACTGTTTTGATTATCACCCCGGTGCGGGAGGTATATTCATCGCACATCTCTTTAAATGGTGCAGCAATGTTTGTGTCAGTGTTATATATGAAAATGTCATAATCTTTTTGTGCTTTTGGTTTGATTGTGGTTTCTTCTTCTTTTTTTCCACAGCCGGACGCAAATATCAAGACGAAACACAGCAACGCAGAAATTGTTTGTTTTAAATAATTTTTCAAAAAATCATCTCCGGAAGCAAATTTGCGCATATACATAAAAATATCAAATTTTATTATTAAATAATATATTGTTTCACAAAATAAATCAACAGTGTTATTAAATTTTTTTGATAATAAAAATTTAGTTCTAACAAATAACAGTTGTCCATATTTATATAAAAAGGGTGGGACAAGATATGGACGACAAGATTTACATAAAAAATTTTGATGACGCCAGTCTGAATATTTGCGAAAAAATTCAGCGGCTTCTTGCTTTTGTCCCGGACGAAATTAAAGCTAATGCTCAGGAAATACGCCTGCGCGCAAATAGAAATGTAATTATAGTCTGCCCGGAAAAATCTTATTTTTTGCTTCCCAGCGGAAATATTTCTGAAAACAATTCTTCTTTAATTATGACGTCATTGGATATTCAGGAAACTTTTAAAAAGCTGTGTAACTACTCAGTTTACAGCTATCAGAATCAGATTAAAAATGGATTTATCACTTTAAAGGGCGGACACCGCGCCGGGATTTGCGGTACTGCCGTGGTAACGGATGGGAAAATCACAAATCTAAGGGACATCAGTTCGATAAATATTCGTATTGCCAAGGAAATTAAAGGCTGTTCTAACGCAGTTTTGGAAACTATAGAATCTGGCGAGAGCGGAGTGCTTATTGCAGGGCCTCCTGCAAGCGGGAAAACCACGATACTCCGAGATATAGCAAGAAATTTATCTTTGAAACATCAAAAAGTAGCAATTGTGGATGAACGGTCTGAAATTGGAGCAATTCATCAAGGACAACCTAGTTTTGACATTGGCTTGTGTGATGTTCTGGATGGCTATCCAAAAGGCGATGGCATTTTGCAGGCCATAAGAGTGCTGTCCCCAAACGTTATAATTTGCGACGAAGTTGGAATGGAATCTGACGTGGTGGCAATAGAGCAAAGCCTTAACGCAGGCGTAAAAATTATTGCAAGTATTCACGCTCGCAATTTGGAAGAACTGCTCAAACGGCCTCAAGCTAAATCACTTTTGAATTCAGGTGCGTTTGAGAAAATTATTTTCCTCGACAATCAGAATAATCCCGGTAAGATTTTCAAAATTTACGAAACAGGTGAGGCGGATGTTAAAAATAATCGGGATGATAATGTTAGTTACATCCGGCGGGTTCGGCGGTTATCTGGCAGCGTGTAGATACGCCAGAAAAGCACTGTTTTTGAAGCAGTACGCCGAATTTATTTCAAACGTAAGCACGCAAATAAGATTTACTGGGTGTCCTCTTTCTGAAATTTTGAAAAATCAATTTGTGCCTGAGCCACTGGGAGTTTACATAAATAAATGTTCTCAGTTATTAAATCACTACCCATTTTTGGAAGCGTGGAATAAAACATTTGAATCCTGCGCGAAAGATACCGGCATATCAAAAGAAGAAGAGAAGATGATTTTAGATTTTGGAGTAAATCTGGGCGGGAGCGATATAGAAGGTCAAATTACGCATTGTGAATATAACACAGAACTTTTAAAGCCGTATCTGAACCACGCTGTGGATGACAAAAAAACAAAAAGTAAGCTTGCACTGATTCTCGGGATGTGTATGGGACTAGCCTTAGCACTGATGTTTATTTAAAAGGAGTTTGAAAAAATGAACGTGGACTTAATTTTCAAAATAGCTGCAGTTGGAATTATTGTTGCGGTGCTGAATCAGATGTTGATACGTTCCGGACGCGAAGAACAAGCCATGATGACGACTCTGGCGGGATTGATAGTCGTAATGATGATGATAATTCAGCAGATTGACATGCTGTTTCGTACGATAAAATCGGTTTTCTGGCTGTAAAAATCGGAAGTTGCTTAAATAGGATGGTGAAAATATTTATGAATATAGTGGCTGTTTGCGGAATTGTTTTAATCGTTGCAGTGGTATCCGTAATGCTGAAAAAGTACGTTCCTGAGTATTCAGTTATTATCACCATTGCGACTGGAGCGGTGATTTTAATTGCTATGCTTTCGCAGTTTCTGCCTGTCGTGTATCAGATTAAAAATTTATTGGGTTCCTCTGCGATTCCGGGGGAGTACGGTTTGATTTTGTTCAAGGCTCTTGGAGTTTGCTTTGTAGCGCAGTTTGCATCTGATTCCTGTAAAGATGCGGGCGAAATATCACTTTCTTCCAAAGTGGAACTCGCAGGAAGATTAGCGATTGTAATTATTGCTCTGCCGCTGTTTGAAAAGGTTACGCACACTGCTTTGAATCTAATGGGTAGCTGATAAGTATAAATTTTCGCACCAAAAAAAAGGGGGTCCCCGCAAAACGAAGTTTTGAAGGGGAAAAGGAGTAAACCCGCAGCGATAGATATTTTGTGAAAACAAAATTCACAGCGGAGGGAATTACAACGCGATGGGCGGTGGATAATATGAAAAAATTTTTCGTGATTTTATTATTATTTTTCGGATTGAACGTTTGTGTTTACGCTGAGAGTAGTAATGGGATTAATGATACATATCAGGAGCAGTTCAAGATGAGCGGCGCGGAAAAGCTTCATGACGAGCTGCCTGATGAGGCTGCGAAAAGTCTGGACCGCATTGGAGTTACAGGCGGAGGCTGGGAAGAGTTTTCAAATTTAACTCCTGAAAAAGTTTTCGGCGAGATTATAAATGTTGGTAAAGAAAAAATCTCATCTCCGTTTTGAGACCGTGCAAAAGTTTGTGTAAATGGTAAAATAAAAACAAAGGGAGATT
>CAYJIV010000033.1:0-9098 GCA_964370325.1 uncultured Eubacteriales bacterium
TCTGCCCCCTTTGACCGCTCGGGAAATCTCCCATAGATATTAAATTTATCCTTAATTAAAAACAAAAAATCACTACTTAAAACGTATATATAAAGTATACTCTCAATGGTATTACTTTAAATTAGATCTATTGATTACAAATCAAAGCATTTATAATTTTATCATAATCGATTTAAATTTGTCAATACTGTTTAAATTCAATGCCACCACACTTTAGAATAGTCATTATTAGTCATCGTAGTAATAAGTTCTACGACAAATGATATAAATAGCTTATACTCAACTTTGTAAACCAAACTGGCGTTCACCCATGATTTTTTCGATCTACTACCCAGAAAGTTCATATCTTACATGATTAACTCTACGGAATTCCCCCGGTAGGTATTTTTTTCAAATCCAGGCCCCAAAATATTTTTGATAAACTTTCTTGCCAACTTGTACAAAAATAAAATACAAAACTAAAAGTCCAGCCAACCAAAAGGCAAACGAAATAGGCAAACGAGCCATATTTATCGCTGATGATATGTCTGTAAAACCAATAATTAAAGGTATCAGCCCCATACCAAGTGTTGAGATAACAAGTGGAAGTGCTGCCCTGCTTTGCACAAAAGGTATTTTTGCAGTTCTTATCATGTGTATAACTAAAACCTGGGAAACTGCTCCAAAAACGAACCATCCACTCTGAAACAAAGGCGCTAAATTTTGCACGCCTTTTCCTACAATAAACCACATAACCACAAAACAAAGTATGTCAAAAATCGAACTCAATGGACCCATAAAATACATAAAGGTTTTGATAGAATTTGTATCCCATTTTTTCGGTTTTTTCAAATATTCCGGATCCATGTTGTCAAACGGGATTCCAATCCCTGAAGTATCTGTTATCAAATTTTGGCATATAATCTGAACAGGCAACATCGGCAAAAACGGCAAAAACAAGCTAGCAAAAATAACAGAAATCATATTGCCAAAATTACCACTCGAAGCCATTTTTATGTATTTTAAAATATTTCCGAAAATTTTTCTGCCTTCAAGCACACCTTTTTCAAGGACCATTAAATCTTTTTTCAGAAGAATTATATCTGCTGTTTCCTTGGCAACATCTACGGCACTATCAACTGAAATGCTTACATCTGCTTGGTGCATTGGCGGCGCATCATTAATACCATCACCCATATACCCAACGGTATGTCCTTTTGACTGATACGCTTTTACAACTCTTTCTTTTTGAGAAGGCGTCAATTTCGCAAAAAGATTGCATACATCCAACGTATTTAAAAGTGCCTCATCATCCATCTTTTCTACTTCTTTTCCGGTCAAATAGTTTTCCGTGCTAATCCCAACTTGTTTGCAAACATTAACTGCCACACCCGCACTGTCACCTGTTAAAACCACCGTCTTCACACCATATTCTTTAAGTGCATCTATTGCAATCTTCGCGCTCTCTTTTGGGGGATCTAAAAACCCAATAAATCCGATAAGAGTCATATTACTTTCATCTTTAAAGCTAAATTTTCCTGCATCCGGAACGTCAAGCTTTTGCGCAATGGCAATCATTCTGAGGCCTTCTGAATTAAATTTTTCATAGGTTTTCAATGCCACTTTTCGGTTTTCATCACTAAGCGGTACTACTTGGCCATCTTTTTCCATGAAAGAAGAAATTGAAACCATTTCTTCCACTGCGCCTTTTGTAATTAACCTTCGAAATCCAGTGTCATCCTGCAAAACAACGCTCATTCTTCTTCTTTGAAAATCAAAAGGAATTTCATCTACAATTTTAAATTCTTGAAGGCTTGCTTTTAAATTGCTCTTTTCCGCACGGCCAATAATAGCTATATCTATCAAATTTTTAAGACCTGTCTGAAAATTAGCTATCAAATAAGCATGATGCAAAACCCGCATATCATTTTGCCCCGCAATATCCATATATTTTTCAATAGCTATTCTATCTTCCGTTAAAGTTCCAGTTTTATCTGTACAAAGAATGTCCATTTCTCCAAAAGTTTGAATGGAACTCAAATTTTTGACAATAACATTGTTTTTAGACATTGCCACCGCACCTTTTGCAAGTGTTGACGTCATAATTACAGGGAGTAATTCAGGAGTAAGCCCGATTGCAACAGCAATGGCAAAAAGCAAAGCATCAATCCAGCTAGTTCCATTATGTAAAACCAGTGATTTAATTATAACTATTCCAAAAACCACTGGAACCATCACTAGCATACTTCTAACCAACAGTTTAGAAATAGAGGCAACACCACGCTCAAAACTGTTTTGAGCTTTGTTGCCAGAAAGTGATTCGGCCATGGAACCAAAAAAAGTATCATTCCCCGTTAAAACAACAATACCTGTTGCACTCCCGCTAATTAGATTTGAACCCATAAAACCTATGTTATCAAAATCAGTAATTACTCCTTTTTCTGCATTTTTATTAAAGCTTAATTTTTCCACAGGTTGCGATTCACCAGTTAAAGCCGCTTGCGAAACAAAAGTATCGTTCGTTTCTAAAAATCTTACATCAGCAGGGATCATATCGCCTGCGGAAAATTTTATAATGTCTCCTGAAACAACTTCCTCCATGGGAATTTCAATTGATTTTCCGTCTCTGAAAACGTTGGTTTTATTGGAAATCATTTTCGAAAGTTTTTCCGCTGCCTCGTTTGATTTCTGACTCTGAATAAAATCCATTATTCCAGAAATAAAAATCATTATAAAAATAACACTATTAGTTAAATAATCAATCTCTGAATCTCCATCCAAAAAAACGTCAATTAAAACAGTAACTAAACCAGTAATAAATAAAATGATATTAAAAGGGTTTACAAATGCACTAATTAAACGTCCCCATACAGTGCTTCTCATACCTGATATAATGACATTCTTTCCATACTGCTCTAATTTTTCTTGCGCATACTTTCCACTCAAGCCCTCTGGAGCCGAATGAAGTTTTTTATAAATTTCCTGTTCCGGCAAAGAAGCAAATTTTTGAAGTTTTTTTTCACTACCAGATTTGTTTTTTCTAATTTGGTCCGGACTTACTTTTTTATTAAAAAAACTCATAATTGCAGGCACCCCTCTTAATTTTTATTGTTATTAAATTAAAAACAACTCGCATAAATAATATCAATATACTATATTATTAAAAAGTTTTAAAGTGTTTTAGTTAAACTTAACCAAAACCTCATTTCTTCTTGCAAATCTATAAATAAATTCAAAAAATTTATTTATACGCAACAAACGCATTACTCCATATTATATAAATATATGGAGGGATTTTTATGGCAAAAATAATTGTTTATAATAATGATACAAACGGATTTGAAACATATTACAAAAACGAAAATGATCCTATGCCTTACAATTCTGGTGGAACATTAAAAGTGAAGGATTTCAGAGGTTCAAGCAAAAGTCCTACACTTTGGACGACAAAAAGGGTGATGAATGCATGGAATACTCAGCGGAATTTATGGGGCGGACCGATTCCTGTAGGATACGCATTTAAGCGACCATGGGAAGGTGGCCACGGGCTACAAAGCCAACATTATGCAGGTGTATCTTTTGACGTGGCACAAGCAGCAAGTGGATGGTCAAATGATCAAAGAGCAGCATTAAGAGCAAGTGCAATAAATTCGGGTCTTTGGAATTACGTTGAGCCCGTATCTATAAGCCCAACATGGGTACATTTTGACAGAAGGCAAAATCCGCCTGCGTGCAAAGCGGGGTACCCGATGCTACGGCAAGGCAGCCGCAGCAATTACGTTTTAGTTTTGCAAGATGAACTAAACACTCTAGGATTTAAATCCGGAGGACTTGACGGCATCTTCGGAACCGGCACTAGAGGCGCAGTAACAGCCTTTCAAAGAGCAAGAGGTCTCACGGCAGACGGTATTGTAGGGTGTAGCACATGGGAAGCCCTGCAAAAAGAAACCGTCGGCAACGGAAGAACCACAACTACAGTAGATTAGTAAGATAAAACCAATATACTAAATTTAAAATAATAACAAAACCACCCGGTAAACAGGTGGTTTTAATTTTATTCTCTAAATTATTTTAATCTCCCAATGATTTTAATATCCCACGCGCAATAGCCGCAGCATATGCGTCAAAATGCTGGTCAAAAAGTTGATTATCTTTCTCGTTTGTTATGAATCCCATTTCAACTAACATTGCAGGTGCTTTCGTGTTTCTCAAAACAGAAAAATCTTCCTGATGAACACCACGGTCGCTTTGCACCCCTACACCCACAATTTCATTTTGAACGTTTTGTGCGTATGTGGTATTTATAGGAGGTGAGCCAATCTGAACAAAAGTATCTACCCCATTTGCCGCAGGGTTGGTGCTGGCATTTCTGTGAAGTGAAACAAATAAATCTGCATTATTACGGTTGGATATCTCGCTTCTTTCAAGCAACGGAATATCAACATCTGTAATTCTGGTCATAACAACTTTTTGTCCCTGCGCTTGCAATTTTTTTTGCACAGCCAATGCGAGATTTAAATTATCAGTTTTTTCTAAACGATTACCGCTTACCGCACCAGGGTTAGCCCCTCCATGACCGGCATCAATTACAATTGTTTTTGAAAAAGACGCCTCCGCTTGCGGAATTTTCAATACCTGGCCTATATTCAACCTATCACCGGTAAGATTATTTAATGTTTTGATTGCATCTATAGTCGTACCAAATCTTTGTGCTAACAACCATAAAGTATCACCACTTTGTACGGTGTAACTAAAATAATTTGGCATCGATGTTGCTCCTCCGGATTTCGGAATTTTTAATACTTGCCCTATACTCAGCATATCATTGGTAAGATTATTTAGTGTTTTAATCGCATCTACAGTTGTGCCAAACTTTTGAGATAATAACCATAAGGTATCTCCACTTTGTACAGTGTAACTAAAATAATTTTGTGACTCTGGTGACATAGCAGTAACATTAGGAATTTTTAACACCTGCCCCACATTTATTGTATCACTTACCAACCCATTCAATGCTTTGATTGCATCCACTGTGGTTCCAAATTTCAACGCAATTCTCCATAAACTATCCCCTGACAAAACAGTATATTTAAAATAATCTGGTGACTCAGGTAAGGAAATCACATTCCCTTTCGCAATTATGTATTGCTCCATAATTTCATTCCATGTAACAGGCCCAACTATGCCATCAGGAGTCAATAAAAATTGCTGCTGGAATGCAATTACCGCCTTTTGAGTCGCAGCACTAAATAATCCATCCACAACAAGTTCCGGTATATTCGGGTACATGGTGCGTATTGTGTTAAGATATTCCTGTATTATGCGCACATCTGATCCCGTTGAACCAATTTTTAGTGGTATACCTGGGTAAGGCGTTACATTGGGCGTCGGAGGTGACGTAACAGGAGGGGCCGGAGGCACAACCACATTGTTACCTATACCGCGGTAAACTGCATATAACTTATTCCAGGTAGCAGACCCAACAATACCGTCAGGGGTTAAACCAAAAATTTTTTGAAATTCAATAACCGAATTTCTGTCTCTGGCGTCAAATAAACTGTCCTGTATAACCGTTGGGATTTCTGAATAATATGCTGCAATTGTGTTTAAAATAAATTGCAGTTCAAGCACATCTTTACCACGAGAACCTTGTGATAAAGTAACATTTGGCGGATTTTTGCCAATAGAGATTCTTTCACCTTCGCCATTTAGTCCAGCAAGTTCTGTAACTCCAACATAAATAGAAGAAATTCTATTCCACGTAGCTCTGTCGATAATTCCGTCAGATTTCAAGTTGAATATTCTTTGAAAAACACTAACAGCTTCTGCCGTGTCAGCGCCAAACGTACCGCTAGGATTATCAATACGAGGTATCAGAGGATAATTTATCCGAATTCTGTTAAGGAAATTTTGCATGCGTTGCACTGATGGCCCATTGCTTCCCACAGTGAGTGAATTTCCGGGAAAAGATTCAGTTATTCCAGTGATGTTAGTGCTTGCAGTAAGCATAATATCGTCAGGATAATAATGCCGTAAAATTTCCAACGAAGTCCTTCCCTGATTTGCCAGCGTTACTGTCCCCCATTGTGACAGACCTGCACAGGTAACAGTAGTACCATTACAAAACGCTGTGAAATACGGATTCATGAAACCGAATCTGTGCGCATAAACGTTGAAAATTTCATCTACTATTTGGCTTACATTCTGAAAAACACCCGCACCTTCCCTATAAGCCATGTCATAAGCTGTAGAGTTTGTTATGTCAAAATTATAGCCTCTGGTTCTGTACCACTCTGTGTAAATTCTATTCAAAGCAAAAGTTACTATCGCATGAATGTTAGCAACCAATGAATTGTGCGGCCATGTTGAATAAATTTCACTGGACGCAACATTTTTCACATAATCAGCAAATTTTACTCTCACATTTCTCGCAGATGTATCTGAAGGCATACCCAAATGAACAGTTATATAATCAGGAATAATTACTTGTGATAACACTCTTGACGATAGGCCCTGGACCGAGTCGCCACGTTTTGCAAACGTCTCCTCTGAAACGACTGCTGGCGGAGCAATATTTATGGTGTTGTCAGTAACAGGATTTGGTTCATCAACTAGCGGCTTCATATGCACCGGCAAATTCGCTGTTTGGGTGTCAACAATTTCCACCCCATTAATATGTTCTGTAATAAAACCCGGGGCACTCACAACCACATCCACCGTAGAATATGCAGGTTGCGTGTAAGTTGGATCTAACGTAAGACTTACATCAGGAGCCGGCACAGAAAAAGCTCGAGTCAAACCGTTAGCATCCGTGGTTGTTTCATAAAGCATTTTACCGTCTTTGTCAATAATTTGAACACGAGCATCCGCAACTGGCAATGCTTCATCTCCGATAGTAACACGCATTAGCAAAAAACCTGAACCCATATTTTCATCCCACTTTCAATTAAAAATTTTAAGCGCAATTAGTGCTATAAAATATATCTATGTTTTGAAAGTTAAAAAAATTAAACAATACGCAACTTTTCTTAAAAACAAAAAACATCCACCAGCCTACCGATAGATGTATAACTTAATTATATAAAACTTTTTTATAGATATTACTGTAAGATTTCTGAGATATTTATTTTGTATCCCAAACCATTTCTGCTGCAGATAGAACACCAATTTTAGCACTGTGAAAATTCAGTCCACCCTGCAACCACGCTACGTAAGGCTCGCGAAGCGGACCATCTGCTGACAATTCTATTGAAGACCCCAACGTAAATGTGCCCGCAGCCATTATAACTTTATTTTTATACCCAGGCATATCCCATGGTTCGGGAGACACAAACGAATCAATCGGTGATCCTTTTTGTACCCCTTTGCAAAAATTTATAAGTGCCTCCGAAGTATTTAATTTTATTGATTGTATAATATCAACCCTGTTTTCGTTGTGCTTCGGGTAAACTTCATATCCCAATATTTCAAATAAAGCAGCCGCAAATAAAGCCGTCTTTAACGCTTCTCCCACAATATGCGGCGCATGAAATGTACCCATAAATAGCTCACGGTTAAACCCCAAAGTTGCACCAACTTCTTTCCCTATACCAGGAGAAGTCAACCGGCATGCGCACAATTCGATTAAATCTTTCCTCCCAGCAATATACGCTCCAGTTGGAGCAATTCCACCACCCGGATTTTTTATAAGTGACCCCACAATTAAGTCTGCACCGTATTGAGTAGGTTCTAACTTCTGCACAAATTCACCATAACAGTTGTCCACAATCACAATACTTTTTGGATGCATTCTCTTAACAAAAGTTATTATCTCTCCTATGCCCTCAACGGACAAAGAATCCCTAAGAGTATAACCTCTTGATCTTTGAATATATACAACTTTAAAAAATTTTTTGAGTTTATTTCTTATATTTTCAAAATACATTTCTTTATTAGGATCATAGTTTATATGCTCAAAAGAAATGCCAAAATCTTTCAGCGAACCTGTATTTTCACCATTAATGACATTTAGCATAGTGTCATATGGAATTCCGGTTATACTTAAAACACTGTCCCCAGGACGAAGCACGCCAAACAAAGCAACTGTCAAAGCATGGGTTCCGCTCACAAAATTATGCCGAACTAAAGCATCTTCCGCACCGAAAACATTGGCATAAAGTGTATCCAGAGCATTCCTTCCCCTATCTCCATATCCATAACCGGTAGAAGAATTAAAATGACTTTCGCTGACCCCACTATCAATAAATGCTTTCAGCATTTTTTGCTGATTGTACTCTGCGGTTTCCTCTATATTGTTAAAATAAGGTTGACACATTTTTATCGCTTTTTCAGATGCATTTAAAACTCGTTTACTGAATTCAAAAAAAATTTTAATCATCTCCCAAATCAATAATACACCTGAAAATAAAAAAAGAACAGGTACAATAAATCTTGTAGCTGCATTTTACAAATTAAAATCGGCATTCGTTAGCTAAATAAATGGATCTAGTATAAAATTATATTATGATTCATTGTCTTTTAAATTCTTCAACAAAAGTCTTAAAACGTTGTCCTGAGATTTACCTGAAAGCAATCTAAACAACATAACTATATCTTGTTCTTTTTTCGTAAGGTTGGTTACATTTGCAAGGTACGCATGTTCATCTGATTTTATTTTTTCCTTCTCATCTTTTACATTAGAAACATCCGAAAATTTGTTCACATTTTCAGATTCTAAAAGTTCAACATAAGTAACACCAAACACTTTAGATAAATTAATTATCGTCTTTATATCGGGTTTTATCTTTCCCAATTCATAATATGAATAAGTAGACCTGTCCACACCCAACAAATCTGCCACTTGCTGTTGAGTGTATCCTGATTTTTTTCTTGCTTTTTTTATTAACTGCGAAACAATTTCATTCATTCGAAGCACCTTCAATCTACTCATTTTATATTAAAAAGTAAAATAATATAAAACAGTAAAAATTGTTCATAAAAAGCAATTATAACACGTATTCTCTCAAAAAAAGCCATACTTATCGTGTGATAAGCGCATTTTTTCGTCACTTATTTGTGAATAACTTTTTACTTATATCGTGTGATTTTTTCAAAAAGCACACGATAGTGTTCTAAATTTA
>CAYJIV010000034.1:0-3690 GCA_964370325.1 uncultured Eubacteriales bacterium
TATCAAATTGTACAATCGCTGGAACCCAAAAATATTTGTGAACTTCCTCGTCCAAAAAATATTCCGCTAAAATTTCTCTGTCTTCTTTTTTAAATTCTTTTGATAGTGTTATTTCATCTGATTTAATAACTTGAGTTTCCATTATGTATTCCAGTGCTTTATCTAAATTGCTTTTAGTATTTTCTTTTTCAACTTTTGCCTGACTGTCTGATATTGGCTCTGAGCTTTCTTGAGCATAAACCATTGCACCAAAATTTACCAATAAAGCTATCGTTACCAAATACAAGCTAACATTTTTTTTAAAATTCACAAACATTAACACCACATCCAAACAATATTTTCCACGTAATTATAACCCTTAAAAATGAATATGGCAAATAAATTTATGATTTCATTACTAATAATTAATTTCAACTTGAAAATTGAGACTTTTTAACCTATCAACCCAAAGAGTATATTTCTTGTGTAAATTGTTGTTTTTCACAGAGTATCAGATGTCACGTTTTTCGCTAATTAATATAAGTTTTTTTTACATTAACTTTGTTGTGCACACTAGCTATATTCAGATAGCAAACCAGCATAAAACTATGATTTTCGATTTTTTTCAATTGACAACACTAATAAAAAAAATCAGGTAAAAATCAGTGTATAAATGCACTAATAAATGCTGATAATATTTATTAACTAAATATATTAGGAGGAATTTTTAATGAACCCATTTGAAGAAAAACCATCAAAAATTTTTGAAAGTATTCAAAGTTTTGAGAAACTCTATCCTTACTCTTACAATAAAAATGAGGTAGACCCTTACACAAAAACAAGAATAATACTCATGAACGGTACAGAGTATGAGGCAAACTGGTTTTCACATCAATTTTCAAGGAATTGCAATAACAACGATTTAAGACGTGAGCTAGCACTTGCCAGATACATTGAAAAACAACAACAAATGAAAATTTCTGCTTTAAAACCGGTAGATGAATCTGTACTTGAAACCACAATCAGTTACGAGCAATTAGCAGTAGATTTAACTGCGGCACTTGCAAAAAATGAACCTGATAAAAATGTAAAATCTGCTTTGGATTTTGCTTTGTTAGAAGACTTTGACCATCTTTACAGATACGCAGATTTACTTGAAATGGAACACGGAATCTACGCCGAAAAATTAGTTGGAAAATATACAGAAATAATGCCTGCTCGCCCAACCATAGCACACCATCGGCATCCATATGACAACGTTAAAAATCATATAAATTCTAAAACTGCTGATCCTGTAACAAAGTTAAATGTTTCTATAATCACAGCAGCAGAACAACAAACAATGAACTATTACATGAACATTTCAAGTTTCTACACTTCTGACATCGGAAGAAGATTATATCAAGAAATTGGTTTAGTTGAGGAAGAACACGTTACTCATTATGGAAGTTTGCTCGACCCAAATATGACATGGCTTGAAAATTTACTTTGCCATGAATATACAGAATGTTATTTGTACTACTCTTGCTTTATGGACGAAAGTGATCCGAAATCAAAAAAATTTGGGAGCAACACTATATGCAAGAAATAGCACATATTCATATGGCTGCACAGCTCTTGCAAAAATATGAAAACAAAGAGTGGCAACAAATAATTCCTGGTGGTGATTTCCCTGCACTTTTAAAACTTCAATCTAATATTCCGTATGTTAGAAACATTCTCGAAAACACAGTATGCAACACTTCAAAAAAAGAAAAATATACAGAAGCGTCATCACTTTCTGAAGATTCTGATTTCAATAAATTTCAAGATGTTGTAAACGAAACGATTAATAAAACACCTTCGCATGAAATTATTGAAACTTATACCGAAAAAAAAGACGAAGACTACAGATTTGAAATAGAACCTCATCCAATAAAAGAATTACAAGATAAAACCAAAGACAACACTAAAATTGGCAGAAAATAAATAAAATATATTAAAGCAAATATAAATCATGGCAGACCATCTAAAGATGGTCTGCCGAACTTGTTTTACAACTATTATCTCTTTAGGCTAATGCTCTACTAAGGTGGCCATAAGCAATATTTACTGCCAAAGGTACCGCTGCATATTCTACACTACCTGGCAAATGCACTGCTATGGCTGCTAAATGAACTAAAATGCCTGCCCCAACAGCTCCTGCATATTTACCTACTTCACGCGCTGTTCCCATTCCTTTTATAGACTCTAGTTTTTGTGCTAGCTCAAATTTTGAGCACACTTTAAATGGATTACAAGTTGGAGTTGTTGAACCGTAACTACGAGTGCGGGCTACTTCCGAAGCTACAATTGTACCCGCTACAGCTACTGCTGCCACACAAGCAATTATTTTTTCTTTTGTGATATATTCCAACATGAAATTTTAAATTCCTTTCATTAGTCATTTCTAAATTGCAATCATTACCAGAAGAATAATTTAACATTTACTTGGTATGTGAACCAGCTTATATGCATATGGTAACACTTTACCACTTTGTTTTTTTCGACGCGGTACGTGTTGGTTTGAAAATTAATATGCCCAAATTCCTGCTATGTTATTTTTTTAAATTCTTGGCTGTATATTCAGGTGAAAATGGTATAATAATTTCATAAAAAACATACTGTTTCCATCGCCCCACATAACAACACCTGAAATTTTACCATCTTTTTTAGTTTCAAAGTTATAATATATAGGATTTTTTCTTTAATGATTTCAAAGTAACATTACTTAATTGATTAAGTAATTCCATGTGTTTATCTTTAATAGCAACTTCAATAACAATTTTGTGATCAAACTGCAACCATTTATTCACTAAATAGTGAACAATTACAGCTTTACGAGTATGAAGACTCAATTCTAAATAATAAATCTTCAAGCTAAGGTTATTAAAAGCTTCTTGTTTAATAAGTTCCGACATTTTTGGCAACGATTTTGCACCACATACACTTCATCGTATATTCTTGAGATAGTAACACTGCGTATTATTTGTACAGAAACTCAAATAAAGTACCATCACTGTTGATTTTTTGTGCTAATATTTGCATTCCGTCGGTAATGAACTCGGTTTTTACATCGTTTACAACCTTTTCAGTCCGTATGGTGCGGTTAGTGGGACTTGAACCCACACGTCTTTCGACACATGCCCCTCAAACATGCCTGTCTGCCGATTCCAGCATAACCGCATTTTTTCAGTTTATCATTCTGTTTGCATTCTGTCAAGATCAATCCTCTGTTTAATCAAATACCAATATAATTTTTACCCATTCGAATATAAATACGCTGATCTAAAAATTTATTATTTTACAACTTCACACGGCGTGGATATAATCTAAAATGTCTGCAATTATTGAATTGGACAATAAAAATCCGGTTTCGGTTAATCTTATGCCATTTTTATCTACTAATATCAAACCTCGACCTACGTATTTTTCGGATTTTTTATAATATTTCTTTGGAATATCACAACCAAAATTTTCTTTATATTTTTGATTTTCCAATCCTCCACTAAGTCGCAACTGAAGCATCACATATTCTTTTTCAGTTCCTCCAACATCCTCAAAAACAACATCATTGCCTTTTAAAAAATCGGATATTGAATTTCCGTAATAAAACCGCTGTTTATTTATCAAAGAATGCGCTGACGGACCAATCCCTAAATATTCCTCTAAATTCCAATATTTCAAGTTATG
>CAYJIV010000034.1:3700-9090 GCA_964370325.1 uncultured Eubacteriales bacterium
ATGCTGGCTTTCTTTGCCCGGAATTGCAAAATTTGATATCTCATAATGATTGTAACCAAACCGCCTTAAAATTTGAGAAGTAAACAAAAACAAATCGGCAACTTGGTCATCATTCGGTAACTGCAAAGTATTTTGCAATTTAAAATATGGCGTACCTTCCTCAATCTTTAACATATAAGCCGAAATATGCGTAATGCTATTTTCTTTGCAAAAAAGCAAAGACTTTTCAAGTGAATCTTGTGTTTGACCGGAAATACCCAAAATTAAATCTAATGAAATGTTTTTGAATTCAGCATTTTGAGCCGCTGTAACTGTAGAAATAATATCTCCAGAATTATGTCTACGTCCAAGAAGTTTAAGCTCATTATCGTTAAACGACTGTGCACCTATAGAAAGTCTGTTGACTCCGGATTTTTTTAAGCGTTCAAAATCAATAATACCATAATCCGCAGGGTTAACCTCAACCGTAATTTCAGAATGTTCTTTCACAACAAAATATCTTTTAATTTCATTCAAAATTTTGCAAATTTTCTCAGCACCAATTAAGCTAGGCGTACCGCCACCAAAATAAATCGTGTCAACAGTTTTGGTTGTTTTTTTACCCCAATGGCTAATTTCATCACAAATTTTTGAAACATATGAATTCACTAAAACATTATTAAAAGAAATGGAATAAAAATCACAATACGGGCACTTAGATTTGCAAAAGGGAATGTGAATGTAAAGGCCAATATTCTTGCTCATCAATCTTCATCCAACTTTAAGACAGACATAAATGCATCTTGTGGAATTTCTACACTTCCCAATTGGCGCATGCGTTTTTTGCCCTCTTTTTGTTTTTCCAGGAGCTTTTTCTTGCGAGTTATGTCTCCCCCATAGCACTTGGAAAGCACGTCCTTGCGCATAGCTTTAACGGTTTCTCTGGCGATGATCTTCCCTCCGACACATGCCTGAATGGGCACTTCAAACATCTGACGAGGAATTTTTTTTTTCAATTTTTCAACCATTTTACGGGCTCGCCCATACGCCTTATCTTTATGGATAATAAAAGAAAGCGCATCCACAACTTCGCCATTTAGCATGATATCCAACTTCACAAGATTAGAATCAACATAACCAGCAAGCTCGTAATCAAAAGATGCATAGCCTTTGGTCCTAGATTTCAAACTGTCAAAAAAATCATAAACAATTTCATTCAGCGGTAATTTATAGTGAATATCTACTCTCTCAGTGTCAAGATACTTCATATTCACAAAAATACCGCGCCTATCCTGGCAAAGTTCCATTATTGTACCCACATAAGTCGATGGCGCATAAATATGCGAATCTGTCATTGGTTCCTGCGCACTTTCGATTGAAGTAATCACTGGATAATGTGAAGGATTATCTATAAAAACAATTTGACCATCAGTTAGAAAAATTTTGTAAATTACGCTCGGTGCAGTTGCAATTAAATCTAAATTATACTCGCGCTCCAACCGCTCCTGAATTATTTCCATATGAAGCAATCCCAAAAATCCGCATCTAAAACCAAACCCCAGTGCAGTAGAAGTCTCCGGTTCAAAAGACAATGAAGCGTCATTTAGCCTTAATTTTTCCAAAGCATCTTTCAAATCTGAATAACGCGAACCGTCTAAAGGATATACACCACAAAACACCATAGGGTTGACTTTCCTATAGCCTGAAAGAGGTATATCCGCAGAATTTTCCGCTAATGTTATTGTATCTCCCACCTGCGCCATACTAACATTTTTAATCGACGCTGCAATATATCCAACCTCACCTGCTGAAAGCGTACCTATTGGATCTAAATTTGTGGCACGCAAAGTACCGCATTCCGTAACGGTAAAAGATTCTCCGCTTGCCATAAATTTAATTTTATCACCCGCCCGAACTTTGCCGTCTACAACGCGAGCATAAACAATAACACCTTTGTATGCATCATAATAAGAATCGAAAATCAAAGCTTTAAGAGGCGCACTCTTATCGCCTTTCGGTGGTGGAATCAAGTTAACAACGGATTCCAAAACTTGATTAACGTTTTGCCCAGTTTTCGCGGAGATTCTAGGCGCGTCTTCCGCTAAGATCCCAATTACGTCCTCAATTTCCTTGCACACACGCTCGGGGTCTGCACTAGGTAAATCAATTTTGTTAATCACAGGTATAATTTCAAGACCTGCATCCAACGCCAGATATGTATTCGCTAAAGTTTGTGCTTCTATTCCTTGAGATGCATCTACAACTAAAATAGCACCTTCGCACGCTGCTAACGATCGAGACACCTCATAATTAAAATCGACATGGCCGGGAGTATCTATAAGATTAAACATATATTCAAGACCATCATTTGCTTTGTAAGAAAGGGTCACAGCATGGGACTTAATCGTAATCCCACGCTCTTTTTCGAGATCCATATCATCCAAAATCTGGCTTTCCATTTCACGTTTGGAAACGGAATCTGTCAACTCTAAAATTCTGTCTGCCAAAGTAGATTTGCCGTGGTCAATGTGGGCAATTATACTAAAGTTTCTTATTCGTTCTTTTGGTGTCAAGTATAATTATCTCCTCACATTTTAAATTCAAGTATCCTCAGCTGATTTTCTTAAAGCGTCCAACCTGGTTTGATTTTCTTGCGAAACTTTTACATTATATTTTTTCAAAAACGGTTCGTCTATAATGCCAAGCAACTTTTTAGAGTAAGCTACTTTATCCGCCGAATTTTCTAATCTGCTCGCTATAATACAATTATAACTAAAAATCAAGAATACATCCAAAAGCCAATTATCGCTGTCTTTGAATTTAAATCTGTTGCGATATTTCACAAGTTCCTCATTCATAATCAAATAACTGTCCAGACGTTTTAGTTGCTTTTCATTGGTAATAGCCATTGCAGAACCCGGCCTGTCTGTCCTGTAATAGTAAAAAATGTTTTCGTCACGAACCATTGAACTAACAAGAGGTATTGCCAGCCATGTGAACAAAGCATCCTCCCCACGGATTATACCTTCTTTAAAATGCAAATCGTTGTCTATCAGAAAAGAACGTTTCCACAATTTATTCCATATAACGTGTTCAGTTGCTTTTAGCGCTGTAAAAGGATTGTCAGATTCTTCGCATGTTCTCAGCTCAATTTTGGATTCATCATATATTTCTTTACTTGCATCGGGTAATTCTTCACCATCAGGGAAATCTCTGTTCCCCATTGTTACTATGTTTACATTGTATTTTTTCCCACTGGCATAAGCTTTTTCATATGCATAAGATAAAACTAAATCATCAGAATCAATAAATGCTATGTACTCTCCTGTAGCAGATTTAATTCCATTGTTTCGAGCCACAGAAACGCCTGCGTTTTCCTGGTCTATTATTTTTATACGATCATCTTTTTCGCGGTGATTTTTCAAAATTTCCAAAGATTTATCTTTCGAGCCATCATTCACACAAATTATCTCAATTTCTTTTAACGTTTGAGTTTCCACGCTGTTTAAACATTCTTCAAGATATTTTTCCGTGTTATAAACAGGAATTACAACTGAAACTTTTGCATTTGGTTTAGTTTTTTCTATGTTATTTGTGTTAGATATAACTGAATCCTCTGTATTTTTGTTTTTCAAATGAATCCAAAACCCAAATGCACCGCCTATTACCACAACGATCGACACAATAGATAAAATCAAATTTTTATTTGATTTTTTACCCACAAAACCCACCCCTCATGCATACATAACTAAGCATCTTTAATAGATAAATTAACCCTGCCTCTATCATCAATTTCTGTGATTTTCACACGAACCTCCTGATCTAACTTCAAAACGTCCGTAACTTTATTTATGCGCCTGTTTTCGATTTTAGAAATATGGCACAGACCTTCTTTGCCTGGCGCAAATTCAATAAATGCACCGAATTCCATAATCCGAACAACCTTGCCTTTATAAACTGCGCCAACCTCAGGCTCCATCACAATACTTTTGATAGTATCAAGCGCTTTTTCACAATTTTCTTGATTTAATCCAAGAACGAAAATTCTACCATCTTCTTCAATGTCAACTTTAACATCAAAATCAGCGCAGATTTTTTGAACAACCTTACCTCCAGAGCCAATAACTTCGCGGATTTTATCAATGGGAACTGTGGTAGTATAAACTTTCGGGGCATACGGCGAAAGCTCTGCTCTTGGTTTATTTATAGTTTTCAGCATCACTTCATCTAAAATATAATTCCTGGCTTTGTGCGTTTTTTTAAGCGCCTCTTTAACAATTTCCTCTGTCAAACCTCTAATTTTCAAATCCATTTGAATTGCGGTAATTCCATCTTTCGTTCCGGCAACCTTAAAATCCATATCTCCAAAATGATCTTCTGAGCCCAAAATGTCAACCATAGTCATCCAACGGTCACCCTCAGTGATTAATCCGCAGGAAATCCCCGCAACAGGTGCTTTGATTGGCACACCTGCATCCATTAAAGCCAAAGTTGAACCGCACACTGCGCCTTGAGATGTGGATCCGTTTGAAGATAAAACCTCCGAAACAAGTCTGATAGCATAAGGAAAGTCCTCAACAGGAGGGATAACGGGTAGTAATGCTTTTTCTGCAAGTGCACCGTGGCCAATTTCGCGTCTGCCAGGACCACGACTGGGCCTGGTTTCGCCCACGGAATAGGACGGAAAATTATAATGATGCATATATCTTTTAAATTCTTCGTCATCAATGCCGTCGAGCAGCTGTCTGTCACTGATAGGTCCCAAAGTTAAAGCTGTTAAAACCTGAGTTTGACCTCTGGTAAAAAGTCCGGAACCATGCACTTTCGGAAGCAATCCAACTTCGGCAGCAAGTTCTCTTATATCATTCATACCGCGGCCGTCAACTCTTTTTTGCTCATCCAGAAGCCAACGCCGAACAATATATTTTTTCGTTTTTTCAACGCATTCATCAATTTTCTTAATAGATTCAGGATACATTTCATCAAATTTAGCATGAACTTTTTCGTGAATCGGTGTCATTCTCTCTTCACGAACCAACTTATCATTCGTATCAAGCGCAATTCTTAAATCATCAATTATATAATCTTTGATAGCTTCATACATTTCGCTGCTTGGACTATTGGAAACATAAGAAAACTTCTCTTTGCCAATTTCGTTTTGAATAGCTTTGATAAACTGAATTACTTCCTGATTTACCTTATGTCCTGCAATTATTGCCTCATACATAACGTCATCAGAGATTTCGCTACCGCCAGCTTCAATCATAGCAATCAAATTTTCTGCTGATGCAACGGTCAAGCAAAGTTTTGATTTTTCGCGTTCATCTGCAGTTGGATTTATCACAATCTTATCATCAGCTAACCCAACATATACACCACTTATCGGCCCATTCCATGGTATATCTGAAATA
>CAYJIV010000035.1:0-6714 GCA_964370325.1 uncultured Eubacteriales bacterium
GGCAAAGCTATTGCACAAAAAATGTTTTCAGAGTGCGATGTTGTTTTCCATGCTGCTGGAGGGGCAGGTGTGGGCATGATTGAAGCTGCAAAAGAATCCGGACGTTTTGCTATTGGTGTGGATTTGGATCAATCCCACTTAGCGCCAAAAAATGTTTTGACTTCTGCGCTAAAAAATACAGGTAAAGCTGTGAATATTATTTCCACAAAGCTGTTGGAAGGCGCAAAAATCGGTGGACAGACGCTAAAATATGGGCTTAAAGAAAACTGCATTGGAATACCTGAAAACAACCCGAATATGGATCCGAAAATTTACAATAAAGCTATGTTAATTCAACAAAAATTAACAGATGAAAAAATCGTTGCACCGGATAACTTGGCTGCTTATGAAAAATTCATAAAAGAACTTCCCAATTTAAAAATTGAAAATGCAACTTAAAAATCCAGGTATCCAAACGGTTCGAGTTTTTAAGGATGCCGCTACAAAGTGAGGGATAATTTTGGATATCAGTAAGGATTACGCGGTTCAAATGCGTGGGGTCACGAAATATTTTGGGCGGTTCAGAGCGCTTGGAAATGTGGATTTAGACGTTAAAAAAGGCGAAACGCATGCTATCCTGGGTGAAAACGGTGCAGGAAAAAGCACGCTGATGAATATTCTTTACGGACTTTACCATGCGGATGAGGGTGAAATTTATCTGAATGGCGAATTGGTTAACATAAAAAATCCAAGTGCAGCTATCAACTGTGGGATAGGAATGGTGCACCAGCATTTTATGTTAGTGGAGAAATTCACAGTTCTTCAAAATATTATTTTGGGAAATGAGCCAACTAATAAATTTGGCACAATTAATTTCCGCAAGGCGAAGAAAAAAGTTCTTGAAATAATGGGGAAATATGGAATACAGGTGGAGTTAAAACCCAGAGTCAGAAATATTTCCGTTGGAATGCAGCAAAAAGTTGAGATTCTGAAAGCTCTTTACAGGGGTGCAGATTTGCTGATTTTAGACGAGCCTACCGCTGTTTTGACTCCGCAGGAAGTTGAAGATTTGATGATTGTTATTGAAAATCTTAAAAAAGATGGTAAAACAGTCATTATCATCACGCACAAACTTAAAGAAATCAAGAAATCTTCAAAAGAGTGCACAATTATTCGCAAAGGTCAGTTTGTTGATAGGGTAGAAGTGCAAAGCGAAAGTACGCAAAGCCTAGCTGAAAAAATGGTTGGCCGGAAAATCAAATTACTGGCTGATAAAAAGCCTGCAGAACCAGGTGAAGTTGTTTTTGAAATAAATAATTTGTGTGTGCGTTGCAATAGAGGCATTGAAACTGTTAAGCAACTTTCGATATCTATAAGAAAAGGTGAAATAGTTGGCCTTGCAGGCATTGAAGGTAATGGGCAGAAAGAACTTTTGGAGTGCATTATTGGTAAGCGTTGGGCAGAGTGCGGCGAAATTAAAATTAATGGTAAAGAAATTCAGAACACAGCTACCCGCAATGTTTTAAACAACAAAATTTCCGTTATTCATGAGGATCGGCATAAAGATGGTTGTATCCTCGAAATGACCGTTTCAGATAATGCTATTCTTGAAAAATATAGGGAACAGCCGTTCAGTATAAATGGATTTTTAAATGAAGAAGAGTGCGATAAATTTACTAATAAATTGATTCAGGAATATGATATACGCCCATCAAATTGCAGCGACAAACGCATTCGAGCTCTTTCAGGTGGAAATCAACAAAAGTTGATAATCGCACGTGAAATTGCGAATAAACCTGATCTATTAATTGCTGTTCAGCCGACGCGTGGTCTTGACGTTGGTGCGATAGAGTATGTCCATAAAACGCTGGTTAATTTAAGAGATGAGGGAAAAGCGATACTATTAATTTCGCTTGAACTTGACGAAATTTTGGATTTATCAGATAGGATTGCTGTAATATATGACGGTGCAATTGTCGGAGAGTTTAGCCAGGATGAGGCCGACGATCAGCAAATCGGACTTTTGATGACCGGAGGTAAAGAAAATGATTAAAAGTATAGCCAAGTTTTTGAAAACTCCGTTTATGTGCACGTGTATCGCAATATTTTTTGGATTTTTAGTTGCGTGCGGAATCTTGCTTGCTACGGGTTACAACCCGACTCAGGCGATGGCGGTTATTTTCAATGCAATATTTTCGCGGCCTAAGTTTATCATAAATGTAATACTCAAAAGTACGCCGATAATTCTTACAGGTTTGAGCGTAGCTTTTGCGTTTAAGTCCGGATTGTTCAACATCGGCGCAGAAGGACAATACATATTCGCGGCAGTTGTTTCAACTATTGTTGGAATCAGTTGTAATTTTAACCCGATTTTGCAAATTCCGCTGGTTGTGCTTTCCGGCATGCTGGCAGGAGCTGTTTTTGGTGGATTCGTCGGATTTTTGAAGTCTAAGTTTGGCATACATGAGGTTATCACCAGTATAATGCTTAACTGGGTTGCATTTTATTTCAACAATTTTATTGCAAGTTTTAGAATATTCCATAGGCCTGAAAGTGACGGTACTTTTCCTATAAATCCGTCAGGATTTACTATGATACTTAACAATTGGAAGTTTTCTGAAGCTGGTAGAGATTTTCTTAAAAACAATCAGGTTTTGAATGATATTATCTTAAAAACTGATTTTAATGCAAATTTTTTAATAGCAATGCTTATGGCGGTTGTGATTTGGATTTTGGTTTTCAAAACCAAAAAAGGTTTTGAGTTCAGAGCGTCAGGCTTTAACCCCGATGCTGCACAAAACGCTGGGATTAATGTCAACAAGAACATAATGTACGTTATGCTTATTTCTGGGGCACTTGCGGGTCTTGCAGGTGCGTTGGCTGTAACGGGAACATCTCCGCATAGCATCAACGTACTATCTAGTTTTGAAAATTTCGGATTTAATGGTCTTTCCGTTGCGCTTATTGCAGGTAGTTCGCCTTTAGGCTGCGTTTTTGCAGGACTTATGTTTAGTGCGCTTATTTACGCAGGGCAGTCTTTGCAATTTAAAACTGGTGCACCGTCTGAGATTATCAGCATTATGATTGGTGTTATCGTGTTTTTTGTGGCGCTGGTACGGATTATTCCTGTTTTGATTAACAAATTTCTGATGAAATTGGAGGCGAATTCAGATGACAAGTAGCATAATACTTGCAATTTCGATGACGCTTATGTTTTCAGCTCCGTTAGCACTTGCAGCGATGGGTGGGGTTATTTCTGAAAGATCTGGTGTGGTAAATATCGGACTGGAAGGCATGATGAGCATGGGTGCGCTAACGGGTGCAGTTGTAGGTTTTTACACGCAAAATCCATGGTTAGGACTTCTTTGTGCAGGATTGGCAGGCGGATTTCTTGCATTGCTTCATGCGATAGCATCGGTAACATTCAGAGCAGACCAAACGGTTTCAGGGATTGCCATTAATTTGATAGGACCCGGTTTTGCACTGTTTTTCGCCAAATATTTTTTCGATGGTGCAACATTGACTCAACCAGTTCCCATAAAACTTCCAAAAATTATACCTCAAAATTTTTTGGAAGGTACAGCTTTTAGCAGTTTAAGCAATATAGATATAACCGTTGTTTTAGCCGCTGTTGTTGTGCTTGTTACCTGGTTTTTTATGTATAGAACCAAATGGGGATTCCGCATCAAAGCATTGGGTGAGCATCCCGCGGCAGTTGATGCGTTAGGTGTGTCTGTTTATAAATTGCGGTATATATGTGTTGTTTTGTCTGGTGTGCTTGCCGGAGTTGGCGGCGGAGCGGTAACACTTGCAATTATCTCGCAATTTACTCCTACGGCAATCAGCGGGCAAGGTTTCATAGCTTTGGCGGCAATTATATTCGGCAAATGGCGTCCGATTGGGGCATATATGGCATGTTTATTGTTTGGCTTTTCACAAGCATTAGTCGTATTGTTTGGCGGAAGCAGTATGATCTCAATTCCCTCTCCCATACTTTCAATGCTTCCATATGTGCTGACGATTATAATTTTAATCTTGTTTGTAGGGCGTTCGTCAGCGCCAAAAGCTTCAGGGCATCCGTACGAAAAAGGTGCAAGATAGGGGAAACATTTGCGACGATTAAGATATAAAGAAATAAAAAATGAGGCTGAAATTTTGGATATAAATGAAATCCTTTCAAAAGTAGACCATACTTTGCTTTCACAAACAGCGACTTTATCCCAAATTCAAAATTTGTGTGATGAAGGGATAAAATATAAAGTTGCTTCGGTTTGTATTCCTCCATCTTACGTGAAATTTGCGAGACATCATATTGGAAATGAGTTGAAAATTTGTACGGTCGTAGGGTTCACAAATGGTTATAACACAACAGCAGCTAAAGTTTTTGAAACCGAAGATGCTCTAAATAACGGTTCAGATGAAATCGATATGGTTATTAATTTGGGTTGGGTTAAAGATGCGCTTTATGAAAATGTGGAATCTGAAATTTGTGAAATCAAAAAGGTTTGCGGTGCAAAGATTTTAAAAGTTATAGTTGAAACCTGCCTTTTAACAGATGAAGAAAAAATAAATATGTGCAAGGTGGTTAACAATGCCGGTGTGGATTTTATTAAAACGTCTACGGGGTTTTCCACATCAGGTGCAACCATTGAGGATATTCATCTTTTTGTAAAACATATTGGGCCCAACGTGAAAATAAAGGCTGCAGGTGGAATTAGCAGCTTGGAGGATGCCAAAAATTTTATTGAAGCGGGGGCCGCTAGACTGGGCACGAGCAAAATTATTAAACTTATAGTTTGAAGGAAATTAGAAATTAAAATGAAAAAATGGATAAAATTAACTTTTGCGGCAATTTTAATAATGGGCATGGCTACAGTGCAGGTTGCTTTCGCTGTTGATATTCCAATAGTAAGAAAAAGTCGAACTCTTTTAGAAGAAGAAGACAAAAAATCAGTTAATTCAAGAGTTATTAGACGAGAATTTTTTGAAAATGCACACGCTGCATATAATATTACTTTAAAAATAGAAATTGTAAGAGTTCATGCGTTGGCAGAAAAAGAAGTAAATGGAACACGCATGTTTTTTATTGAGAGAGTGGAGTTTTTGAAAGATGTTGAGGCCATTATTGTAAATGGTAATTTTATACTAGTTAATGGCATTTTTATCCGGGCTATGGATTGTAATTCTACTGAAGCAAATATGCATTTTGATCAACTCTATGAATGGTTATGCACGAAAAATGCGGGATGGTTTAATATGCACTTGGATAAATTATATCTTTTTACGCATGGCATGCTTCCCAAAAGTTACATATATAATAATTAAATTGTGAGTGTGGTTTTTTGAGAATTTATGACATTATAGCTAAAAAAAGAGATGGCAAGGAGCTCAGCAGCGAGGAGATAGGATTTTTTATAGAAGGTTATACATGTGGTGACGTCGAAGATTACCATATGTCTGCGTTGCTGATGGCTATTTATCTTAACGGTATGACTGACGATGAGACATATGCATTGACGAATAGTATGGTTGAATCCGGTGACGTAATGGATTTATTTTCAATATCAGGAGTAAAGGTGGATAAGCACAGTACCGGTGGAGTTGGAGATAAAACCACTTTGATAATTTCTCCGATTGTAGCGGCTTGCGGTGTTAAAGTCGCAAAAATGTCCGGTCGTGGGTTGGGTTGTACAGGCGGTACAATTGATAAGTTAGAGTCAATTCCGGGTTTTTGTACGGTGCTTGAAACTGAAAAATTTATAAAAACAGTGAACTCTGTTGGATTTAGCATTGTTTCCCAAACAAAAAATTTAGTTCCCGCGGACAAAAAAATCTATGCGCTCAGAGATGTTACTGCTACGGTGGATAGTATTCCGTTGATAGCTTCGAGTATAATGAGCAAAAAAATTGCATCTGGAGCGGATTACATTTTGCTGGATGTTAAAACTGGAAGCGGTGCTTTTATAAAAGAAAAGTCTGAAACTATTAAATTCGCTAAGACTATGATTTCGATTGGTGAGAAAGCAGGCAAAAAAGTTTCCGCATTCATTACAAATATGGATATTCCCCTCGGAAATGCGGTTGGAAATTTTCTGGAAATCATTGAAGTGTGTGAGATTTTGCAGGGCAGAGGGCCGCAGGATTTAAAAGAAATTTCAGTTTGTCTTGCAGCTGAAATGCTGCATCTTGCTGGCAAAGGCAACTTTGAAGAATGTGAAAAAATGGTGATTGAGTCTATAGATAGTGGCGCTGCGTTTGCGAAATTCAAAGAGATGGTTGTTGCGCAAGGCGGAGATACATGTGTGCTTGATAGCCCACAAAAATATTTAAAAAGCGAGTGTTCTTTTGATGTGATTTCCGACAAAGACGGATATATTAACTCTATGAACACAGAAAAATGTGGAATTGCTGCAATGATTTTAGGTGCAGGCCGTGCTAAAAAAGATGACTGCATAGATTATCATGCGGGTATAATTTTTGCAAAAAAGACGGGAGATTATGTTTATAGTGGGGACGTTATAGCTACACTTTATTCTTCGGATATTAAAAAATGCGAGCAAGCCGCCCACATTTTGAGAGAGTCTATTGTAATCGGGGAGAGTTGGGTAGAGCTTGAACCGTTGGTGCAGGCTAGAATCAGTTCTAAAGGGGTTGTAAACCTAAGTGGGACTTAAAGAAGCACGGAAACTTGTGCAAAAACTCAGAAATGAAATAGAGTACCATGACAGAAAATAT
>CAYJIV010000035.1:6724-9034 GCA_964370325.1 uncultured Eubacteriales bacterium
CAGAAATCGACGATTATGAATATGATATGCTGGTTCAAAAACTCGAAAAGATCGAAGGACAATTCCCCGAACTTTTGACGGAGGATTCTCCCACGCAAAGCGTTGGCGGGGAAGTGTCTGCTAAGTTTTCGCCTGTTTACCATACTATTAAAATGGAAAGCCTCCAGGATGCTTTTTCCGAAGATGAAATCATCGCTTTTGACAAGCGCGTTCGAGCTATTGTGGGTAACCCAAGTTATGTTGTAGAACCTAAAATTGACGGTCTTTCCGTTGCAATTGAATATAAAAATGGCAAATTAGTTCGGGCCTCAACTCGTGGTGATGGTATGGTCGGAGAAGATATAACTGAAAATATTTTGACGATAAAATCTCTGCCTCAAAAAATTGATGAAAACATACCGTTTTTGGAAGTTCGTGCGGAAGTTTATATGTCCAAGAAAAACTTTGCATACCTTGTTAAAAAGCAAGAATTGGATGGGCTAAAAAGTTTTAAAAACCCAAGAAATGCCGCCGCTGGTTCTTTGCGCCAAAAAGACGCTTCCATTACAGCTGGCAGGAATCTTGAAATTTTGGTTTTTAACATTCAGCTGTTTGAAGGCAAAAGTTTTGACAATCACAGAAGCTCGCTTGATTTTTTGAAAATGCTTGGATTTCCGGTTCCCAAACATATTTTATGTGATTCTATCCAGAGTGCACTTGAAGAAATCAGACATATTGGCAAAATTAAAGACGATTTTGCTTTTCAAGCTGACGGTGCTGTTGTGAAAGTTAATTCGTTTGAACATAGAAAAATTCTTGGAAGTACGTCCAAACATCCGAAGTGGGCGGTAGCTTTTAAATATGCTCCAGAACAATGTACGACCGAGCTTTTGGATATTGAGACCAATGTTGGACGCACGGGTATTCTAACGCCGGTTGGTATTCTAAAACCGGTTTTGATTTCGGGTTCTACTGTGAGCCGTGTGGTATTGCACAACGAAGATTACATAAAAGAAAAAGATATTCACATTGGTGATACGGTTATAATTCGAAAGGCGGGCGAGATTATTCCCGAAGTTGTTAGCGTTGTAAGCCACAAGTCTGGCTCAAAACAATTCGAGTTGCCGAAAATTTGCCCGTCTTGCGGGTCAGGAGCCGTCAGAGAATTAGAAGAAGTGGCGATACGCTGTGTAAATACGGATTGTCCCGCGCAGTTTTTGAGAAATATTATACATTTTGCATCCAGAAGCGCCATGAATATTGACGGGTTGGGCAAAACAACTATAAAGAACCTTGTTGAGAGCAAAGCGATAACTTCTGCAGCGGATTTGTATTATCTTAGCAAAAGCAAAATTGTGTCTATAGAGCGCATGGGAGATAAATCAGCACAAAACGCTTTAGATGCTATTGCAATTTCTAAAACGCGTGGGTTGGACAAATTGTTATTTGCCCTTGGGATACGTAATGTAGGGCAAAGGTCGGCCAAAATTCTGGCAAAGCAGTTTGGTGACATTGAAAATATTATAAATGCTAAAGCGGAAAAAATAGCGGAAATTGATGGCATCGGTGAAGTTATATCTGAAAGTGTTGTGAAGTATTTTTCACTGCCACAAAATTTACAACTTTTGGACAACCTGCAAAAAGCGGGAGTTGTGATGATGTACCAAGGAGATGTAAAGCAAGACAAAAAATTATTAGAAGGTAAAACATTTGTTTTGACAGGTGCGCTTGAAAAATTCACAAGGGATGAAGCATCGGAAATGATTGAAAGTTTAGGCGGCAAGGTAATTTCAAGTGTTTCGAAAAATACGGCTTATGTTTTGTGTGGGACCAACCCGGGCAGTAAGTTTCAAAAAGCAAAAGCCCTCGGTGTAAATATTATCACTGAGGAAGAGTTTTTAAATTTGATTAAATAATTTTTAAAATTATAAATCGAATTCTGTTTCTGTTTTGAACGATTTATCTATTTTATACTTGTATTTTATTTTCGGACAAGTTATAATTCTTAGATATAATTGGAAAAATGTTCTTGAACAAAAAGATTGACTTGATTTTCTCTTTAGTGTATACTTTTAATTATTGTGCCCATAGTAGCTTAGTATAGTAGAGCGTTGTTTAATTCAGAGGTGTCGGTGCGAACCCGTCCTGGGGCAAATATTTTATCCGAAGCGAGGTATAGACCATGTACGAAGACAAGACCCTGGTTTGCAAGGAATGCGGAGAAGAATTTACGTTTACTTCAGGCGAACAAGAATTTTATGCCGAAAAAGGTTTCGTAAACGAACCGCAAAGATGCAAAAACTGCCGTGATTCACGTAAAAATGCTGTAAG
>CAYJIV010000036.1:0-1294 GCA_964370325.1 uncultured Eubacteriales bacterium
AGTGGCAACCATATTTTCTTAATTTACCGTTTTTCGAATTTATACCTACAAAGGTTCCGCCGGCATGTGCATTATCAACAACAGCTTTGTTGCATCCCATTTTCAAAAAAGCCCCTAAAATATGTACATCTTCATTATATCGTGTTGTAATTATTCTCATAGTATTTAAGGAAGATGGATTTAATTTGCTTAATTTTTTGTGTTGAACTACATATTTCTGGATTATATACGGAACATTGTAAATCTTTTTAAAAAATCTATTTGCTTCCACCTTGTTCAAATTTTTATCAAAAAAAGAAATGACTCCTTTTCTCTTTTCAATTAAATATATACCTTGTCCCCATCTACCGTGTTGAGGTTTACATATATATTTACCGTCGCCTAAAGACTTAACCACTTCAGGTATGTCTAACCCGGACTTGCTTTTAGAATAAACAACTTTTCCATACTGAACACTATAATTAATTTTTGGAGTTTTATTTGCTAACTTGTTTTTCTTCATTTCTTTATAAAATTCAAGTTTATCACGGGCCAGATATTTGTATTCCCGAGGCCTAATACCCCCATGATGAACACGAAGCCGTTCTCCATCATATGTTTTCACGCTCAAAAAATCATCCTGATTTCTGAAATTTTTAATGTCTAAACCATAGTCGTTATAGCGTTTGCCCACTGTTCCGTTTTTTTCGTACCACTCAATCATATCCTTTATTCTGTCTTCCCTGTCTTTGCGGACTAATCCGTCAACGCCGGCGAAACACGAAAGTGCGTCAACCACTTTCTCAATTTTCTGCATGATTTCCTCTGATATAATTGTCTCTTTTGCAAAAATTGAACTAAAATTAAATAAAAAAGCAAAAATTGTTGCCAAAATAAAAAACCTATTTTTCAAAGCCTCTTTACTGCACATAATACTACTTCCCCATTGTTTTATATTTAGTTGAATTATATTTCTTTAAGTTTGTACCACTTATCTTTCAACCCACCATTTGTAGCCTGCATTCCACAAAACTCATACCATGCATTAAGCTCCACAATAACAGGACCTTTTTCAGTTATGGCCACATCCCAACCTATTGAAGACAAACCGTAAAATGTTTTATGCGCATCTTTAACCAACTTTACAACGTCTTTCCAATAAGGTATTTGAAATCCCTTATATTTTATTTTTGAATTAGGATGTTGCAATTCGATTTTTTTGTTAAATTTCGAATAATAAAAACCATATTTCTTCAATTTACCGTTATCCGTATTCACACCTACACAGGTACCACCTGCACTTACATTGTCAACA
>CAYJIV010000036.1:1304-8970 GCA_964370325.1 uncultured Eubacteriales bacterium
CAACAATTGATTTGCCAATGCCCATTCTTAAAAAAGATCCTAAAATTTGAGGCTCTTCATTATATCTAGTGGTAATTATCCTTACTGTATTTAATGAAGATTTATTTAACTTGTTCAATTTTTTGTGTTGATATATATACTCCTGGATTAAATATGCTCCATCATCAATATCTTTAAAAAATTCATCTGAAGTAATTTCACTAGAATTTCTCCTATAGTAAAAAATCCCATTATCATCTTTTTTAATTAAATGCACACCATGACCACACAAACTGTCTTTCGGTTTACATATGTACTTTCCGTTATCCAAAGATTCCAACGCTTCAGGTACGCTCAAGTTTGATCTTTCTTTCGGAAAGGTAACTTTGCCTTTTTCAACCACATAATGGATTTTTGGTGTTTTATTTGCCAATTTGCTATTTAACATAACTTTATAAAATCCAAACTTATTGCCATAGATATGCTGATATTTTAAAGGATTTAGATTGCCATGATGAATATCAAAACGTTCCTTTTGACGTATTTTAACATTTAAAAAATTATCTGCATTCCTAAATTTTTTTATATCTAAACCATAATCATTATATTGACCATTTACTGTTCCGTATTCTTTATACCATTTAATCATATCTTTTATTCTAGCTTTTTTGCTTTTTCTCACCATGCCGCTAACATTTGCAAAACAGGATGGTGCATCAATTATTTTTTCGATTTTTTTCATTGTTTTTTGTGATATCTCAAGCTCTTTCGCAAGAGACGGATAAAAACTAAAAAAGAACATAAATACAAGCGCAAGTGAAAAAAATTTGTTCCTAAAGATCGATATTTTTTGCACGTTAAAACTCTCCTTTATTTTAAGATACTCTTCTTGCCGCATAAGTTCTTTCATCGGACGCTTTAATAAATGCTAACACTCCCCAAACGGAAATCAAACTCGACCCCCCAAGGCTGACAAACGGCAGTGTCACGCCTGTTAAAGGCAGAATGTCCACAGAGCCAAACACGTTCATCATCATTTGAAAAAGCAATAATCCCGCGGCACAACACGAAGAAATTGAATAAAATGCAGACCGACTTTTCGCACTGGCACGCCTTGCGTAAAAAGCTATAAAAGCTATAGAAACTATGCACACCAGCGCAAGTATCAGCCCCCACTCTTCACAAAGCATGCCAAAAACCAAGTCACTCGGCGCCGCAAAAACATACTTTAAACACCCTTTACCAATCCCAAGACCAAATAAACCGCCACTTGCAGAATATGTAAGCACACGAGTTTGCTGGTAACCTATGTCATTTACGTGCCCCCACACATGACGCCAGGCAGCAAACCTATTCATTATATACGGTTTAAATTTTAAAATCATCATCAAGCCAAGAACAGCCGACACACACGTCAAAAACACTGTTCTTATACTGCCGGAACGCATAAACGCAATGAGTATAAACGTTACAAAAAATATGCACGCAGTACCGAAATCCCCCATTAAAAACAGTGCTCCCATACATGCACAGGAAAAAAGTATAAAAGCAGTCAGATTTTTCGCGGTTTGAAGCCGTTCAAGTGTTGAAGCACCATAAAATATAAACGCCACTTTAACAAATTCAGACGGCTGAACTGAAACCGGACCTATTATAATCCAATTTTGCGAGCCATGCCGAACTGCTCCAAAAACAATGTTTACAATTAAAAGCAAAATTGCCGCACCAGCAAAATATGGCCTGAAGTGCATCGCAAAATCTGGATTTTTAATGAACCAAACCATAATGCTAAATAAAACCATTCCCACCGCCAAGGCAATCATTTGCATGTAGGTTTCTTCCGGGTCAATGCCGCAGGAAGTAATAATCCCAACCCCACTTAAAAACAGACCCAACGTTTCTAACTCAAAATTACTTCGTCTGAAACCGTATTTACTGATAAAAAAATATATCCATGAAAGACCAAAAAGTAAAATAAAAATCATTGCTGGTTTGTAGTCAAAAGAACCACTTGCAAAACAAAGATTGCAGCAGGCTAAAAAATGAAAAATACTCACCAAACACAAAATTGATGCCTGCGAATACTGTTTTTTGGGTGGGTTTTTAAGCGCGAAATTATCATCTGGTTCCAAAATTTCCGCTTTTTGTAATTCTAAATCTATTCCGCCAATTTGAATGATATCGTCTATGTACACTCGCTCGGCATCTTCAACCTGATCTCCATTTATAAATACACCTGTCTTTGAATTTGTATCTGAAATCATCCAACCGACATCACGTCTGAAAAGTACTGCATGGTCACGTGAAGCTGTAGGACTGTCTAAAACTATATCACAGTGCTTATTTCGGCCAATTGAATTTTCCCAATATATAATTGGAATTTTCTGCTTAGTTAGTTTGTTATATAAAACTACAAGTGGCCGCTTTTTTTCTATCCCACCAAAAAGAGACTTAAAGCAATAGTAAACAATTAAAACAGCCAACACCGGCAGTGTTATTTGAATTGAATATAAAAATATCGAAAATAATATGTTCAAAATTGCTCGCCTCCTTAGCCATCATTCTGAATAAAACAAAGAACCAAGCCTTTACTAACGTTTAAGATGACAACGAAATTTACTCATGGTAACAGTAAAATAATTCTTTAAGAAATTTGTTATGCCGCTCTCGCACCTTTCATGTTTCTTATAAAACCTTTTGTTATTGCCCACAATTCTTTGAATTCCTGCGTTTTGCAAAACAGCAGAATATTAAGCACATTTGGGATTACTAAACACACTGCAAAATTAACAGCCACTTGAAGTATGACGTTTGATAACTGCACTCTCGAACAAACAAGGTATGCTAAATATGTGTAAAATGAGGTAAGCAAAGTATAGAGTATAAATTTATATTGATAGGATTTTGAATTTCTTTTGAAAACCATATTGTAAACCAGTTTCGGCTGCACCCACTGCGGCACTAAAATGACTCCAAGAACATTACCAATCATAACACCGGTTATTCCCAGCGATTTAACTAACACAAGAGATATTATAAGAGAAACAACCACTCCGAGTACAGCAGCATATTTGTCTTCATTATATATCCCAGCACTCATTTTAGCCATTGTGATTGACTGCTTCATACCATAAATATAAACATAAGATGAAATCGCAATTGTTGCAGCTATACCATATACTGCACTCGCATCTTCAAGCCAAACACCTACAAATGGCGATACTATATTAAAAAATGAAACTGTGATATACGAATAAACAAAAAAATTCAAAAGATATATTACATTAAAATTCGAATAAATCTTGTCTTTGTTTTCAGTTGTGAGCAAATTTCCAAAACTCGCTAAAATACCGTTAAAAAACTCATTGGTAATAGTATGCAATGCCAGAGTTATTAGATAATAATTTTTCCAGACTCCACCCTCTTTGAGCCCAATGAATCTTGTTATTATAAAATTTGAGCCGCTGAGCACAATAAACGAAGATACTCTGTGAAATAAAAGTGCATTCATGTTTTTAAATAAATCTTTTCGTTCAATACTTGGCATCTTTGATTCGATCTTTAAATTTATAAAACCATACTTCTTTTTAAACATATATCCAATTATTAAATTTTCAAGCAATCTGCAAACAATTTTGCACACTAAAAAACCTTCAAAAGACTTGAAAATATTCAGTACAAGTATTTGAATAACAAAAAGAAAAATTTGAATAAACGTGTGTATTGTATTGTTAAAATAAGTGTTCTGATCCGCAATAAACATTGAACGCCTGTGCGCAAACAAATACGAAACTATTACATCTAAAACGTAAAGCATAAATATTTGGTTAAGCCATATTTTAGAAAAATCTTCCTTTATTAGACCCGCAACAATAAACGATACTGCCACACCCAACACTAACATAATCCCGGCTATCACCAGATAAGCGTTGCGTAAAAATTTAAGTATTACAGCAACCTGATCCCAGTTTTTCTCCGCTATCGGCTTATAAAGCTTATACACTATTCCAAATCCGAGACCAAGCTCCACTATTGCTAATCCGGCAACAGCCTGCGTAAAGTAACCGTCTATACCGTTAAAAACCTGACCAAAAGTGGCATAAAAAAGTTTTTGCGTATAAAACTGGCCAAGCATTATTACAGCATAAGTTATAAATCCAACCGCAATATTTATTAAAGATTTTTTTGTTCTCATCATTTTTGCCTCTATATCCTATTAATTAACACCTTTTAAAATTCACTTTATATATTATGCATTCTTACTTCTTACACAAGTTACTACAAAACCAAGAGACAGCCAAAACACAAAAGAGGAAATTGAATTTACAAATAATATTTCAGCCTCAAACATACCATATATTGCCACACACAAAACAGTTGTCACAGCTGCATTAAATAATGGATTACTAATTTTCAAATTGTTTTTAACATAACGTCCAGCAACTTTAAAAAATGACTGTATAAAAAATGCAAATATGCAAACCGCTCCGGAAAGTCCGGTGTAAAGCAGCATGCCAACATATGCATTATGAGTCCTGTACTCATTGTCATGAGGACGTCTTAATATAAACGTATTAGGTAAAACAGACTTTGCATACTTAACTAGATTTCCCGGAGAAGTACCAAAAAACCATCTTGTTTTAAAAATTTCAAATGCACTATGCCATATGCTGAACCTTAAATTTGAAACATCCTGATTATCAACAAAATCCATACGGTTTATAATTATTTGTGGTTGGATAACGTGATCTTGACTAAAAATAGATCCAATCAAAGAAGGAATATAAGAAAATAATATTTTTATATAATCGACTATGCGATATAGACCTATGCAAGCCACAGCAGATACAAAAAGCAAAATACAAATAACATAAATTTTTCGAGAATCTTTAAAATAACTTTGCGTGTTATACATGAATATAAACAAAGTTAAAAATACCAAAACTAAAAGTGCAAATAATGTTCCTCTTGTGGAAGCCAAGGCAATATAACAAACCTGTATTATTACATTTAAAATATTAATTTTTTTACTTATATTATGAGGAAAATCAGAGGTAATTTGCATAATTGAAAAAATTATTGTTAGTAAAGACACCATAGAACCATAATTTGGGTTACTAAAAACTCCAAATAACCTTTGGTCGATATAACCAAACCTGAAAGAAACATTGTCGTTTATTTCATGGCAATAATTAATTTGAAATATAAAAGTTAAAAGTGAATAAAAGGAAAAAATTAACCATACAATTATTAAAATATTCTGAACAGTAATTATAAGATTTATTTTATCCTGTTTTGTACTTTCATTATCTTGACAATATAAAACAAAAAAACTGATCGATATCCAAATTAAAGCTCTCAAATTGGCTAGTACACCATAATTTACATTTACAACACATGACAAAATAAAGAAAAACAAAAATAAAAATAAAAATAAATTGCGTTTGAAATTAAATTCAATTCTGCCATTTAAAATTCCTATAGATATAACTACCATTCCAAATAAAGCCAAAGTTGAAAATAAAATAGAATCTATATATGGTGGCACAAAAAAATACACTCCGAGTGGTCTAATGCACAACATTGAAACCATGGCAATTATAAAAATATATCTCATTTTTCCATATTGTAATTTTTGAAAGTATGATAACAACTTACCTAACTCCCCTGCTATTAAAAACTATTTATTAACTCTGTCCATTGTTTCAAAATTTTCGCTTTACTGAATTTACCTAGATTACTCTTTGCATTAGCTGAAAAATCTTGCCGAAGCTCCTGGTTTTCTATAAGTTTACAAATTTTAGAAGCCATTTTTTCTTTATCATAGCACGTTATTAAATATCCGTCCACTCCGTCATTGATGATTTCAGACGGCCCGGCAATGCAGTTAAAACTCACCAACGGAATTGCATTGGCTTTCGCTTCCATAAGCACCAACGAAAGCCCTTCTCTATATGACAACAATACAAATATAGCAGCATCGCGATACTTATCATCCATGTTGTTTACAAAACCTTTTAATATAACGTTATTTTCAAGCTCATATTTTGAAATTTGCTCTTTCACGTTTTCAAACTCTGGCCCGCCGCCATAAACATGCCACTGCCAATCCGGATGCTTCCTAAACACCATATCCGCCACATCAGCTAACATATCAAAACCTTTTTCAGATGTAAACCTGCCGCAAGATAAAATTATTTTGGAATCAGTATCATAATCAGACCGACTTTCAATAAGCTCATCCTCAAGCCAGTTCGGAATAACTAAAAGCTTGTTTTCTTTAATTTTAAAATATTTTTTATAATCTTCTGAATTGCGCTTCGTCAGAACTGCTATTTTATCGCTTATCCAGCAACCGATTCGCCGAAATGCCGTTGATTTTTTATGGTCAAGCTGATTCGAAAGTGTACCGTGGTCACAAAAAACAATTTTGGTTTTAACAAACGGTTTTACCAACATTGCAATCGGTGGAATCGTATAATCTGCCAAAAATAATATATCAATTTTATTTTCCTGCAGATATTTCTTCAGCTTTGAAAATGATTTGAATATAATCTGCCTGAACCTGTATTTATAATTAACCCCTAAAACATACTGTTTTATGCGCTCATCAAGCGGAAACCAAAAATTATTCCCCCTCGAATTGCAAACGGAAACCATATGAAATTCATATTCCTCATTTTCACAAAGTGAATTGGCAATTGACGTGATAACTCTGCCAAGTCCTCCGCATTTACTCAAATCATAAGCTAAAAAACATATTTTTTTCATCTTTTACTTTATCGCTCCGTTTTATTTTATAAATTCCACTCAAACACAGTCTTGAAAGCATTGTTTAAATCGGTTTTAAATACTCTGTGAATATCTTCCACACTGCTGACTTTTTCATCCTGATAAACTATACGGCTAATTCTTCTTTGAAAATCAGGCTGCTCCAACAGTTCCACAGCTTTTTTGAAATCTTCTCTTCCCGAACGGCTCGAACCCACAAACGTCAGGCCTTTTTCAAGAACATCCCTTGTGTTTATTGCAACTTTGTTTTCACTCACACCCAAAAGAACAGCCGTACCCTGAGGATTAATATATTTTATTATATCGTCAATCGCAAAGTAGCTGCCCTCACCACCGGCACACTCAAACGCGTGGTCTACTCTAAAATTCCTCGGTATCTCGTAAGTCAAATGATGTTCATCAGAAAAAGAAAATTGAGAAAGTTTTGAAGCGTCCCTGCCCATTACTGCTATTCTGGTTTCGGGCAACATAGTTTTCAAAATGCATGCAAGAACATAACCTAAACTCCCATCGCCCCAGATACCAACTGTATTCCTAATGCTATGCGAAGCAGCTTTAAATCTATTAATTGCATGCACGCCAACGCTGATAAACTCAGTTATAGCCGCAATTCTCTCATCAACATTTTCAAACGGGACAACTCTGTCAAGCGGCAAACTCACAAATTCCCGCATAAAACCGTCATGTCCGCTAGATAAAAAACCGACACCTTCAGCATAATTCTCATAAATTTCATCTTGCCTGGTTTTCGGAGGAACATTTGGAATCATAACAACTTTTTGTCCGGGGGAATACGTATTTGTTCCATCAAAAACAACCTCGCCACAACACTCATGAATCAGTGCCATTGGAAATTTATCACGCAAAATGTTAATGTCCCGATTACCCGAATAAT
>CAYJIV010000037.1:0-8267 GCA_964370325.1 uncultured Eubacteriales bacterium
CAATCCGGATTTTAATATCGTTTTTAGTTGTATATTGCTCCGCGGATTTTAAAAGTTTATAACTTGCAATCGGCGCAAAACAACCGCTCAATTCATATTGAGATGCATAATTAGAATCAGTGCAGGCGCCCATACCAACCACAACATCCATAAGTTTAACATTTCGGTTAACCGCGCCTGCACTGCCAATTCTAATAATATTTTTCACATCATAAAAATTAAAAAGTTCGTACGAATAAATTCCAATAGATGGCACACCCATACCTGAGCCCATAACAGAAACTCGTTTGCCATTATATTTACCAGTAAAACCAAGCATGTTCCTAACATAATTAAAGCACACAACATCAGTTAAAAAATTTTCAGCTATGTACTTAGCTCTAAGCGGATCTCCCGGCATTATAACCGTTTCGGCAATATCATTTACGTCCGCTTGAATATGTGGAGTAGGTATCATTTTCATACATATGGGCTCTAACTTACATTATTACCCACATCCACCTTTCTTCGATAATAAAAATTACTCTTCGTACTTAGATTTTATCATTTTTGGAAGCACTTTGTCAATAATTTCAGCAGACTTCTGTATCATTGGGCCTCCGATAGCCACACAGATAATCGTAACTATTCCAACCGTACCACCCATAAGCCATCCTAACCCCAAAACCAAAGCATCTGTTACAATTCTTACCATTCTGAAAGATTTTCTAAATTTCTTGCTTATAATCACAGATATTGCAGTCCAAGGGTCAATACCTATATTTATACTCATAAAACCGCCCAGGCCAATAAAAGCTACTAAATTCGCAAGCATGGCAACAATGAATTTCACCGTGAAATTATTAGGTATATGCATCAGACTATATAGCAAATCTCCAAGTTTAATAAACCAACCTAAACTGAAAGCGTAAATCACAGTACCAATATTTACATATTTTCTGTTAATAAAAAAAACAATCACAATTAATGCGCAGTTTATAATATTCGCAGTCAAACCAACATCAAGTCCAATGCGCCTACTAAGTCCATCATATAAAACCGATATAGGGTCTGCACCCAATGCCGCTCTGATAATAAAAGCACTAGCAATTCCAAGCAACATTATGCTTACCATACAAACAAGTATTTTTTTCGCCCAAAGCACAGCAGATTGCTTGGTCGACTCTAATTCCACTGTCTGAAAACCTCCTTCAAAAATGATTCTCCCTCAATATTCGGAATAATTTTAAAATACTCAAGTATAGTTGCGCCAATATCCGAAAAACTGCTCCTTGTGCCAAGATTAATGCCGGATTTCACTTTCTCACCGAATATAATCATCGGGGTATATTCCCTAGAATGGTCTGTAGATGCTGTGGAAGGATCACACCCGTGGTCCGCTGTTATAATCAAAATGTCTTCCGATTTCAATTCGTTGATAACATCATGCAATTTTTTGTCGAAAAATGCAAGCGCATTTGCATACCCATCAACATCATTTCTATGGCCATACAGCATATCGAAATCTACCAAATTCACAAAACACAAGCCCTCAAAATCCTGCTTCATAACTTCAAGAGTTTTGAAAAGACCTTCTTCATTGTCATGAGTTTTTATCTTGTGCGTAATGCCCTTTCCGTTAAAAATATCATTGATTTTCCCGATGGATATAACATCAAAACCCTTTTTCTGGAGCTGTTCTAACATAGTCATTTTCGGAGGAGTCAGGGAAAAATCCCGCCTGTTTGAAGTGCGCTTAAAATTTGGATATTCACCTGTAAACGGCCGAGCTATAACCCTGCCAACCGCGTGCTCTCCAACCAGTATTTCTCTTGCCTTTTCGCAATATTCATAAAGCTTTTCGGCAGGCACAACATCCTCATGTGCGGCAATCTGGAATACGCTATCAGCGGAAGTGTAGACAATCAGTTTGCCGGTTTCAACACTTTTTTGTCCGTAATCCTCCAGAAGCTTCGTGCCAGAATATGGCTTATTGCAGAGCACACCTTTATTAGTTGCAATTTTAAATTTTTCTATAATCTCAGGCGGAAAACCCTTTGGATATGTAGGGTGCTGCTTTTCGGAAATTATCCCTGCAATCTCCCAGTGACCAATTATAGTGTCTTTCCCTTTAGATTGCTCGCTCATACGAGCAAAACTGGCCGTTGGAACTGTTTCTTTTGGAGCATAATCAATTCCATTAATATTAAATAAGCCCAGCTTTTTCATATTAGGCATATCAAACTTTTCACTTTTAAAACACGCTCTTAAAGTATTGCTTCCGGCATCCCCATACTCCGCAGCGTCCGGCATTTCGCCAATTCCAACACTATCCAAAACAATTAAAAAAACTCTTTTCATAAAACCGCCTCCTAATGTTGCGCCAAAGTCATAAAGTTAGCTGCTCACAGCCTGTGTCATCACTCATTGGGAACCGCCCCATCGCCGGAATGTTCTTGCTTCTGTAAATCTTATCGTCTAAAAACCTGTTTTCCGCACACACTTCAGCATTAACTAATCTGTGGCCCTTTTTCTGCTTCATTACAGCCACACCCTGTGTGGATTTGGCAGTTTTCAGATTCACCATGGAACTATTGAAAATCAAAATTTTTCCTGAGGATGAAGTCAACAAAAAATCTTTATCTTCCTTAACATACAAAGCGCAAACCAGTTTGGAGGCGCCATTGTAAGCATTTACCAGCTTTTTGCGATTTGTTTTCGTAGCGTAAGATTTCATATCCACTTTGGCAACTTTCCCGTTTTCAAAGAAAAACAGCATGAACCCGGCGTAATCACTCGTCACAGCCATATAAACCATGCGTTCGCTGTTTTCCGCGCCAACTATCGCTGAAATATAATCCCCCATCGCGCTGGCTTTTGAGTCTGCAAATTGGTATCCTTTTGATTTATAAACTTGACACTTATCAGAAAAAAACAGCAAATCAGAATGATTATCGCCTTCGTGAATTTGTAAAATTTCATCATCATTTTTAAGTTTTTGCTCAGGCCCCATCCGCAACGACTGCGGCGTGATTTTTTTGAAATACCCTTCTTTCGTGAAAAAGAACGTGCATGGATAATTCGGTGCAGTTTCTTCAGGTTCATCGCTTTCAATATGCTCAGGATAAATAAGCAAACTTTGCCGCGGTTTACCATGTTTTTTCGCAACCTGATTCAACTCAAAAATGATAATTTTCTCAATCTTTGTACGACTTTTCAAAATTTCTTCAAGCTCATTTATATCTTTTTTCAGCTGCTCAATTTCACTCGTTCTTTTCAGAATGTACTCGCGGTTCAGATACCGAAGTTTTATTTCAGCAACGTAATCCGCCTGAATTTTATCAAGGTTAAACCCTTTCATCAGGTTCGGCACCACCTGAATCTCTTCCTCGGTTTTTCGGATAATCGCAATCGCTTTGTCGATATCCAGTAAAATTTTATTTAAACCTTCCAACAGATGCAGCTTATCTTTCTTTTTGCTCAACTCAAAATGAGTCCTGCGCCTGACGCACTCAACCCTGAATGCAATCCACTCTTCCAAAATTTCTCTAACACCCATAACTTTCGGCGTTCCTGCAATCAATATATTGAAATTGCAAGAAAATGTGTCTTCAAGCGGAGTGAGCCTGAAAAGCCTGTTCATCAATTTTGTGGCATCTGTACCGCGCTTCAAATCAATCGTTATTTTCAGCCCGTCAAGACCAGTTTCGTCACGGACATCCGAGATTTCACGTATTTTCCCAAGCTTGACTAAATCCACAATCCGCTCAATTATAGCCTCACTCGTGGTTGTAGGCGGAATACTCGTAATGTCAATACAGTTCGAGCGTTTATCATAAGCATATTTGCCTCTTATTCTAATGCCGCCCCTGCCTGTTTTGTAAATTTCTCCGAGCCGCTCCTTATCGTAAATAATCTCCGCAGAGCCCGGAAAATCAGGTGCCACTAGCGTTGAAGGAATATCATGATTTTTACTCTTTATAAGGCCAATCGTCGTTTCGCAAACCTCTTTAAGGTTGAACGGGCAAATCGAACTTGCCATTCCGACGGCGATTCCCGTGTTAGCATTGACAAGTACAGAAGGGAACGTACTCGGCAACAGAGTTGGCTCTTTCAAAGTGCTGTCGTAATTATCCACAAAATCAATAGTATCTTTTTCAATGTCAGAAAAAAGTTCTTTGCAAATACTATCCAGCTTCGCTTCCGTATATCTTGACGCCGCACAAGCCATGTCCCGTGAATAAAACTTACCGAAATTTCCCTTGGAATCAACATACGGATGCAATAAGGCTTCATATCCGCGGCTCAGTCGTACCATGGTGTCATAAATTGCGCTATCCCCATGCGGATTCAGCTTCATCGTCTGGCCGACTATATTCGCCGATTTCGTTCGCGCAGAATCCAGCAATCCCATTTTATACATAGTGAATAACAGCTTCCTGTGCGAGGGTTTAAAACCGTCAATTTCGGGAATCGCACGCGACATTATCACGCTCATTGCATAAGGCATATAATTTTTTTCAATCGTATTTGTGATTCGTTGTTCAATAATTTCTCCCGCATTGTTTATAATTCCGTGCGGTTTTCTGGAATCACTTTTCGGCGCATTTATTTTTTTATTCATTTATTCCACCACCTAACTCACATCTGCGCTGTCAATATATTCATGCCCATTTTCTATTATAAACTCTTTGCGCCCGGCCAAATTATCGCCAAGAAGAACATCGAACATTCTGGAAGTTGCTTCTGCGTCCTCCGGCATAACTTTCACAAAACGTCTGGTTTTCGGGTTCATAGTTGTAAAATTCATCATGTCCGGCTCGTTTTCACCAAGCCCTTTGGAACGCTGAATCGTAAATTTTTCGTCGCCAATTTTTTTGATAAATTTATCTTTTTCAGCTTCGTTATAGGCAAAATAAGTTTCTTTTTTCGTTGTGATTTCATAAAGCGGAGATTCCGCAATGTAAACTTTGCCTTTTTCAATAAGTTGAGGAGTCAGCCTGTAAAGCATTGTCAGAAGGAGCGTTCTAATTTGGAATCCGTCAACGTCGGCATCTGTGCAAAGAATTATTTTGCTCCATCGAAGCGCATCAATGTTAAACGCAGAAATATCTTTGCCGGATTTTGAAGTTTTAACTTCCACGCCACAGCCAAGAACCTTGATTAAATCGGTAATTATTTCACTTTTAAAAATTTTATTAAAATCCGCCTTGAGGCAGTTTAAAATCTTGCCGCGAATAGGAATTATCGCCTGAAAATCGGGGTTTCTAGCCTGCTTGCATGCTCCAAGAGCCGAATCGCCTTCCACAATAAAAATTTCCCTTAAATTAACATCGCGGCTGCGGCAATCCACAAACTTCGCAACCCGGCTAGCCATGTCCATACTGCCAGTCAACTTCTTTTTAATATTCAAACGTGTTTTTTCTGCGTCTTCGCGGCTTCGTTTGTTAATCAAAATCTGATTGCAAATTTTCTCGGCTTCTGCCGGATTTTCAATGAAATATACTTCCAAATAGTGCCGCAACATTGCCGTTAATGCATCTTGAATACCCTTGTTTGTTATAGCCTTTTTGGTCTGGTTTTCATACGAAGTCACACTTGAAAACGACGAAATTATAATTACCAAAGAATCTTCAACATCGGCAAAAGTGATTTTGCTTTCATTTTTTGTGTATTTCCCGGACTGCTTCAAACAAGCGTCAATCTGATACACAAACGCATTGCGAACGGCTTTCTCCGGTGCACCGCCATATTCCAGCCAACTGGAATTGTGGTAATAGTCAGCAACTGTGTTTTTATTTGAAAACGCCAGAGCCACTTCCACTTTTAACTTGTAAAACGGCTTATCCTCCCTGTCCCGTACCTTCTGTTCCAGCTTCCAGTACTGAATCGGAGTTAGAGTTTCGCCTCCGGAAATCTCATTTAAATAATCAATAATTCCGTTTTCGTATAAAAACTCAAACCGCTTAAATTCGCCGCCTTCCTGAAATTTAAGTAAAAACTTGACGCCCGCATTAACAACTGCCTGACGTTTCAAAACATCGCAAAAATATTCAAGCGGTACATCTATTTCCGTAAATACAGATAAATCCGGCTTCCATTTGATTTTTGTGCCTGTCTTTTTCTTGTCATACGTTTCTTTTTTGAGTCCGCCGACATTTTCACCGCGCTCAAAATGAAGCGTATAAATATGCCCATCCCTCTTAACTTCAACATCCATATACTCGGAAGCGTATTGCGTGGAACATAATCCCAGACCATTTAATCCAAGAGAATACTCATAACTTTGCGCGTTTGCGTTATTATACTTCCCTCCCGCATAGAGTTCACAAAACAATAATTCCCAGTTGAATCGTTTTTCATTGTTGTTGTAATCTACCGGAATTCCGCGGCCGTGGTCTTCAATTTCAACAGAACCATCATTATAACGCGTCAGAGTTATTAAATTTCCATGGCCTTCTCTGGCTTCGTCAATAGAATTCGAAAATATTTCAAAAATCGAGTGCTGGCAGCCTTCAATACCATCTGAGCCAAAAATTACTCCGGGCCGCTTTCTTACTCTATCTGCACCCTTTAAAGAGGATATACTCTCATTATCGTATTTATTTTTAATCAAACTTTTGCTCCTTTATTGCATATAGTCAAATTCAATTATACATCATAGCAAAAACAAATGGCAAATCAAAGAAACGTATTATTTATATTTGATTAAAATTTGTATTTTAAAAAATATATATTAATAACAAAAACATAAATATTTAGGCGCGCTTACACATCTTTATTGGATTGTGATAATAGAACCAAATAATAACATGAGAAACATATGTTGACATACGATTAAATTTTATGCTATTATGTTTTAAGAATTCCAAACAAAATTTAAACAATTCAAGGAGATACGATTCATATGAAAAAAATTCCCCAAAGGCTCGTTTGCGGAGCTTTACTTTTAGCACTTTCTTCAAGCATGGTTTGCCACATTCAAGCCAATCCCCCCGGAAAAACACCAACCACAGGCACCCCTCCCACAACACAACAAGCAGTACCTGCCGCAATACCAGCAGATCTAAAAGCTCAAGCTCTGGCATTCAACACCAAAGCTGCCGCCTTTGCAAAAAGACCTACTGCTCCTACACAAAAAGAACTGGCTGAATTAAAACAAGAAAAAAAGAAGCTCCATGATGCAATAGTAACTGCATTAACAGATAAAACACTCACTCACCCGGGTGCTTACGAAATCGCTCTCCTCCTTATGACACTCAGAATACCCGCAGATTCACTACAAAAAAATTCATACATTCAATATCTTAAAAGCCTTGTGCAACTTCGTAATCAAATTGCAGGGGTGCAAATGTACTTTGACCCTAAAGATGGGTATACAGGCGCGCTTCATTTTGCAACTTATCTTGTAGGAAACAAGTTGGCAGATGTTGTTTTATAATGGTTCTCGCTATCAGTTTTAAAATTCACTTCCAATATCACAATTAAATAATTTGTAAAAAGTTCCAGTATTATTATTTCCATATCGCAAATAATAATACTGGTTCTCTAAAAAATATTTGAGGAAGTGAATTAAAAGATGAAAAAAAGCAATAAAGAAAATAAAAACAATAAACGTGAAAAATACGAAAACAAGCAAGAGCATGCTCAAGAACGCAATGAAAACAAAAACTATATTGGAGAAACACTGCACAGAAACACCAACAATAATAGAGGGTAACGCCTAGTAATAGAAGGCGACCCAAAAGATAGATACTCACCTCATCACGCAGTGGAACCCTCATTGACTGGAAGAGAAACGAATTATCTAAATAAAAAAATCAATAATATAATTTAAAAAATTCAACCACCCATAAAGGGTGGTTTTTCACTCTATTTTATGGTAAATCTCCAAAGTTTATTTTTATATTCATCCGTTTCGTAATCAATTCCTACTCGTTTTGACGCTTCGAACCCGCATTTGAAGCCATCATCTTCAACCCAAATTTCATCAGAAGTTATAAAACTTTTGCCATTTAAACTCTTATCGATTTGCAAATACTTCGTCAGTTTTCCAGGACCATTAAAGCCTTCCACACCGCGAATCAACGCGGCTTGAGTAAAATCTTTCTCGCCGGTAACAATATTCAAAAGATAATGAATTCCATAACACAAATAAACATATGCAATTCCACCAGGTTCATAAAGAGTTTTTGTCCTTTCAGTTTTACCTTTAGATGCATGGCAGGCACTGTCTTCTTCGCCGAAATAACTTTCAGTTTCGGTTATTCTTAATTTTATTGTTTCAC
>CAYJIV010000037.1:8277-8922 GCA_964370325.1 uncultured Eubacteriales bacterium
TTTCTACATAATAATTTCCCAAGAAACTGCGGAGCTGCGGTAACTGCATCTAATTCATAAATTTTTGGATTTATTCTCACAATTTTCGCTCCCGCTAATTAAAATTCTTCCTGTCAGCAAATTAACAATAGGAAGAATTTTTATTTTATATTTTAAAATCTAAACATACCTTCCAGGATTTTGAACCGCACCGTTTTGCGACACTTCAAAATGTAGATGATTTCCGTTAGACCACCCCGTGTTACCCACAGTTCCGATTTTTTGGCCTGCTGACACTGTTTGACCTTTACTTACACACAATTTTGCACAATGACCATACAACGTTTGTAATCCACCCGAATGCCTAATTTTAACACAATTTCCATAACCGTTTCCACTGTTGCTTGCAACTTCTACAACGCCATCTCCTGCGGCCAAAACATCTTTACCACCTATACCACTACTGGAAATATCAATTCCTTTGTGAAACTGTCTTCCTCTTTTGCCAAAACCACTCGTGATTTTTTTGGTATATGGCACGGGCCAACGGAGACTGCTTTTGTTGTTATATTCAAAATCACCTGACACATTTTGTTTTTTCTGGGTTCCGATTGTAACGCGTTCTTCAATCGGCTCAGTTATAATCTGTTTTTCCAGTTCTTCTTT
>CAYJIV010000038.1:0-2778 GCA_964370325.1 uncultured Eubacteriales bacterium
ATCTTTCAAAAATTTTTGAGCTAATATCTCCCTACGCTGACCGGTTGTTATTATCTTATTACTCATACTTTCAAAACATTCCTGAGGAAACTCCTCCTATGTATTGGCGAAGCTCCATGTTTTTTTATCAATTCTATATGTAATTTTGTTCCGTAGCCTTTGTGTTTTTGAAATTCGTATTCGGGATATTTTTCAGCTAATTCCACCATCAGCCTGTCCCTCGTGACCTTAGCCAAAATTGACGCACACGCAATAGACATTGACAAGCTGTCGCCTTTGATAATAGATTTTGCAGGCATTTCTAATTTTGGCAACTGATTACCGTCTATTAAAGCTAAATCCGGCACGATTTTCAAACTTGAAATAGCTCTTTGCATGGCCAAAAAAGTGGCCTGCAAAATATTAGTTTCATCTATTTCTTCAACACTTGAGAATGCGATGCTGTGGCTAAGTGACTGCTGAATAATAATATCGTAAAGCCGCTCGCGCTTGGCAGCAGTTAACTTTTTAGAATCGTTAACGCCTTCAATTACAGTATTTTTAGGTAAAATCACTGCAGCTGCACAAACAGGCCCCGCCAATGGCCCGCGCCCGGCTTCATCAACTCCGCAAATTATTCTATTACCGTCTTCATCAAACTGCTTTTCATAGAATAACCAATCTACCATGTCGGTGCCTCCAGTGTAATTCGTCCAAGTTTACCTGATCTGAATTCATCTAAAATCATTGAAGCAGTTCTTTCAGTATCAATTTCGCCGCCGGAAATTAACATTCCGCGCTTTTTGCCGATTATATTTAAAAGTTCATAACCACTTTTTACTTCCAATTCTTTTGGAGCAATATTGTACCTCTTGGCTATTTTATCTGCATAACTTAGTTTTGCGCTGTCCAAAAATTTCACCGCGAGCTCTTCGGTGTCTAAAATTGAATCTTTAATTGACCCGGTAAAAGCTAAGTTTTCTGCAACTATCTTGTCATCAAATTTAGGCCACAATACACCGGGAGTATCTAATAATGAAATGTTTTTGTCAACAGAAAACCATTGATTTTTGCGCGTCACACCGGGACGATTTTCAACTTTTGACTTAGATTTCCCAGCCAACCTATTTATAAACAACGACTTACCCACATTTGGAATCCCAACAACCATAATTTTGGCATTCCAGCCGATCATACCTTTGGATTTCCAAGCATCAATTTTATCCTTCAAAACGTTATGAACAGCAGAAATAAACAAAGCAACTCTCTGCCCGGATTTCGCGCTGAAAGGAATCGCTTTGATATTTTTATTTTTGAAAAAATTTACCCATTTATCTGTTATCGCACTGTCCACTAAATCACTTTTATTTAAAATCACAATTTTCGGCCTGTTTAAAATAATAGTATTTAAATCCGGATTACTGCTGCTAAACGGAATTCTGGCATCCAAAATTTCCACGGTCAAATCCACAAGCTTTATACTTTCCTGAAGCTCTCTTTTTGTTTTTGCCATATGCCCCGGAAACCACTGAATTTGCCTAGAATCAGCCATTATTAATGAATTCCCCCAAATCTGTCAAACGGAAAAATAATAAAATTTGCCTTGCCAACTATATCTTCATTGGCAATCAATCCTACATCCTGAAACCTACTGTCCATCGAATGATTTCTGTTGTCACCCATAACAAAAGTATAACCTTGCGGTATAACACTCGGAATTTCGCCGTCACCTGGAACCCACATAGGTTCTTTAATATAGGATTCATCAAGCTTTTTATTGTTTACAGTAACACTTCCATCCGAAAAATCAATCTCTAAAATATCTCCTTGCGTGGCAATAACTCTCTTTACTATCGGCTCATCAAGATGCTGCCCTTTGCTAATTATAACCACATCGCCTTTTGTAGACTCGTAATTCCACTTTAAAACAACCACTTTATCTCCGTCAAGTAGAGTCTTTTCCATTGACGGCCCACTTATATTCACTACGCGGAACAAGAATGTCAGCACAATCACAATAACAATTATTGCCTGTACGATTGATTCCAGCCATTCAAAGCAAAACGCTGAAAATTTACCGGCCGGATTTTTAAACTCTGAATTACTGCTTTCTGGTACCTTTTGATTGTACATAAACATTCAGCTCCTTTGATATGCTAATACGGTGATTTAATCGCGCCGATTCTATTAAATGGGAATATGATAAAGACCGCCTTGCCAACAACATTTTCATCAGGAATCAAACCAATATCATTAAATCTGCTGTCTATTGAGCCGTTTCTATTATCACCCATAACAAATGTATGTCCTTTTGGAATAGTACTCGGGATTTCAGCATCGCCTTTGAGCCACATTTTCTCTTTGATGTAAGGCTCATCGAGCTTTTTGCCGTTTACAGCAACGCTGCCTTCTTCAAAATCAATGCTTAGCGATTCGCCCTCGGTTGCAATAACTCTTTTTACAATAGGCTTTTCAAAATTTTGCCCACGCTTAATTATTATAACATCGCCATCTGTGGGCGTATAATTCCAATTTACAACAACCAACCTGTCGCCATCAAAAAGAGTGTTTGTCATAGAAGTCATTTCAACAGTGACAATTCTGAATAAAAATGTAAACACAATTAAAACAACAATTATCGCATGAACAAATGTTTCCAGCCAATCGAAACAAAGTGCAGAGAATTTGCCCGCTGGATTTTTAAATTTTGCATTGCTATTTTTCGATGCTTTCTGATTGTACATTAATTTTCTCCTCCAAACCGGAGTAATTAACCTAATCTTTCTTTAACTTTAGCTG
>CAYJIV010000038.1:2788-7536 GCA_964370325.1 uncultured Eubacteriales bacterium
TACCTTTTCTTATTATTTTTACACCTTTAACATTCGGGGAATGTATTGGAAACGTTCTTTCCACGCCGAAACCGCCTGAAATTTTTCTGACTGTAAATGTTTCTTCAATGCCGCCGCCTTTTCTGGCAATAACAGTACCTTCAAACGCCTGAACTCTTTGTCTTTCGCCTTCTTTGATGTTAACGTCAACTCTTACGGTATCTCCAACGTTAAATGTAGGCAGCTCGTGCTTCATTGATAATTCCGAAATTTTCTTTAATAAATCCATGTTTCCTCCAAATAATCTAACACATTCTTGCCTGACTCAAATCAAACAGAGGAATGTTGATATTTTATCTGCTAACTGTACGCCAGCACACAATAATTCATTTTAACACAACTAAACTCCGGATTCAAGATTTTTTTAAAATTCCTCAACCAATTTTTTCAAATATATTTTAAAATCTTTTGCAATTTCCGAATGTTTCAGCGCCAACTCCACGGATGCTTCCATAACACCTAGTTTATTTCCAATGTCATACCGCTTACCGTGGAAATCAACCATAACCATACCCTTAGTGTTTGCCAATACTTTCATTGCATCAGTAAGCTGAATTTCTCCGCCTACTCCCGGAGAAGTTTTATCCAGAATATCAAATATATCCGGAGTTAAAATGCACCTTCCAAGAATTGAATATAAAGATAAAATCTGATCCGGTGTAGGTTTTTCTATCATATCTGTACACATAAAAATGTTATCTTTTATGTTTTCAACTTTTAAAGAACCGTATTTTGTTATGCTTTCCCGCGGCATCTCTTTCGCACCTACAACACCTAACCCGTATTCATCAAAAGCTTTGATTAACTGTCCGCAAACCGGTTCTTCAGCGTCAATTACGTCATCACCGTATAAAACAGCAAATGGTTCATTACCAACAAAATTTCTGGCTCTGTTTATCGCATGGCCAAGGCCTTTTGCTTCTTTTTGACGCAAAAAATAAATATTAGCCAGATCACAAATTGGCTTGATGCCATTCAAAAATTCCATTTTACCGCTTGCAGAAAGAGTTCCCTCAAGTTCGGGACTTCTGTCAAAATGGTCTTCAATTATGCCTTTTCCGCGGTTTGTTATTACTAAAATATCAGTTATGCCTGAATTCACCGCTTCTTCAATTATGTATTGTATCGCAGGCTTGTCCACCAGCGGAAACATTTCTTTTGGCATAGCTTTCGTGGCCGGAAGCACCCTCGTGCCAAATCCTGCAGCAGGAATAACGGCTTTTGTAATTTTCACTTTAAAAATCCCTCGTTTTTTAGTATAATGTATAAATAGTATATTCCAAAACAATCTCAAATTCAAGGAAAGCAGAAAACAAAATGGCTATAATCAGCGGGAAACTGGTATCACAAAAAATGCTGGACAACCTCAAAACAGATGTTTTAATCTTGGTTGGTGATAACCCAGCATCAAAAATTTATGTTAATAACAAGAAAAAGGACTGCGCGGAAATCGGCATCTATTCAGAAGAACATCTACTGCCGGAAAGCACTTCCCAAAGTGAACTCTTACAACTCATAAGTAAACTAAATCAAGACAAAAAAATAAACGGAATTCTGGCACAGCTACCCATGCCAAAACACATTGATGAAAGAATTATCGCAGAAGCAATTTCGCCCGACAAAGACATTGACGTTTTCAACTCTTCAAATGTGGGCAAATTACTCTTTGGAGATGCAACCTTACTGCCCTGCACTCCTGCAGGAATAATTGAGCTTTTGAAGCATGAAAACATTCAAATTGAAGGCAAAAATTGCGTAATAGTCGGTAGAAGTAATATTGTGGGCAAACCTCTGGCCCTGCTGCTCCTCAAAGAAAATGCAACCGTCACCATTTGCCACAGCAAAACCGAAAACATAAAAAGCATTTGCAAATCAGCGGATATCCTCATCTGCGCTGTGGGAAAGGCAAAATTTATCACAAAGGATATGGTCAAACTTGGTGCGGTAGTAGTAGACGTTGGTATAAACAAAGATGCAAACGGAAAACTTTGCGGCGACGTTGATTTTGAAAATGTGAACCAAATTGCATCGTACATTACGCCTGTCCCGGGCGGAGTTGGACCTATGACAATCTCAATACTCATGAAAAACACTATCACCGCGGCAAAATTACAAAACGATTATTAAAAAAGGAGAATAAAAATGAATATTTGGCACGACGTTGACCCCGCAAGAGTTACACCTGAAGAATTCATAACAGTTATTGAAATTCCAACTGGCAGTAAGGTTAAATACGAACTAGACAAGCAAACCGGATTTCTGGAAATGGACAGAATTTTATATACATCCACCCATTATCCTGCAAATTACGGATTTATTCCAAGAACTTATGCAGACGATGGCGACCCTTTAGATGTGCTAGTTTTATGCTCGGAAATCCTTTATCCTATGACTTTAGTAAACTGCTACCCTATCGGAGTAATGAGCATGATTGATTCTGGCAACCGTGACGAAAAAATTATAGCCATCCCGAAAAAAGATCCAAGTTATAACAAATATACAGATATATCCGAACTTCCCGAGCATATTTTCGAAGAAATGAAACATTTTTTTACTGTTTACAAAGCTCTCGAAAACAAAAAAACCATAGTTGAAAATGTCAAAAGCAGAGATGAAGCCATAAAAATTATATCCACAACAATTAATTCATACAATTTGAAATTTTAAGCCTAAATAAAAGCAAAGGTGATTAAACATATTAGAATTTGATGAAATAAAACTTGAATTAAATGAACTGATCCCAAAACTGACTTCGCTTTCAGAAGCATTGGGCATCAATAAAATAGAGCCACAAATCAGTGAATTAGAAAGTCAAACCTCCAACCCTGATTTTTGGGATGATATGCAAAATTCCAAGAAAATACTCAGTAAAATCAGTAAACTGAAAAATCAACTACAGTTATACACAAATCTCAAAAGTGAGTTTGACGATTTGTATACATTAGTTCAAATGTCAGACCAAGAGCAAGATTTAACCTTATTGGATGAAATAAAAACAACACTTAAAAAATTACAAAATAACGTTGAAACTCACACATTATCCACTTTATTAACAGGTGAATATGACACTAGCAACGCTATTTTGACATTCCACGCAGGAGCCGGCGGCACGGAATCACAAGATTGGGTAGAAATGCTTTGCAGGATGTACAACCGCTGGGGTGAGCAACATGGGTATAAAATTAAAATGCTGGATTTTTTGGACGGCGAAGAAGCCGGGCTTAAAAGTGCCTCAATTTTAGTGGAAGGCGAAAATGCATACGGCTTTTTAAAAGGTGAAGCTGGAGTTCACAGGTTAGTCAGGATTTCTCCGTTTGATTCTTCTGGCAGACGACACACCTCTTTTGCGTCTATTGAAGTTATGCCCGAAATTAACGATGAAATTAAAATCGAAATTTCACCTGATGATATTAAAATGGACGTATTTCGCGCAAGCGGCGCAGGCGGACAGCACGTCAACAAAACATCTTCCGCTGTACGCTTGACTCACATTCCAACTGGAATCGTAACTGCATGCCAGAATGAGCGCAGTCAACACCAAAACCGGGAAACTGCTATGAAAATTCTGAAATCCAAATTGCTGGAAATCAAAGAAAGAGAACATCTTGAAAAAATAGAAGATATCAAAGGTGTACAAAAAGAAATCTCATGGGGTTCACAAATAAGATCTTATGTTTTCATGCCTTATACTTTAGTTAAAGACCACCGCACTGGTTTTGAAATGGGTAACGTTGAAGGCGTTATGAACGGAGATCTCGACGGATTTATTACCGCCTATTTAAAACACATAATATGATTTTTACGATACTTGCACATATGCGATTGTACAGCACAAAACATTTTTTGCACCATTTTTATACAAAATTCTGGCGCATTCTTTCAGCGTATTCCCCGTTGTAATAATATCATCGCAAAGAAGTATAGTTTTATTTTTTATACTGCATTTACTTAGAATACCATAAACTCCTTTGACATTTTCACTGCGGTCTTGAAAGTTCAATTCGTGTTGTGGGAAATTATCTTTATTTTTTAACAATAAATTTTTGAATTCCACACCTAGCATATCACTAATTTCACAGGCTAACCATTCAGCTTGATTATAACCCCTACTTATTTTACGCTTACTCGATAACGGCACAGCAGTAACATAATCAAACTTCAAATCACCAAAATTTTTGTTGATTTCAAAAACAGTCCGCTCGGCAAACTCCTTAACATAAGATTTAAATCCATTAAATTTAAACCTCATTACAGCTTTTCGAACAAGGCCATTATATTTCAGCGGCGATATGCAATAACAACTTTTATTTTCATTAATCGAAAAAATAAATCTTATATCAGTCTCATTTTTTATACGCTCACGGCACAACGCACAACAAAAACTATCGCCAGAAATAATTTTCTGGCAATAGGGACAGTTATTTGGATAAAGTAAAGAAATTATTTTTTCATACAAATTTTTAAAAATCATTTTATTCATTAATCAAATTAAGAGCTGACTGAAACTGTAAATCTTGATCATATGACAGTTCACCATTTTCAAATAATGCATCTGCATCTTCATCAAGGGCCATCAATAAATCTGGCGCAACCCCTTGCTCAAAGAAAACGCTTCCGCTTTGTGTTACATAATGAGCATCCGGAAAAATCACAACTGCCCCATCTATCAAATTAAAAATCTTCTCTCTGACTGCATTCCCACCAGTTTG
>CAYJIV010000038.1:7546-8805 GCA_964370325.1 uncultured Eubacteriales bacterium
TCCTACTATTTTTGCTTTTTCTACATCTTTCAGCGCAGATACAATCAATTCTGCAATACCTGATGTTTTTTTGTTAGCAATAACAACTAGTTTAACATCCACGCCATTTGAAGTGGATTTGCAAACAACGTCTCTCTTTTCGCTTGAATCAACTGAACTGATAATGTTGCCTTTAGGCAGCAAATATTCAAGAATTTTTGAAGCTTCATCAATGTTTCCTTCGTTACAATCACGCACATCTATAATAATTTTTTGGATGTCTTCCAATTTAAGAACTTCAATACTATCAATAAAATTTTGGCCAATTCCATTCGTCAAAGTTTTCAAGCGCAAATATCCAACTTCTTCATCAATTATATCATAAGTAAAGGCGTCTTCAGGAATAGTCTGACTGTGCAAATATTTTTGATATTCTTCGCTGTTTTTAAAATATTTAAAACTTGTAGATTTAATTCCATTTATATACCCACTGCAAATACCTTCCACAACATCATCTTCGTTGACTCTCACAATACTTTCCTGGCGAATCGCGTAATCAATTTCGTTGAGTTTAGAATACATTTTCTGCTTTTCCTGATTATAAGAAACAACTTTATTAAACTTATCTGTCGCTATTTTATAACCAATAGAATACACACCAGCGGACACAATACATAATATCGTTAATCCAACGCCAACCGTTATTCTTTTGCTGAAAAACTTCATTTTATTTACGCACTGCTTCCTATATTTTTAATATGACAATATCAACTTTGGATTATTGGGTATTCCATTTTTTCTGTATTCAAAATGTAAATGAGGTCCTGTGGACTGCCCGGTACTGCCTAAATACCCAATGCACTGGCCTTGTTTAACTTGCTCACCAACAGCAGCGGACACTTGGCTCATATGCCCATAAAGTGTTGTTTCACCGTTACCATGAGAAACAACTACGTATTTGCCATATCCCCCACCCCAACCTTGCGCATTAACCAATACAATGGTTCCACCTTTTGCAGCCACAATTTCAGCACCGTATGCACCATGCCCACTAATGTCAAGACCACGATGCGGAACTGGACGCCCAACTGCTCCTGATGAATCTCCGTAATGTGACGTTATCATATGATGCTTCGGAACTGGCCAAATGTATCCACCCGGCGAAGGCTCTCCTGGTAAAGGTTCTGTAATACCTGCTGCACGTCTTCTTCTTTCTTCTTCCTCTCTTTTCCGCCGCTGCTCTTCTTCGTACTTTCTAATTTGTGCTTCTATTGCTCTTA
>CAYJIV010000039.1:0-8513 GCA_964370325.1 uncultured Eubacteriales bacterium
TTACACCTCTGTCCCTATTTTACACCCTTTTCAACTTATGCGTTTGTCGTGGGGATTGGCAAATTATTTTGTAAATAACGCTTAGGCCCAGTACAATAAAATGAAATATTCTGCTCGCTGTTGGTGGGCAGATTGTGTTATAATATTGAAAATATCAGTTTTAAGGTGGATGTGTGGTGCCTAAACTTTCTAAAAGTGTTTTTGTATGTAGTGAATGTGGATTTGAATCAGCTAAGTGGAATGGCCTTTGCCCGTCTTGCGGGCAGGGGAATACGATGTATGAAGAAATTCGGCAGCCTGAAGCTAAAAATAAAGCTCTTGGAACAAGCTTCAAAAAAACAAGTGCTAGTCAAGTTGCCATAGCAGATGTGAATATTGACAATGAAACGAGATACTATACCGGGCTTAAAGAGCTTGACCGCGTTTTCGGCGGTGGTATAGTCAAAGGTTCGCTGTCTCTTTTTGGTGGCACGCCAGGTATTGGGAAGTCTACACTTTTGCTTCAAATTTGCAGCTTTTTGGATCAGGATTTAAAAATTTTATATGTTTCAGGTGAGGAATCTCAGCGTCAGATCAAGATGCGTGCTTCGAGGTTGGGTGTACAAAATGAAAATCTATTTTTAATGACTGAAACGAATATGGCTTCTATTGCGGGTGAAATTGAACTTACTCACCCTGATATTGTAATAATTGATTCTATTCAAACGATGAACAACCCAACTTCCGCGTCGTTTCCGGGCAGTGTTTCGCAGGTTAAAGAATGCGCTAATATTCTTTTGAAACTTTCAAAATATTTGGATGTTACAATTTTAATTGTTGGCCACGTGAACAAAGATGGCGCCATTGCAGGCCCGAAAGTTTTGGAGCATATGGTTGATGTGGTTTTATATTTTGAGGGGGACAACCAGACTTCATATAGAATTTTAAGAGCGGTTAAAAACCGCCATGGTTCCACCAATGAAATCGGCGTTTTTACCATGGATAATGACGGTTTAAAAGAAGTTGAGAATCCTTCTTTAATGCTTCTTTCCGGGAAACCGGAGAAAACGTCAGGCATTTGCGTTGCATGCGTAATGGAAGGTTCAAGGCCGATATTGACTGAAGTGCAGGGTTTAGTAACACCTACAGGATTTGGTAATCCGCGAAGGATGGCCACAGGCTTTGATTACAATAGACTGTCGTTAATTTTAGCTGTTTTAGAAAAAAGGGCAGGATATTTTTTTTCTACGATGGATGCATATGTTAATATTGTTGGTGGATTGAAATTAGACGAACCCGCGGCAGATTTGGCTGTGACAATGGCGCTAGTTTCAAGTTTAAAAGATAAAGCTGTGAGTGATGATGTTGTTGCGTTTGGTGAAATCGGATTGGCTGGTGAAATAAGAGCAGTGTCTCACGCTGAGCTTAGGCTTGCAGAAGCTGCAAGACTTGGGTTTAAACACTGTATTTTACCTTATTATAATTTGAAATCTATAAATAATCTTAAGAAATACAACATAAAAATTTCCGGTGTAAAGACGGTTCGCCAAGCAGTCGAAGCAGCTATAAATCAATAATTACAAAAATTTTGATATAAATTTATTTAAATAAAAAGAGTAAATTATAAGTTCTTTGATTTTTGTACCTTCGCATTGCTCAAAAGCGTGTTTATAAATTTCAAGTTGTTTTGAATATTTATCAAAAAGCTCTTGAACATTATTTGTTTTGTCGGTTTTATAGTCTATTATTACAAATCCGTCATTTTCCTGAAAAACGCAGTCTATTGCTCCTTGGACCAGTAGGGTGTTGCCTTTTTCTTTACATAAATTTAATTCTGAAGGCGGCATATTTACGGTGAATCTATATTCTTTCAGCACTTTTGGACTTTTTAAAATGCGGTTTAATAAGTCACTTTTCAAAAATTTTTCAACGTTTTGTTTGTCAATTAAGTTGATTTCTTGTGGAGTGAAAAACTTGTTTTTAATTAATTTTTTTATTTCGTCATCTAGATTTTTCGCAGCGTTTTCATAGTTTGCAAAGCATAGAAAATTGTGCATAACTGTGCCTTTGTCAGCCGGTGAAACATGCTGCTGTGACATAAATGCCGGGCGAGATGCTGCAATATATTTTTTCCACTGATCTCCCTGCGCAAGTTTGGATGCAGCAATTTTCAAAGGTATGTTCTGTAGGTTATTATTTGGATATTTAAAATCAAAATTGCGTTTAATTTTTTCCATTAATTCGGCATCAATTTGTGAAATTTTGGGCATGTCGATTGAATTTGAAATTACATCTGAAACTGTGTTGTATCTGGGTTTGATTATGTTTATTTTCCAATTGTTTTTGGTTTTTCCATATTTATATGCGCATGCTAAGATCCAATCCGCGAAGCAGCCTGAATTTTGAACTATAAACGGCAGAATGTTTTCTTGTTTGCCGCACAAAGTTATGCTTTTTTCAATGGCTTTGTCTACATTTTTGAATGACAGCACAGTTATTAATTTTTCTTTGGCTCGAGTGAGTGCAACGTAGAGTGTACGGAGTTCTTCAGAGATTTCGTCTTTTCGGATTTGCAGCGCAATTGCCTGTCTAATGAAGTTGTTATACTGAATTGTGCCGTTTTGATTTTTTAGTTTAAAACCAATTCCAAGCTCAGAGTGCATGAGCAGGTTTGAGTTATCAGTGTTGAATTTTCTTGCGCATCCGGCGAGTATGCAAATTGGGAATTCAAGCCCTTTGGATTTGTGAATGCTCATAATCCGCACAACGTTGGCAGATTTCGAAATTGACTCTGCGGCGGAAAGGTTCAATTTGTTGCTTTCGAGTTTATCCATAAAATTTATGAATCCTGAAAGGCCGTGGCAGACCTCACCGTCGTATTTTTCAGCGTATTCTGCTAACAGCATAAGATTTGCACACCGAATTTCTCCCCCCGGCATTGCTTGAACAATTGCTGGAAACCCGGTGTCTTCATAGATGTATTCTATAAGTTTGCTGCAAGGCACTGCGGATGCGGTGTTTCTGTAAAGTTCGATTTTTTTGACAAATTTTAAAAATCGTTCGTCTCCGTTTTCAATATGCTTTTTTAGTGCGAAATATATCGGTACATCCCTTTGTGCTAACCGTACTTCACTTAAATCATCAAGGTTAAAACCGAAAATCGGGCTTGTCATTGTAGCTATGAGTGGTATGTCTTGGATAGGATTGTCTATCACCCGCAAAAGTGAAAGTATTACTGCAATTTCAGATGTGCCAAAAAATCTTTCAGTGTTGTCTGCCCATGCGGGAATTCCGCAGTTATTAAGTTCTTTGGCATAGTTGGATGCATGTTTGTTTGCGCTTCGCAGAAGTATGCAAAAGTCGCGGTACGTAATGGATTTTTGCGATGGTTTCGGCTATAACTCTCGCTTCCGTGATGTCATCTGAATTTTCTGTTTTTTCAGTTTCAGACGTATCAATAATTTGCAGTGAAACACAGGGTGAATCTGAATTTGGATAAGTTGCACCTGTGCTGAGGGCCTCCTCATCGTTGTATTCAATATCACCGGCGGTTTTGGACATCAGGTTTTTAAAAATGAAATTTACGATGTCAATAATTTCCGCACGGCTTCTGAAGTTTTTATCCAGAATTATTTTCGACGGGTAATTTTTTTTATCCGGATTATAAAGTTCAAAAGATTCTTTTTTAGACAAAAATATAGTCGGTTCCGCCTGACGAAATTTGTAAATGCTTTGCTTTACGTCGCCCACCATGAAGAGATTGCTTTCATTTTTTGAAATCATTTTGAAAATTGTTTCCTGAATTTTGTTGACATCCTGATATTCATCAATCATGATTTCCTTAAATTGATTTGAAATATCTCGCGCCGTTTCGCTGTTTTCAATAAGCAGTTTAAGCGTCCAATGCTCTAAATCATTGAAATCAGCAGTGTTTTTGATGAGTTTTAGTGCAGCAAATTCTTCGCTAAAATCCAAGATTACGTTAAATAAAGTTTTTAAAATTTTGTTAAGTGTTTCAGTGATTTTTACACATTCGCTTGCACTGAAAGAAAAATATTTTTTCAGTTTTTCCATGATGTTTTTAACATAAGCCCGCTTGTAGGAGATGTTATTTTTAAGTGAATCTGCATCGCCTGACTTTAGAGGTTTGAATTTAGCACATGTGAAAGAATTGATTTTTTGAGCAATATTATCCCATGTTTGAGAGTTTAGCGATTCGTTAATTTCTGCCAGTTTTAAAATATCTTCGTTCAAAGCAGGCAGATAAGCTTTCTTAACTTCATCATGACTTTCGGCAATTTTGGCAGCAGATGTTGTTAATTTTATTGCTGTATTTAACGAATGTTTTGCGTGATTCAACATTGTTTTCCCCCAAGGCGAGGTGGTAATGCTGAATTTGTCAGAATTGTATATCTCCAAAATATCGTTTAACCACTGTTCAGGGAATGGTGAGGACCGTGTGAATTCGTAAATTTTTAATATAACTTCGATTAATTTACTATCGTCTTTTTCGTTGCTAAAAAGATTCGAAACGCGTAAAAATTCTGTATTTGATTCATCGTAAAATTGATTCAAAACATTTTCAATTGCCTGAGCTTTTAACAATGAAAGTTCGTTTTCGTCTGCAATACGGAATTTGGGCGAGATACCGAGTTTATAGAAATTTTCTTTAACCAATTTACTGCAAAAGCTGTGTATAGTGCCGATTGAGGCGTTCTTCAAAAGCATTTGCTGTTTATGTAGATTTGTGTTTTTAGGGTCTTTTTTTATCATTTCGGCAAGCTTGTCTGCAATCCTCACGCGCATTTCGTAAGCCGCTGCGTTTGTGAACGTGACTATCAAAAACTTGTCAATATCCACGGGATTTTGCTCGTTTGTTATGCGTTTAATAACCCTTTGAACAAGCACGGAAGTCTTGCCTGAACCGGCCGCCGCCGCCACCAGGACAGTTCCATCGGTTGCTTCAATGGCGTTTTTTTGTGCAGGAGTCCACATTTCAGGCATTTGTTTCGCCTCCCATTCGGCTTAAAGTTTCTTCATTGCTCATCTCGGGAATTTCAATAAATTCATCATCCTCGTATCTGCAAATTGGCTTGTAATCACACCAATCGCAGGCTTTGTGAGTTTTAGAAATTGGATTAGCAGAGACTTCACCTTGTTTCAGGCATTGTGCCATTTCAGATACGGATTTTTCAATGTGGTTTGTGATAATTCCCAGCTGTTCAAGGTTCATAAGACTTTCAGATTTTTTAACCTCGCCGTTTTTCAGCGAAACAGGTATAAATAAGCCTTGTCCCTCTTTTTCCATGCCTGTAATAACCTCGATATTATTTAGAATAAGACCATTCATGCGGATTTTTTTCTTAATTTTCAAGTCAAAATCTGGCGAATTTTTTGTACTTTCGAAATCAATAATCGGTTTCACAGATGGCAGGTATAACACGCCTGCAGGAATTACATCTCCATATGTTGAATTGCCATTTTTGCAAATCGCTGCAAGGTAAATCAACATTTGCATATTCAGGCCGTGAAGAATATCCGAAAGTTTGAATTCTTTAATTCCGGTCTTATAGTCTATGATTCGAATGAAATTTTTGCCGTTTTTTTGCATGATATCCACTCTATCTACTTTTCCTTCAATTTCAGCAATCGTACCGTCTGGGAGCTTAATCCCTAGTGGTTTGATTTGTCCTTTACGGGAGATTTCAATCTCGCTGTCTACCGGCGAAAATTCGCTTTGATTTAATTCTTCGATGAGATGCATCGCCAAAAATTCAAATGCTTTTTCACATTTTGAAAACAGATATTTAAAACGCTGTGGTTTGTTTTCCCAGCCGCCTAGTCGTTCGCTAACATATTTATCAATCAAGGTTTTGATTTCAAGTTTTATGTTTTCATTGCTCAAGTTTTTGAATTTTTTTCCAGGATATTTTTTAAACAATTTTTCAAGGAAAAAGTGTACGAGATTTCCGTATTCCAAAGCTCCAAATTTTGCCGGTTTACGGGATTTTGCCTGCAAACCGTACTCACAGAAGTAGCTGAACCTGCAGGTGTGATATCTTTCCACCTGCGATGCTGAAATTCTCAAATTTTTGCCGAAGCTGAATAAGTTTTTTGAGTTTTCAGCTGTTTTGAAATTCATTAGTTGTTTTTGCGACGCTCTTTCAATAGCTGCAAATTTTTCTTTGTAAGTTTCATTTTTTTGAAAATATTCTTTCAAAGTATTCTCCAAAATGGAAGATTGTCTCCAGTTTTTCGCACAGAATTCAAATGCAGGTTTTTCTGCAAAAAGGCAGTCTTCATCGTTTGTGCTCATGCTGTCTTTAATTTTCAAATTTGGAAAAACACTTTTGATTTCTTTAATAATTTCAGAAGGCAGCTTTCCTTTGCCTGTTTTATTTAATGCCGGCCAGCTGACATACAATCTCTGAGAAGGGCTTGCAATGGCGGTGTAGGCTAAAAACCTTTCTTTTAAAAGATAATCTTCCGTGTTGTCGCAAAGTTGGAAACCAAGTGACGCTAAACTTTTGATTTCAGTGTCCGTAAAAAATTCGGACTGTACTGGCACCATAGGGAATTCGCCATTTACCGCTCCAACGATGAACACAATTTTCGGGTCGGCTAGTCTTATTCTGCTGATGGATGCTATAACAACGTCGTCTAGACTCTGTGGGATGAATGATAGATCGGCGCAATCTAGTGCGGAAATCAGCACTTCCAGATATTTTTTAGAAGTCATGTATTGGCCTTTTAAAAGCACAGCAGTATCGTTTAAAGTGTCCATTAAGATATCCCAAAGTTTGGATTGTTGTTCTGCCAGATGCGGCTTGTTCTCTTGAATTAATTTTCCGCAAAGCGTGCACAAATTTTCCGCCGTATTTATTTCCTCTAACAAGATATAGACTGCTTTTGCGATTTCATCTCCAGTGGTGCGCGAAATATTTTTCTTGAAATTCTGCAAAGGCGATATGATTTGATATCTAAGTTCTTTTAAATGTACAAGCAATTGCTCATCTTTTTCATCGAATTTTTCGGAAAAGCCTGACGGATGCATTGTGAAATTGTCCAACCATTGTGCGCCTTTTATGTCCCACATCAATGCGTAGTTTTCAATTAAAGAAATTTCTTCGATGTTAAATTCCGTCAAACCTGTTTTCAAAAATCTGAAAATATCGTTGCTTGTATAATTAAAGTGAATAATATCAAATGCCGCAAGAACTAAGTTTACAAGATTTTTATTGAATACTTTTTCAGGTGTGTCGACAAAGCAGGGAATATCATATTTTTTCAAAATATTTTTACAAATATCGCCGTATTGCTCAATGTCACGGGTGATAATTGTGAAATTTTTATATTGATGACCATTTTCAATTACTAATTTTCTAATAATTCTAGCCACGTTTTCGCACTCGTCATAAATGTCATTTGCGCTGTAAATATGGATGTTTTTAGGAGCATGCTCAAACGAGTTTTTCTGAGGCTCAAAAATATTTTTTTCAAGGAGTGAAAGTTCCAGATTGCGGAATCTTGTGGTTTTGTCTAGTAAAAGAGGTTTGTAAATTTCAATATCGTGCTTTTTAGCAATGTTTTTCAAAATTTTGATGGTTTTTTGAGTACAGGAGAATAGACTAAAGTCATCAGTTTCAACCATATCGGAACACAAAGTTATGTAAACGTCTTTTGCCTGCTTTAACATCAATTCTAAAATTGCATATTGGTGCGGTGTGAAGCTGCTAAATTCATCAATAAAAATGCTATAATTAGAGAAAATATTATTGTTCCTAATTATTTCTAAAATTTCAAAATTGTTCGGAAAGTTTTGAAATTTTTCTTTTGCAAGGGATTCAAATGTCTCTATGACAAGTTTGCATTCAGTTATTTTTTGCTTGAGATTTTGTTGGGTTACTTTACCAATCATCTCTTCGAGCTTATCCGTTGTAATTTGGTTATCCTTGAACATTTGCATGGTTTTTATCATAATATTTGTGATTTCAGTGTTGTCAGAGTTTTTTATGTAAAGCTTTAATTTTGACTTTGTGTTTTCAATTGCGATGTTGACTAAAATGTTCTTAATGCAGTCGCTGGGTGGAGTGAATGGCGGAATGTTCAGTGTTTGGGAGATGAAATCCGGTATTCTGGAGAAACTTAGGACTTTAATTTTATTGAAGGCACGGTTGCCTAAAAGATCCAGAAGGTTTTTTTCGTTCCCAAATGAGCTTTGTTCGGGGACAAGCAAAATTATTTTGTTGTTACCGCTATTTAATTCTTGTTTTAAAAATTCACGTAATTTTTCCGTTTTACCGTTGCCGCACCTGTCGAGTATTAATTGTAGCATCTCCATTTTCACCCCGTTTTATAAGACTATAATACTGCAAATGGATCGGTATAGCAAAAAGCATTATAGCAACAAAAATGAATTTAAAAGTTGATTAATTTTGTTTATTGCGATACACTAAAGTGGTAATCGGCAGCTTTGATAACCACGACAAACGCATAAGAAAACAACCCCAAAAATTAGATAATTACGGCGTTTT
>CAYJIV010000040.1:0-8347 GCA_964370325.1 uncultured Eubacteriales bacterium
AATCATCAGAAAAATTGTTATCGTCATAAGTGGTGTCTTCTTCTAAATCCGCATGCACTTCTCCAATTTCATATCCTGGTGCATTTTCATTCATAACTTCCGGGCCAAGTGCCTCTTTTTCAATAGAAATTACAATGTCATCTTCGTTATCAAAATCGCGCCTTAAGTCTATTTCATTATTGTTTTTATCAAGCACTGATAAATCCAGTCCCATAGACTGCATTTCTTTAATTAAAACTTTGAAAGACTCCGGAATACCCGGCTTCGGCACGTTCTGCCCTTTAACAATTGACTCATACGTTTTAACCCTTCCGACAACGTCATCAGATTTAACTGTAAGAATTTCTTGAAGCGTATAAGCAGCACCATATGCTTCAAGCGCCCAAACTTCCATTTCTCCGAAACGCTGGCCCCCGAACTGCGCTTTACCACCCAGCGGTTGCTGAGTAACCAACGAATATGGCCCTGTTGACCTAGCGTGAATTTTATCATCAACAAGATGATGCAATTTCAAATAATACATATACCCTACGGTAACAGGGTTATCAAAATATTCTCCCGTACGTCCATCTTTCAAATGTACTTTGCCGTCAGCACTGTAGCCTGCTTTTTCCAAATATTTAAATATGCAATTCTCACTTGCACCATCAAAAACTGGGGTCATAACTTTCCAGCCTAATGCTTTTGCAGCATAACCCAAATGCACCTCAAGCACCTGCCCAATATTCATACGGGACGGAACTCCTAGTGGATTCAAAACAATGTCAATTGGCGTACCATCTGGCAAAAATGGCATGTCTTCAACTGGGAGAATTTTAGATACAACGCCTTTGTTTCCATGGCGTCCTGCCATTTTATCTCCAACGGAAATTTTTCTTTTTTGTGCAACATAACATCTTACAACCTTATTTACGCCCGGCTGTAATTCATCTTTACTATTTTCACGAGTGAAAACCTTTACGTCTACAACAATTCCATACTCTCCGTGTGGAATTCGCAAAGAAGTATCGCGAACCTCTCTTGCTTTTTCACCGAATATTGCACGCAAAAGCCGTTCCTCAGCAGTTAATTCAGTTTCACCCTTTGGGGTGATTTTCCCAACTAATATATCACCTGCACGAACTTCGGCACCAACTCGAATTATACCGTCTTCATCTAAATCTCTGAGCAAGTCTTCATTAACATTTGGTATATCACGCGTAATTTCTTCCGCCCCAAGTTTGGTATCTCTAGCTTCAAGCTCATATTTTTCGATATGAATAGAAGTATAAACATCTTCACGAACAATTTTTTCACTAATTAAAATAGCGTCTTCATAGTTGTAACCTTCCCACGCCATAAAGGCAATCAAAGAGTTTTTTCCAAGACTGATTTCGCCATTATTCGTTGCAGGTCCGTCAGCAAGGACTTCATTTGCATTGAATTTTTGACCTGCGGCAACTATCGGGACTTGATTAACACATGTGCTCTGATTGGAACGTGTGAATTTGGTCAAATTAAATATTTCTTCCTCGCCAGAATCATACCTTACAACTATTTTATTTGAGCTAACGCTTTTAACCACACCTTCTTCTTTGGCAACGACACAAACACCCGAATCCACACCAGCTTGATATTCCATTCCAGTTCCAACTATGGGCGCCTCAGTTTTTAAAAGCGGTACAGCTTGCTTCTGCATGTTCGCACCCATTAACGCACGGTTCGCGTCGTCATTTTCCAAGAATGGTATCATTGACGTGCCAACCGACACAACCATTTTTGGTGAAACATCCATAAAATCTGCATTTTCTCGCTCGATTTCCACAAACTGATCGCGATATCGTCCGTTGACTTTGGCATTGGCAAAACAGCTTTTTTCATCCAACGGCTCGTTTGCCTGCGCCACAACGTAGTCGTCTTCTTCATCAGCCGTCATATAAACCACGTCAGCAGTTACCACACCAGTTTTTTTATCCACTTTTCTAAATGGTGCTTCAATAAATCCATATTCATTAATTTGGGCAAATGTTGATAAGTAGGAAATCAGCCCGACATTCGGTCCCTCTGGAGTTTCGATTGGGCACATACGGCCGTAATGACTGTAATGAACGTCACGAACCTCAAATCCTGCCCTATCTCTAGAAAGTCCGCCAGGTCCCAAGGCAGAAAGTCTTCTTTTATGCGTAAGTTCTGAAAGCGGATTAGTTTGATCCATAAATTGCGAATGCGGCGAAGAACCAAAAAACTCTTTAATCGCGGCGACAATTGGCCGAATATTAATAAGTGCATTTGGAGTGATTACCTCTAAATCTTGCGCCTGAAGAGTCATTCTTTCACGGATTACCCGCTCTAACCTTGCAAATCCGATTCTTACCTGATTTTGTAAAAGCTCACCAACAGAACGAATTCTTCTATTTCCTAGATGATCGATATCATCCGTAATACCAATTCCATGATTTAAATTGTTCATATAATTTATGGATGCAAAAATGTCATCAATTATGATATGTTTTGGAACAAGTTCATCCAACCGGCTCTTAATAGCCACTTTCAGTTCTTTATCATTTTTACAGGATTCTAAAATTTCCATAAGAACACTAAATCTTACTTTTTCACGGACATTACATTCTTTTTTCGCATCAAATTTTATGAATTTATTGATATCTACCATGCCATTGGAGATAATTTTAACTTCTTTGTCCTGAACTTTTACATATGCCATGCAAACGCCGGCCTCTTCTATTTTTTGCGCTTTTTTCTCTGTTATCACTTCACCAATATCAGCCATGATTTCGCCTGTCATAGGATTAGGTATGGGTTGCGTGACCTCTTGCCCTTTAAGCCTTGATGCTATGGCAAGCTTTTTGTTGTATTTATATCTCCCAACGCGGGACAAATCATACCTTCTTGCATCAAAAAGGAGAGAATTTATGTATGATTGAGCATTTTCAACTGTAGGCGGCTCACCCGGACGAAGCTTTCTGTAAACTTCAAATAACCCTTCTTCCAAAGTTTTACTTATGTCTTTTTCTATAGTCGCTTTTATGGCATCGTCTTCACCGAAATATTCAAGAATTTCCTCGTCACTTGTTAATCCTAGAGCGCGTATGAATGTCGTAATCGGAATTTTTCTGTTTTTGTCAATTCTAACATACATCACATCATTGGAATCACTCTCATATTCAAGCCATGCGCCACGATTGGGGATAATCGTTACACCATAAAGCTCTTTACCGGTTTTATCATAATCCATTTTAAAATATACCCCAGGCGAACGTACAAGCTGAGATATTACCACACGTTCGGCACCATTTATGATAAACGTACCGTTTTTTGTCATAAGAGGAAAGTCCCCCATAAAAACGTCTGATTCTTTAACTTCTCCGCTTTCGCGGTTCAAAAGCCTTGCGGTAACACGTAATGCTGCAGCATACGTGGTCTCACGCTCTTTGCATTCGTTCACATTATAATTAGGATTGTCTACATCCATGGTGTAATCAATGAAATCCAACACTAAATTGCCCGTATAATTAGTGATTCCGGACACATCCTTGAAAACTTCGCGAAGCCCCTCGTCTAAAAACCACTGATAAGATTTTTTTTGAATTTCTATGAGATTCGGAAGTTTTATCACCTCGTCTATCTTTGAAAAACTCATTCTGGTTGTGTTACCAAGTTTAACTGGTTTGACGTTAACCATAGATTTAAAACACTCCAATTTCATTTATTTAACGATTTTGTATTTTTAATGATTATTTTCATATACTCAAAAACAACTTATCACAGCCTTCATATATTTAATGTAAGGAAAATTAAAAGATACAACAATATAAAATCAAACACATTGAAAATGTGCCCAAAATTTTAAAGTGATATGTGGGTAAAATGTGACATAAAATCATATATTCCTACTTGATTTTTCAATAAAATCGTGTTAACATAGTAGTAATTTTAATATTTACACGTATTATAACGCAGTATAATAGTTTACTTGAAATTTATTTGTGTGTCAAGTAGATTTTTTGAAAAAATTATCGGAGTGGACAAATTTGGATATTTATAAAGATTTAGAGGAACGCGGCTTAATTGCACAAGTTACAAACTTAGAAAAAGTCAGAGAAATGCTGAAAAACCAAAAAGTTATGTTTTATATTGGATTTGACCCGACAGCACCTAGCTTACACGTGGGCTCGCTTTTACAAATTTTGATAATGGCACGTTTACAAAGGGCTGGGCACATTCCAATTATACTTTTTGGCGGCGGAACGGGAATGATTGGCGACCCATCCGGGAAAACAGATATGCGCAAGATGCTCACAAAAGAAGAAATTGATTACAACATTGCTCGTTTTAAAAAGCAAGCGGAAAAATTTATTGATTTTTCTAATGGTAAAGCGATTGTTGTTAACAATGCAGATTGGCTTTCCAAGCTCAATTATATTGATTTTTTAAGAGAAGTCGGCGTACATTTTTCAGTCAATAAAATGTTGGCAGCAGAATGCTACAAACAGCGCTTGGAAAAAGGACTTTCATTTTTTGAACTAAATTATATGATAATGCAAAGCTATGATTTTGTGGTTCTCAACAGGAAATACGACTGTTTCCTCCAACTTGGTGGGGATGACCAATGGAGTAATATTCTCGGCGGAGTGGATTTAATCCGCCGAATGGACAGAAAAGAAGCATACGGTTTGACTTTTACGCTTTTAACTACAAGCGAAGGCAAAAAGATGGGCAAAACTGAAAAAGGTGCACTATGGTTGGATCCTGGAAGAGTTTCGCCATACGAATTCTACCAATATTGGAGAAATGTTGATGATAAAGACGTCACAAAATGCATGAAAATACTCACATTTTTACCCGTCGACCAAATAAATAAATATGATAAGCTTGAAGGTCAAGATTTAAATCAAGCTAAAGACGTTTTGGCATTTGAAGTGACAAAACTTGTACACGGAGAAGAAGAATCAACTAAAGCTCAAAATGCGGCGAAATCAATATTTGGAGCAGGAAACATGGAAGACATGCCAATGTACAAAATATCTTTAGAAGATTTAGCGGACGAAAAAATAGATATTTTAAATCTATTAGTAAAATCTAATTTAGCAACGTCTAAAAGTGAGGCACGGCGCCTGGTTGAGCAAGGCGGGATTACAATTGACAATCAAAAAATTGATAACCTAAATTTCGAAATAGACGCTGCAACTTTAAAAAATGGAATCGTAATTAAAAAAGGTAAGAAGATATACAAAAAAATTACACTTTAAAAGTTTAATCTCCCGGTCAAAACTCCGGGAGATTATTTTCAGCATATAAAACCAATTTTTTCTTTAACTTCTCTCAAGGTTTTTTCAGAAATTCCTAGTGCTTTTTCAGCGGCTTTTTTGTAACACGATTCTAAATAATCTGGATTTTTTATATAATCACTAAACTTTATTTTAATGGGTGCTAATTTTTCTACAACTGCATTTGCGACAGCCAGTTTGAAATCTCCGTAACCTTTGCCCTCAAATTGATTTTCAACATCTTTAATATCCGTGTTCGTCATCGCAGAATAAATTGTTATTAAATTGTCCACGCCGGTACCATTATTTGTAAATTTTATATCAGATCCCGAATCCGTAACCGCCTTCTTAAATTTTTTCATGATAACATCCGGCTCGTCAAGGATTGCAACATATGAATTAACGTTGAAATCGGATTTGGACATTTTTTTGTTCGGTTCTTGCAGGGACATCACCCTCGCACCGATTTTTGGCACGAGCGGCTCGGGAATATTAAATATATCACCGTAAATTCCGTTAAAACGCTGTGCAATATTTCTTGTGATTTCAACATGCTGTTTTTGATCATGCCCTACGGGTACAAAATCCGCCTGATATAACAAAATGTCTGCTGCCATAAGGCTTGGGTAGCAAAACAATCCCGCGTTGATGTTGTCTGCATGTTGTTTGGATTTATCTTTAAATTGAGTCATACGGGAAAGTTCCCCGAATTGTGTATAGCAATTTAAAATCCAGGCAAGCTCGGCATGTGTGTATACGTGGTTTTGAATGAAAAATATACTTTTTTCAGGATCAATTCCGCAAGCCAAAAATAAGGCGTATAATTCCATAACGTTTTTTTTAAATTGAAATGGATCCTGCCGCACAGTGATTGTATGAAGGTCTGCAAGTGCAAAAATGCAGTTGTACTCATCTTGGAAATTTACCCAATTTTTTATTGCACCAAGATAATTACCAATTGTCATTTTTCCACTTGGTTGAATTGCACTATACATGACTTTTTTCATTGAAATTTTGCATCCCCTAATCATTTAATTTGCGAGAATCTCTCTACTTACGTCTAAAGAAAACTCTTCACTTGCAGAATCGAAACCAACAACTATTTTAGTGATTTTATAACCATCCACAGCTGCATCTTTCACTTGCATACTTATATCTCTTGACAAGTTAGATTCAAATTCTGTAAATATAGGTCTTGCCCCCTGATTCCTTTTTTCTATAACGTGGGATAATTTTTCCATGCACTCATCGCCAATCACAACATCTATATTTGCAACATCAGGTCTTGACCAGTAACTTGTTATATATTTTTTGAATGCATCTTTTGCTATTTTTGCATATTCTTCAGCGTCCAGATTTTCAAATTCAATTATTTTCAAACGGTTAAGGAATGACTTGTCATGCTTAATACTTGTTCGTGACCCTGTTCCATCGTCGACTTCATCTTTCGTTTCAATTTCCTGATTGCCGCCTGTAATGGATTTCACACTTTCATTAGATGTTAAAATAAATGTTATACCAGAACAGTCAATTGTTTGCCCCTTTACATTTATCTTACCGCCATCCAAAACCGACCTAAATATTTCATCCAGACCGGGACTCCACATCTTATCATATTCATTTATTATAACAACACCATCAGGATTGTCATTTATATACTTAACCAAATTTTTTGGTTTTGCCGTTGCTCTGCCGCTTCCACCGTAATCTCCATAATCTCCATAACCACCATAACCACCGTAACCGCCATAACTTAATCCAAAAAGCTGATCTATTATAGACTCCCTTGTGCTGTCTTTATCTATGATCGATGCAGAAATTGCGAAGGGCTCGGGATTGGCAGTTAAAATTTTCTTGGTAACTAACCCTTCAGCCATAAGTGTTTTGCCAACGCCTGAAGGGCCCGCAAAATAAAGTACGTTACCCCGTTCAGGCTTTTTACCAGTTAATTTTTCCTGATTACGTTTGTGTATGATTCCATAAACCACGCTTTTAACCTGAGCTTTAGCTTTTTCCTGCCCTTTAATTTCTTCAAAAAGAATATCCAGATTATGAAATGCATCATTTACGTTATACTCTTCCGCAAACATTTTGTTAGCTACCCATTTGCGCCAATCTTTCATGGACTCCCATATGTCATTAAAAGTATACCTTGCGTTACCAATGTGTGTGATTTTTTTTGCCACACTGCTTGCGTCCGCTATTAATAGCACCGTCAAACCAGCACCAGCTGCAAGTCCTCCAATACCTCTTGCTTCGTAAAGCGAATTCCAAAGTGAATTATACCAGGCTTGTCCTCGGTCACTTATAGGTTTATCAGCTGGCCGTGCCAATAACGCATCGAGTTGTTGCTGAAGCTCGGGAGCATTTGCAGGAAGGTTACCACGCCAATTAGGTTTCAGCCGGTTTTGCAGATCTTTTATAATTGCCAAACGACTTTTTTCAGCGTCCTTTTTCAACTGATTGGTAGAATCTTGCACTGGATCTCCCGGTTGTCTAGTCTTATATTTATAAACTGCAAAACCACCCAATGCAAAAAGCCCAAGTGCGCCAGCGGCAAGCAGCAGTCGTTTGTATTTTTGCCAAAAACTCGGCTCCTTTTGAGCAATTAATTGTGCACGTTGAGCTGGTGTCGCTGAATCAACAGCTGAAATTTCTGAATTCATATTAACTGCAGTCATCATAGTTAATGCAGATAAAGAATAAGCCATAACTCTCGTAAATATTCTAGCTTTTTGGCCACCTGTTACCTGGTTCATATAAACATCTTCCATTTCTTCAGGGTAAGGGATGTCCTGTTCCAAAGTGTTTTCGATAAACTCCCAAAGCTCGTCCTGCGTATAACCTTTTTCTACTTCAATACAAAAATTATACACATCTTCTGGTGATTTCTGCCTCACCAATTCTTCGCAAAGTGCGTCATCATTCATTATTTTGTCAATCATTTTGGATATATGTTGGTTCATAAAACATCCCTACTTTCAAATTTAAAATTTCAACTATATAGTATACTACAAACTCACAAATTTACCACGACAAACGCATAAGAAAACAACCCCAAAAATTAGATAATTACGGCGTTT
>CAYJIV010000041.1:0-8179 GCA_964370325.1 uncultured Eubacteriales bacterium
TTAGTTTTTGCTTTACGGAAAGTATTCTCGGCCATTTTTCTTTCGTGATTTTCAAATAGCTGTAACCCTTGTCATCTTTTAGCAAAATATTATATTTCGGCATATGCTGTTTTATTAAGCTGCATTCCAAAATTAACGCTTCAAATTCGCTGTCTGTGAGGATGTATTCAAAATCACCCACATGCGAAACCATGGCCGCAACTTTACTGGTATGTTTGTTAAGTGCAATGAAGTAACTAGTTACTCTTTTTTTTAATGACTTTGCTTTGCCGATGTATAATGTTGTTACCAGTGTCCTTCATTATGTATACACCGGGATTATCTGGAAGATTGCCAGCTTTTGTTTTTAATTGTTTCATGCTCATTATTTTCACCCGAGATATTTAGTCCATGTTTTTAATTTTATTTTGTAAAGTAAAAATGGATTATTTAAGCTGTTTTGGTCTGGTATAGGAATCTATGAAAGGTTACGAAACAAGTCGGCATTTATATGGATTTTAAACATTAGCAAAATTTATATTTGAAACAATTCGACATTAAATTTAATGAAATATACTCTTAAAATCCTCATAAATTTATTATACTGGAACTTCAAAAAATGATAAACACGTATTTTAAGAATTTATGGTGGTGAGATTTGTTAAATGTAAATGTTCTCTCAGCTAACTAAGGTCTTAAATAATCCGGTTAGATTTAATGGATGTCAAATATTGAAAATAGACACCTTGTTTTGTGAAAAAATGTTTAATTTTATAGATGTGTAAAAATCCTTTTAAAAGTAATTAGTAAAAGGTATTAAATTAGGAAAAACTAATTTTATAAATTTTATTTTTGCTTTAAAAGGAGAATTATGAGAATAAAAAACAAATTTCAAAACATTATTTATTTCATAAAGAACAACAAGAAAAAATTTTTTATTACGTTTTCTTTAGGTTTACTGATATTCTTGGGTTTTATTCCAATTATATTTAATTCAGCGCGTAATTTTGTGGAATATCAAAATGCCAACGAATTATCTGATATTAAAGGAAATGAATTTATGGCTTCTCAAAAGGACAATGCTGATGAAATCCATAATGAAAACAATGAAAATTTTGAAGAAACTGATGAAAGCGGAAAGTTAGACTCAGAAAAGAGTGGAAATGTGCCTAAAGATAATTCGGAAAGCAAATCTTTCAATTCATTAAATTCAGAGAATACCAATGGTGCAAATACAGCGCATGTTCCGTCGTATCCTTCCTTACCATCTCCGCCTCCGCCCGCTAAAGGCAAGCATGTGGTCGGGTATTATATGTGTTGGTCGAGGTATAAAGGTTTTACGCCAGACAATATCGACACTTCAAAAATCACGCATCTGAACTATGCTTTTGCAGATTTGAAAAGTGACCTTAGCATAGGGCTTGTAGACTCAAACGTTGATTTAAAAAATTTTGAATCGCTTAGAAATATTAAGAAAAACAACAAAAATTTTAGAACTTTAATTTCAATTGGCGGGTGGGATTATTCTAAATTTTTTTCGAATGCTGCGGCAAGCGGTGCGAATAGAGAAATATTTGCGCAAAATTGTCTAAATTTTGTTTTGGACCATGGTTTTGACGGTGTTGATATTGATTGGGAATATCCTGTTTCAGGGGGACTATCCGGAAATACAAACAGGCCTGAAGACAAGCAAAATTTGACACTGCTACTAAGTGCGCTTAGGAACAAATTAAATGAACAAAGTGCCAAAGACGGGAAAAATTATTACCTAACCATGGCTGTTGCACCAACTGCTGGATATATAAACAAAATAGAAGCGAATAGTGTGGCTTCAATTGTCGATTTCATGTTTATTATGGGATACGACTTCAATGGTCCGTGGGATCATTACGCTAATTTTAATGCTCCCCTCTATGTGAAAACAGGCGTTCCTTCGGCAGGGCAAGGGAGCGTAAGCCAGGGTATTAACGTTTTCTTAAATGCAGGAGTTCCAGCTTCTAAACTGGTCCTAGGTGTACCTTTTTACGGATACCAGTACACAGTAACAAATACCGTTAATAACGGGCTTGGCAGTACGTTTACAGGTTCGAATTCGCTTTCTTACGACGAGATTGCAGCTAAATTTTTAAACGACTCATCTTACAAAATTTTTTTTGATAGCGATTCCAAAGTTCCGTATTTGTTTGGTAATAACACGTTTATAAGCTTTGAAAATGAGCAATCCATGACTGAAAAAGTGAATTTTGCCAAATCCAAGGGTTTTGCTGGAATGGGTGTATGGGAAGTATCGTTTGACAGGTCAAGCAAGCTTTTGAGCGTTATTCATAATTTGTTGAAATAGTAAAAATGGGTTGCAGATTCATTTTAAATTTGAGGGAATTAGCTTCAGTTTCCTCTAATGTAATTCTAGTCAAAAATTTTGTGCTAAATTGGCGTAGAGAGTTATTTATGTTATGATTAAACGTAAATAATTAATATTTTATGTGTGGTGATAAATTTTAAAATGAAGAATAAACCCTTAGTATTAACTATTTTGGATGGTTTTGGGATAGGTGATGAAAGCAGTGGTGATGCTATATTTCATGCTAACACACCCTTTTTAGACAGTGTATTTAGTAGCTGCCCCACAACTGCATTAAAGGCTTCTGGTTTGGATGTTGGCCTTCCGGAAGGGCAAATGGGTAATTCTGAAGTGGGACACACGAATATTGGTGCCGGAAGGATAGTCTATCAAGACCTGACATTTATTAATAAATGTATTGAAAATCGTAGTTTTTACGAGAATGAAGAATTACTTAATATGATAAAATATGTGACAAAAAACGGTGTTTCGCTGCATTTTATAGGCTTGCTATCTGACGGCGGAGTGCATAGTCACATTAATCATCTTTACGCACTTTTAAATATGGCAAAGTTGCATCACGTGGATAAAGTGTGTATTCATGCCTGGCTGGATGGGCGGGATACTTCCCCCAAGTCCGGAGTTGGTTATATCAGGGATTTAGAAAAGAAGATTAAAGAGCTAGGAATTGGTCGCATCGAAACAATTTCCGGTAGATTTTATTCTATGGATAGGGATAACCGATGGAATCGTACCGCAATAGCGTACAGTGCAATGGCAAGCGCTGAGGGGGAGCGGTTTGAATCAGCTGTGGATTTTGTGCGCAAGTCTTACAAGCAGGGAATTACGGATGAATTTATTGTTCCTGTGGTTAATAAGGAATACCAGGGAATGACTGAAAATGATGCTGTAATTTGCTTTAATTTTCGCGCGGACAGGGCAAGGCAGATAACAAGAGCGTTTGTTGATGAAAATTTAAGCTTAGATTGTGTGAATAGGGTATTTCCCCAAAGGTATGCCTGTTTTACTGAATATGATAACAACATAACGAATATGGGCGTGATATTTAAGCACAGAGCGCTAAAAAATATATTTGGAGAATATATCTCTGAACAAGGCTTAAACCAGCTTAGAATCGCAGAAACTGAGAAATATGCACACGTTACTTTCTTTTTTAATGGCGGAGCGGAAGAGCCTTATGATAACGAAGACAGAATTATTATACTTTCTCCGAAAGTTGAAACTTATGATGAAAAGCCTGAAATGAGCGCTTATGAAATCACCGAAAAGGTTATTGAAGTTATAAAACAAAAAAAATATGACGTGATTGTTATTAATTACGCCAATGCTGATATGGTGGGGCATACCAGTAATTTTGAGGCAACTGTTAAATCAGTAGAAGCGGTTGATAAGTGCATTGAAAAGTTTGCAAATGAAGTTAAAAATTGCGGCGGCGCTATGATTATTACCGCTGACCATGGAAACGCCGAAAAGATGACGGATAAAAATGGAAGTATGTTTACTGCACACACAACTAATTTAGTGCCTTTTAGTATTATAAATTATCCGTGTAAACTTAAAAAATCTGGTAAGCTTTGCGATATTTCCCCGACAATGTTACAAATTTTAGGACTAAAAATCCCCGCCGAAATGACGGGGAAAAGTTTGATTTTAAATTAGTCTTCCATTTGTTTACCGAGGAACTCAGCAGAAATTTTCACGAGTTTTGTATTGAAGGCGGCTTCTGACTCATTGATTTTGCTTTCGTCTTTTAAAACCATTATGCTGCCGATAACGTCCCCGGCGGATATGATTGGTGAAGCTAGAACCGCAGGAGTTTCCATGCCTTCAACTGGCAAAAATTTATCATTTTTAGATTCATAAGCAGAAAAGTTTTGCCTTGAATCCATTAAGTCTTCAAGATATGAAGTAATGCGGCGTTCTAGGAATTCTTTTTTGGGAATTCCCGAAGCTGCTACGACGTGGTCCCTGTCTGAAATTAATATAGGCATTGAAATTGAGCGTGAAAGTACGTCCGCATAACGCGCTGCAAAAAGAGAAATCTCACCCACTGCGGAATATTTTTTAAATATTATTTCACCGGAAATATCCGTGTAAATTTCAAGCGGATCGCCTTCGCGTATGCGCAAAGTTCGCCTTATTTCTTTCGGTATCACGATTCTTCCGAGCTCATCTATTCTTCTGACAATTCCTGTTGCTTTCAATTTGATTACCTCCTCAGGTGTGCGATTGAGCACTCCTGTTTTTCTTTTTTCGACATTGTTTTTTGTGAATTTTCTGCCTTTGGAGGTGATAGTAATGACGCTTAAAACCCCAGTTTCAGCCACTAAATACCCCTAATTAAAACTAGTTTTACACATTTACAATAAATTATTCATTTTTTCGTAAATAATGACCATAAAACATTCCTTTATTATAAATTTATTAAATAAACATATATAATTCAAGAGGTATATATTGGTAATAAATCTGACACTGTGTATATATTGTGAATAATCACATGATTTGCGTTAACAAGACCGAAAATGTAGATTATTTGCATAGGATTGGTGAAAATATGACCGTATTTTTTCGAGTCTAATTTTGATTGATATATAACAAAATTTTGTATATAATTAAAAGACGAGATTTCCAAAAAATTTTACATACATTTTCAGAGAGGATGAAATTATGAAAGCAATTGTTGACCAGGAAGCGTGCATCGGTTGCGGGATGTGTATAGACATTTGCCCGGAGGTTTTTGCTTATGATGACAATAGTAAATCTGAAACAATCGTTGATGAAGTGCCGGAAGCTAGTCAAGATAAGTCAACTGAAGCTAAGGAAATTTGCCCGGTAGACGCTATTAAAATTGAAGATTAAAAGTTGATTTAATAATTTTAACTTTTCCGATTCTGCCAATTTTAGCAGGGTCGGAATTTTTTATAATAGAACCAAAAAATAATGGTTATGTATTTTGTTCCCAGGGATTTCATATATATTATTTGTGATTTTTTAGATGCGGAGTGACGAAAATTTGTTTGTATTAAGAATAAAAAAAGGGACGATTATTGCATTTGCGCTAGTGCTTATTAGTGTTTTAGGTGCGGTGCTGTTTTTGAATAAAGATAAACTTTCCGTTGGAGCGCAGGAAAATTGTGGCAGCGGGAAGAAATTAATAAAATACGTAGAGTTTAATCCTACGTTTGAGGCGCTTGACAAAGCCATGAAAGCGGACATAAAATCTCAAGGCACTGAAGTTAAAATCAACTGGATTGAGGTGTTGGCGTATCTTGGTGCAAAATACGGCGGTGACTTCAAAAAATACAAAGATTCTGATATGGACGATGTAATAGAAAAACTTAAAAACGGCACTGCTATGCCGGAAATCACTAAAAGCATGAAAAATTATAATTACTATAATGAAGCCTATAGTGCTGTTCTTCAAGAGTTTTTGGGTAGTTATAAAATTCAGAAAGGTCCGAAAAATGAAGGGGAAGAGGCAGCGTGGGAGGAAATTTACGGATTGAAAGTATTTTCTCCGATTGCCAGAACTTTTCCATATTGTCACTTTGATGATTTTGGCAGTGCGCGTTCATACGGTTTTTCGCGTCCGCATCTGGGCCACGACATGATGTGTGCTGTGGGGACGCCTGTTATAGCGGTTGAGTCCGGCACAGTTGAAATTATGGGTTGGAATCAATATGGCGGGTGGCGGGTTGGAATCCGCAGTTTTGATAAAAAAAGGTATTATTATTACGCCCACCTGCGCCAGAACAGACCTTTTCATGTGGATTTAATCGAGGGCAAAGTTGTTAAGGCGGGGGATGTTATCGGCTACGTTGGCAGGACGGGATACAGCAAGGAAGAAAACGTCAACAACATTAAAACAAGCCACCTGCACATTGGCTTGCAGCTGATTTTTGATGAGTCACAGAAAGAGTGTGACAATGAAATTTGGGTAGATTTTTATGCCTTGTCAAAAATGCTTGAAAAAAATAAATCTGCGGTTGTTCGCAACGCTGAAACCAAGGAGTATTACCGCGAATTTGATTTTTCAGAACCAAATTTAGAGAAATAAGCCAGATTATTATATTAAAAAAATGATATCTGATTGCTTTCCGGCAAGCCTTTTAAAATGCCGGCTTCCTGCATGGTTTCGATTACAGCTTTTGTAACTTTTGCCCTGATTTGAATGTCATCTATTGAGATGTATGGGCCTTCCTTGCTCGCTTCTTCCAGGTTTTGCGCTGCGGATACGCCAATCCCTGAAAGTGACGCAAATGGAAGTCTTATTTTGCCGTCTTCAACTAGATATTTGTAAGAGTGGGATTTATATAAATCCACCGGCAGGATTTCAATGCCTCGAGCCAGCATTTCGTTTATTATCTGAAGAGTCGCGTGAGCTGCATTTTCTTTTGCGCTGGCTTCTTTGCCTTTGGTTGTTATTTCGGCCATTTTCTTTTTGACTGCGTTTCGTCCTTGCATTACGACTAAGCCGTCAAAATCTTCCCCGCGGACAGTAAAATATGCGGCATAGTATTCAAGCGGCCTGTAGACTTTGTACCAACCGAACCGAAGCGTGGAAATCATATAAGCAGCGGCATGGGCTTTTGGGAACATGTATTTTATTTTCATGCATGAGGAAATATACCAATCCGGCACCTCGTGAGTTTTCATTGTATCAATGTGCTCTTTCGTTAAAAGTTTTGTGGCTTTGCCTTTGCGGATTATCTCCGTGATTTTGAACGCAAGTTTAGGTTCCACACCCTTGTGCATCAGATAAACCATAATATTATCACGCGTGCCGATGACGTCCGAAATAGTGCAAATGCCGCTTTTAATAAGCTCATGCGCATTGCCGTGCCACACATCCGTGCCGTGGGAAAGTCCTGAAATCTGGAGTAAATCAGAGAATGTTTTGGGCTTGGCTTCAATTAACATCTGCCGCACAAAGTTTGTCCCGACTTCGGGTAAAGAGAATGTTCCTGTTTGAGAGTCTATGTCCGTCGGTTTGACCCCCAATGCTTTGGTTGAAGTGAAAAGTGACATAACTTTTGGGTCACTCATGGAAACGTCCGTGACTTTAACGCCGGTGTAATCTTCCAGATAACGATACACCGAAGGCACATCATGACCGAGTTCGTCAAGTTTACATATATTATCGTGAATTGCATGAAAGTCAAAATGAGTTGTTATGTTGTCGGAATTTTGGTCATTTGCAGGGCGCTGGACAGGACAAAAATCGTAAATTTCCATATCTTTCGGAACAACAACCATTCCGCCGGGATGCTGGCCCGTTGTGCGCTTAACTCCTGTGCAACCTTTTGCCAGACGAATTTCCTCCGCTCTGCCAAGAGTGAGGCCTCTTTCTTCAGCGAATTTTTTAGTGAATCCTATTCCGGTTTTTATTGCAATAGTGCCGATTGTGCCGGCTTTAAAAACGTTATCTTTTCCGAACAGATTTTCAGTGAATCTGTGTGCGTCGTTTTGATATTCACCCGAAAAATTAAGGTCTATGTCAGGCGTTTTGTCGCCATCGAAACCTAAAAATGTTTCAAAGGGAATGTCATGTCCGTCGCGGTGATACTCCGTTCCGCATTTCGGACAATTTTTTGAGGGTAAGTCGAACCCTGAGCCATAGCTGCCGTCTTCGATGAATTCGCTGTTGCAGCATTTTGGGCAGATGTAATGAGGACACAGTGGATTAACCTCGGAAATACCAGACATTGTTGCCACGAAAGATGAACCCACAGAACCTCTGGAACCAACATAATATCCATGCTTTTCAGAGTCTGAGACTAGTTTTTGCGCCGCCATATATAATACTGAAAATCCGTGTTTAGTAATAGAATCCAG
>CAYJIV010000042.1:0-8066 GCA_964370325.1 uncultured Eubacteriales bacterium
ACACAAATTCGAAACTTCGTATATATTGTATAATAAAGAATTTAAAAAGTCAATATTTTTTAACAAGTATAACAAGGTTCATTTTGATATTTTTATGCCGGAAGAATCACACTGTTTAAAATTTTCTTTAAAATCAACGTTTCCAAATGCCATATCTTTACACAATTCACTCATGGGAATAAGTACAAAAGCTCGTTCTTTTATCCTTGGATGCGGCAAAATTAAATTTTTATCGTTTCTGTATTCTTGTCCGTAAATTAACAAGTCGATGTCAATTGTACGTGAAGCAAAACGATATTTTCTGGTTCTTCCGAGTGCGGATTCAATACCCAAGCACACACCAAGTAGTAATGGGGCATCAAGCCCTGTTGCTATCCGTACACAGCAATTTATATAATCATTTTGTTTATCTGGCACTCCGAATGGTTCAGTTTCATAAAAGTTTGAAACTTTTATTATTTCTGTTTCAGTGATATTAGATATTGCAGTTAGTGCATTTTTCAAATTTTGCATCCGGTCACCAAGGTTAGCGCCTAAAGATAAAATTGCTTCAGTCAATGAAATCATCCCTGCTTTTCGATATTTTTACTGCAACATAATCAAACTCTTCATCTATGGGCGCTTGCGGTTTTTTGATTGTGATATCCAGTTTCAATATTTTATGGAATTTGAAAATCAAGCTTTTAGCTATCTCTTGCGCTAGTTTTTCAATTAAATCATAAGATTTTGCCGTCGTAATTTTTTTGATTTCACGCATTACATCTGCATAACTGATGGTATCAGTTATGTTGTCACTTTCAAATCCTGCATTTTTATTGATATAAATTATGGTATCAATGAAAAAATTTTGTCCGTTTGTTTTTTCATGTTGATGTACACCGTGGTAGGCAAAAATTTTGAAATTTTTAATGATTATTTGTTCCAGTTAAATCACAACGCCTTTCAATATTCTGTCTGCCACTTGTGCGGCCTGCACATTTTCAGCGACGTCATGTACACGTAAAATACTTGCACCACCTGTAATGGCAATAGTATTCGCAGCAATAGTGCCGGGTAATCGTTTTTCAAAAGGTGGATTTCCGCAAGCTTCGCCTATAACACGCTTTCGAGATAGGCCAACCAACATTGCGCAATCATCAATTTTAAATTTTTGCAAATTATTTAAAATATAATAATCCTGCTTTCTGGTTTTAAACCCAATTCCGGGATCAAAGCAAACGCGTTCTTTGTTTATGCCAAATTTGACTATTTTTTTTAGTTGATTTTTAAAAAAGCTTGTAACATCTGTTTCACCGCTATGCATAATTACCAGGCCACAATCACTGTCTGCCGCAATTTTAAGTATATCTTCATTTTGAAAACCTGTAACATCATTAATAATGTCTGCACCTAAAGCAAGCACTTGATTTGCGACCGAAGGATAAAATGTGTCAACGGAAATTGGAATTTTAACAAGATTTTTTAATCCTTCCATAACCGGAAGCAACCTTTTTAGTTCTTCTTTCGGAGTGATTTGCACGCATCCAGGGCGGGTAGACTGTGCGCCGATGTCTAAAATATCTGCACCTTCGTTTTGTATTTCCAAAGCTCTTTTTATTGCATTTTTGGGGTCGTAAAACTTTCCACCATCGGAGAATGAATCCGGCGTAATATTTAAAATTCCCATTATATATGTTTTTGCGCTTAAATCTAGCGTATATTTACCTGCACAAAAATAACTCAAATCCTGGTTACTCTCCTTAATTTTCCAGAGCTCCACGAGTAGCAATAGTTTTAGTTTTTGAACCGTGGGATTTTATTCCCCGCATTGTCATGCATAGGTGTTCTGCCTCTATAACCACTTCAACACCTTGAGGATTTAATTTTGAAAATATAAAATCTGCAATTTGCGATGTTAAACGTTCCTGAACTTGTGGGCGCCTTGCAAAACAATCCACAATTCTGGCAAATTTAGAAAGCCCCATAATTTGACCATTTTTTGGGATATATCTTATGTGCGCCTCGCCCACAAACGGCAATAAGTGATGCTCGCACATTGAATAAACGGGAATATCTTTAATAATGATTAGATCGTTTTGATTTTCATCTTCTTTAAATATTTTTATGTTTTCATCCGGCAAAGAATTTACACCTGAAAACAATTCGGCATACATGTGTGCAACTCGTTCAGGTGTGGTTTTTAGACCATCTCTTTCAGGGTTTTCACCGATTGCAACAAGTAATTCGTGTATCAAAGATTCTATTTTTAGTTTATCCGGCATTTAATAATTCCTTTTATTTTTTAAATTTTATGTGTAGTTAATTTGTATAGTTAGCACATCTTGATTTTTATTTTCTGCGTAGTAGACTTGTTTTGAATTTATTTGATAGTTTTTATTTAACTTTTCATTGACTTTCATTACGCAATTGAAAAATTTATAAGGTGAATTAGTAAATAACTGCTTTATCGTTAGAGCAAAGTCCAATGTAGGATTTATTTTTAAATATATGAATTCAGCTTTTTTTACAGCAATATTATATAATTTATTCATAATTTGCGCTTCGGTTTTTTCATCTAAAACACTTATTTTTAATGCGGTTTTTTCGAAGTAATTTTCTTGCATGGAACCGCAAATAGGCAATTGGAAATTATATCTTTTGTCATCATTAAATTTAGTAGTCTGGTCTATCGGTAGATTTACAACATGATCTTTTTTTATAATTTCATCGGATACATTGAAATAATTGTATCTTTGCAGTGGCCCCGCACTGTCCCAGGTAGCATCCAGATGGTACCATGCATTGCCAATTCTGACAATATTCCACATGTGCGGTTCATTTCCTCTAGCACCCGTAACAGTTCTACATTTTATGCCTGCATTGCAAAGTAAAATCTGCATAGCTTTGGAATATCCTTCACACACAGCAGACCCTTCGACCAAACATCCATATGCTGTATATACCTTGTGATTTTTATGATTTGCAGTTATTTTTTCGTATTTACAATTATCAACAACATAATCGTGCAATAAAAGTTCCGTTTCAAAATCAGAGGCGTTTTTTGGAACTTTACCGAGAATAGATTCAACTTTATTTTTAAGTTTTCCACGAGCATCTTTTTGGTCTTCTGCAGATAATATAGAATTCAGCTTTAAAGTTGTTTTGTTTTCAAAGTGGCTATAGCTGAACGTATTTGCCAACCAGAATATATCCGGGCGGTCATTCTGAATTGCATATAAAATTTTCTTAATCTGCATTGATTCTAGTTTGCAATTATCAATTATTATAGGTTCAATAACGTAAAAATCAGATTTGTATACTTCATTTGTAATCTGATCTGCGCGCGATTTTATAAGATTATAACAAACGCGTTCTTGATCAGTTAGACTTTCAGATCCTGAAGATGTTTCCACAGAATTTCTGTTTAAGTTTTCACTTTTTAAAATCAAATTATCCAAACTTTGTGCCATATAATTATCAGTTTGCATGTCTGTTTCCTCGTTTAAAGAGTTACCTTTATTATCTTTTATAAAACCAAAAATAGAGATTTCACTATGATTAAAAGTCAATACTTCAAGACCATAAATAACTCCGAAAATGGCAACAACTGAAACAAATAAGGTTAAAATAAAAGTGATTCGTTTTTTCATATAACCCATAACTCCTGTATGGCAAGTTTAATCATTCGGATTGCATTTTTCAGCTTGCTTTTCACTCATTATACACATTTTACTGTGTTTTGCAAATGTGAATCTATTTACTGCAGTTGCAATTAATATTCCGAGGAAAGTATCCAAAACCCTTTGTAAAACGTAATTTAAAGTGCTGTCCGTTTTGTCACCCAATCTGGCCAGGATAATAATAACAACAACACAACCTATCTGAACAGACTGCTTTTTGTCAATGATATTGCATATGTAGACCACTATTATAATACACACAGGTAGAATTATAATCCGTAGCCAATCATAGTGAGGCACAATATATGCAAGTTCCAGTGCAGTATACCCAACAATACCGCCAATTATTGTGCCGATAAAACGGTTTATTCCGGATTGGACAGTCAACTCAAAAGTTTGTTCCATGCATATTACAGCAGCTATGCATGCAGCGAAAATATCTTCATGATTAAAAAACATTGCAATTAATGCACATAAGTATACGGCTATAGCGGTTTTTATAGCTCTAAGACCAATTTTATAATTTTTATTTAACTGCATAAACCTGTGGGCTGCTTATGCTTTGCCCAAAACCTACCTTTCTGTATTTTTAATAGCCTTGGATGTTTTTTAAAGACTCGTCATTTTTTACCCATTCATCTACTTCAATTATGTAAAATACTATTGGTTCAGAACGAATAATTACTTTTTCAATCCCAGAATTTATTATTAGCCGCTTACACATAGAACAAGGTGCTGTATTTTTAACATATTCAAAATTATCCATTTCTTTTCCAACTAAGTATAAAACTGAACCAATCATATCTTCACGAGAGGCGTGAATAATTGCGTTTGCCTCAGCGTGAACAGACCGGCACATTTCGTATCTTTCTCCACGCGAGATTTCAAATTTTTGGCGAATGCATTGATTCATATCCATACAATTTTTGCGTCCTCTGGGAGCACCTGTATAGCCGGAAGAAATTATGTGATCTCTATTAACAATTACTGCACCAAAATTTCGTCTCATGCATGAACCGCGTTTCAAGACGGTTTCGGCAACATCTAAATAATAATTCGTTTTATCTATTCTTTGCAAGGCTGTCACACTCCTGATTTTAATGAACTGAATTTTCATAATTATATCATAAACCATAAAAGTTTGTAAAAATCAGAAACTAAAATTTGTGAATTTTTTAAATTAAAATTGTACTTCGGCAACTTAGATAAAACTCCATACATATTTGCAGTAATATGTAAATGAGCAAAAATTTTCTTTTAAAATCACGTCCTATTTTACTCAATTCCTTTAAAACTCTCTGGGCCTCCTGTTTCAAAATTGAACTTGACAATCGTAAATTTGTTCGGTTATAATTTGAAGGATAATTGCGGAATGGTGTAACGGTAGCACAGCAGACTCTGACTCTGTTTGTCTGGGTTCGAATCCTAGTTCCGCAGCCAAATTTAAATTTCATAACACCAACGTTTAGGCGGTGTTTTCTTTTCTTGGAATTTTTATGAAAAACTTGGAATTTTAGCTTTGTCAGGTGGCGTATTGTTGGTACGACCTACGGCAATAAAGAAAGATTAAGAAAAAGTATATTATGGAGAAACAGAACTTAAATGAAATCAGAGTTCATAATTCTATAATGAAGACATCAAATTTTGAGTACTTTAAAACCTCCATTGGAGCGATTGTTTCAAGTTCTTCAAATCCATTTGACAAAACATATAAATCATAAAATTATTCCTCAAATGATTGGCATTTATGCTATAATTATATTAAAGAACAAACAAAACATGCTGTTTTACGTTGAGTATAAAGTTGAGGAATTTTGCTATGAATGTAATAGAAGTTCAAAATTTATCAAAAAAATTTAAAGTTAAAATTAAAGAAAACGGCTTTAAGGGAAGTCTTAAGTCAATGTTTTCTCCTGTGTTCGAAAAGATAAAGGCTGTAGATAGTATAAACTTTTCCGTAAAAAAAGGAGAAATACTTGCTTTTATTGGACCAAATGGAGCGGGAAAATCAACTACGATAAAAATGCTGACAAGTATACTGCATTCGGATTCAGGTGATATAAAAATTTTGGGATTAGATCCTGTAAAAAACAGAAAGCAACTAGCATATAAGATTGGCACTGTTTTTGGGCAAAAAGAACAGTTATGGGCACACCTGACACCCTATGATAATTTTAAATTTTTTGCAGCAATTTATGACATTAACAATAATAAGGCTGAAAAACGAATTAACGAACTTAACAAATTATTTGAGTTTGAAAAATTCATTAATACTCCTGTAAAAAGTTTATCGCTTGGCCAAAGGATTCGATGCGAAATTGCAGCATCGATTATACATAATCCTGAAATATTATTTTTAGACGAACCGACAATTGGACTTGATCCTGTTGTAAAAGAGAAAATAAGAGTATTTATAAAAACCATGAATAAAGAATATCAAACTACGGTGTTTTTAACATCCCATGACATTGGTGACATTGAAAAGCTTTGCAAAAGAATTATCATCATGAATAACGGCAAAATTGTTATTGACAGCACTATGAAAACTTTAAGAGATAATTATTTAACAAAAAAAATTTTAGAAATTAAAACAAAAGGTGCTGTGGTGCTTGGCTCTATCGATGGCCTGAAAATTTTGAAAGATGAAGAATCGACGATTAGAGCTGAAGTGGACACAACCAAAAGAAATATAAGTGATGTTATAAAAACACTTGATTATGAAAACATTTTAGACATCACTATTTCAAATGTTCCTCTTGAAAATATTATTTCTGAAATTTACTCGTCAAAAGGCGAGGTGTAAAATGAGAAAATACTTACATATATTCAAAGCTACTTTAATTGAAAAAATGCAAAGCTGTTCCAATTTATTCCTCAGTTTTGCTCTTTTTGGGTTGATAGTATTTATATTACTAAATGTATGGAAGTACATTTATTCTGATATCAATACAATACATGGATACACATTAAATCAAATAATGTGGTATGTGTTGCTTGCAGAAGCACTTTGGTTTGGTGGCAGCAGCAGAAGTTTTTCTGAAGAAATAAGCTATGATATAAAGAGTGGCAATATTGCCTACAAAATAAATAAGCCGTATAGCTACGTATTTTTCGCCTTTTCAAAATTTTTAGGACATATAATTTTCAGATTGGTAATTTTTTTTGCAATTGGTATAACTTTTGGGATTATATTTATCGGTCCTCTTCAAAATTTTGATTTAAAAAATATATTTTTACTAGGTATTGTCTATACCTTAGGCGTTGCCATTAGCTCTTTTATTTATATTATTGTGGGTTTATCGGCATTTTGGCTTGAAGAAAACAGACCAATTCACTGGATTTACGATAAAATCATGATAGTTCTTGGTGTAATATTTCCTTTAGAAATGTTACCTTTCTGGCTTCAGCCTTTATCAAAGTTCACACCCGTTTTTGTGTGCACATATGGTCCAATTAAATTAACAGTTGATTTTTCTATAAATATCTTTTACCAAATAATTACTACTCAGATTTTATGGTTCATTGGCACAACTCTTTTGGCTTTGTTTATATATCAAAAAGGTGTAAAAAAAATAAATGCAAATGGTGGATAGGAGAATTTAAATGTTATCTGAAATTAAAAAAAACATAAAAATTTTAGTAATGAATTTTAAATATAATATGGCAAAAGAAACGGAAAATAGAGGAAGCTTTATTTCGCAGATAATTTTTATGGCGCTTAATAACGCCTTCTTTATTGTTCAATGGTTTATTTTTTTTAGTTTTAAAAATACTATTGGCGGATATAAAATTAATGATGTATTAATGCTTTGGGCATTGGCTTCAGCGTCTTACGGTATAGCACATCTTTTCTTTGAAAACGTTTTTTTATTCCCGAACTCATAGCTAACGGAAAATTAGATGTTTATATAAGTCAACCTTTAAACATTTTGTGGAATGTTTCAATTGCTAAAACCAGTACTTCCGCATTCGGAGATTTGCTTTATGGGTTTATTCTAGCTTTTATAGCCACAGGAACAAATTTTTATAAAATACCCCTATACATTTTGTTTGTAATTTTAGGAGGAATAGCCATAGCATCATTTTCAGCTTTGGCAGGTTGTCTTGCTTTTTGGATTAAACGCGGCGAAGATGTTGCTCAAAGCTTTTATAACAATTTTATGATGGCAGCTACTTACCCGGAAGGCATATTTAATGGATTTGTTAAAATATTACTTTACACAGTTATTCCGGTGGGATTTATGATATATTTGCCACTCCAAATAATTTCAAGTTTAAATTTTATGTATTTAGGCGTAGTCATTTTGTTTGATGCACTACTTGTGTTGTTAACTTTTTATGTTTTCAATAAAGGCCTTAAAAAATATTCCTCAAGTAATTTAATGAATGCTAGGGTATGAAATTATT
>CAYJIV010000043.1:0-1646 GCA_964370325.1 uncultured Eubacteriales bacterium
GTGAACGTATTTTTGGGCCACAAAAAGACTGGGAATGTCACTGTGGAAAATATAAAAGAATTCGTTATAAAGGCAAAGTTTGCGATAGGTGTGGTGTTGAAGTCACAAAATCCAAAGTGCGCCGTGAACGCATGGGTCATATTGAGTTGGCCGCACCGGTTTCGCACATTTGGTATTTTAAAGGTATTCCATCCAGAATGGGATTGGTTTTGGATATGTCACCTCGCATGCTGGAAAAAGTTCTGTATTTCGCAGTTTATGTGGTAATTAACCGAGGCGACGTCAAAGAATTGATGCATCAGCAGTTTTTAACAGAAAAAGAATATCAGGATATGCGCGAAAAATACGAAAACGATTTTGAAGCCGGAATGGGCGCAGAAGCCATAAAAAAATTGCTTCAAAATATCGATTTAGAAGAATTATCAAGTAACTTAAAAGAGGAATTGCTCACTGCTGCAGGGCAAAAAAAATTGCGCCTTTTAAAACGTTTAGAAGCCGTAGAATCATTCAGACTTTCCGGAAACAAACCGGAATGGATGATTTTAAATATTCTTCCTGTAATTCCGCCAGATTTACGGCCAATGGTTCAACTCGATGGTGGCAGATTTGCAACATCTGATTTAAATGATCTCTACAGGCGTGTAATAAATCGAAACAATCGCTTAAAGAGACTTATTGATCTCGGTGCGCCGGATATTATAATCAGAAATGAAAAAAGAATGCTGCAGGAATCTGTTGATGCATTGATAGACAACGGTAGGCGTGGTAGACCAGTTACAGGACCAAATAACAGGTCATTAAAATCACTTTCAGATATGTTAAAAGGAAAGCATGGGCGTTTCAGACAAAACTTACTTGGTAAGCGTGTTGACTACTCAGGTCGTTCAGTTATTGTTGTTGGGCCGGAACTTAAAATTTATCAATGCGGTCTGCCGAAAGAAATGGCCGTTGAGTTGTTTAAGCCATTTGTCATGAAAAGACTTGTGGAAATAGGTGTTGTAAATAACATCAAGGCTGCCAAAAAAGCAGTAGATAGAGCTCGTCCCGAAGTGTGGGATGCATTGGAAATTGTAATAAAAGGGCATCCAATACTTTTGAACCGTGCTCCAACATTACACAGATTAGGAATCCAAGCTTTTGAGCCAGTTTTAGTTGAAGGCAGGGCTCTAAAGTTGCATCCTTTAGTATGCTCGGCGTATAACGCGGATTTTGACGGTGACCAAATGGCAGTGCATGTACCACTTTCCGCGGAGGCTCAAGCAGAAGCAAGGTTTTTAATGTTGGCTTCTGGCAACTTACTCAAACCTTCTGACGGTAAACCCGTAACAGTTCCGACTCAGGATATGGTTTTAGGAGTTTACTACCTAACGATTATGAAAGACGGCGAACCTGGCGAAGGTAAAATTTTTAAAGATTCCAGCGAAGCATTAATGGCTTACGACTCCAAAATCATTGGCTTGCATGCAAAAATAAAGATAAGGAAAAAAATTGGCAATATTTTTAAATTTATTGAAACAACAATTGGGAGGGTTATATTCAACGAACCTCTTCCGCAAGATTTGGGTATTGTTGATAGAACAAATCCTGACAATGCTGCGGAGCTTGAAATTAACTATCTTGTCGGGAAAAAACAGTTAGGTATAATT
>CAYJIV010000043.1:1656-2076 GCA_964370325.1 uncultured Eubacteriales bacterium
CTCAAAAAACATCAGAAATTCTTGATGAAATCAAGGCTTTAGGGTTCAAATATTCCACTCAGGGCGCTATTACCATATCTGTGGGCGATGCTGTTATTCCGTCGGCTAAAAAAGACATAATAGAGAAAGCGGAAAGCGACATTGACTTAATTCTCAGAGATTTTAAAAGGGGTTTGCTTTCAAATCAGGAAAGGAAGAATCACACACTTAAAATTTGGGAAAAGGCTACAAATGATGTTTCAACTGCACTGCAGGCTCATTTGGATCCATATAACCCTGTATTTATGATGGCGGATTCAGGTGCCAGGGGTACCATGAGCCAGATAAAACAGCTGGCTGGTATGAGAGGGCTTATTGCTAACACGTCTGGTACAACAATTGAAATTCCCATTCGTGGAAACTATCGTGAAGGGCTTAACA
>CAYJIV010000043.1:2086-7651 GCA_964370325.1 uncultured Eubacteriales bacterium
CTTTATTTCATCGCGCGGAGCGAGAAAAGGTTCTGCCGATACGGCAATACGTACGGCTGACTCGGGTTACTTGACTCGTAGATTAGTTGATGTTTCACAGGACATTATTATCCGTGAAGAAGATTGTGGTGCGCTTTCTGGCATTGTTGTGTTTGAGATTAAAGACGGCAAAGAATCCATTGAAAGTATGCATGAGCGCTTGATTGGAAGATATTTGTGTGAAGATTTTGTTGATGTTAAATTAAATAGAGTTTTGATTTCTAAAGATAAACTCATGGATGATAAAGACGCTGAAATAATAGTATCCAGCGGCACTGAGCGCATTGAAATCCGTTCGATTCTTAATTGCAGGGCGAAGCAGGGCGTGTGCAAAAAATGTTATGGTTCCAATTTGGCGAATGGTTTGCCTGTCGCTGTTGGCGAAGCTGTAGGTATTATTGCTGCGCAATCTGTTGGTGAACCTGGAACACAGCTTACGATGAATACATTCCATACAGGTGGTATCGCAGGTATAAGAGACATTACACAAGGTTTGCCGCGTGTTGAAGAATTGTTTGAAGGGCGTAAACCAAAGCGCTTGGCAATTATCAGTGAAATAAATGGTACTGTCAGGTTTGAAGAAATAAAGAAAAACAGACATGTTGTAGTTTATAATGAAGAAACTGGTGAAGAGAGGTCACATTTGATTCCTTTTGGTTCCAGAATATGTGTGGAAGAAGGCCAACCTTTAGAAGCCGGAGATATAATTACTGAGGGTTCGGTCAACCCGCATGATATACTGGCGATAAAGGGCCCGACTGCGGTGGAAGCTTATTTAATTCAGGAAGTTCAAAGAGTTTACAGAATGCAAGGCGTTGACATTAATGATAAGCATATTGAAGTAATTATAAAACAAATGATGCGTAAAGTCCGGGTAGACGAGCAAGGTGACACGGAGCTTCTCCAAAATTCTGTTGTGGATAAAGCTGAGTTTTTGACTGAAAACGAAAAAATCAGGCAGAGAAAAGAAGCAGGAGAGACCGAATTGTGTGAGGCGGTTTGTTCTCCAATTTTGCTTGGAATTACCAAAGCGTCACTTGCAACAGATTCATTCCTTTCCGCTGCTTCGTTCCAGGAAACAACAAGAGTTCTTACAGAAGCTGCAATTAAAGGTAAGGTTGATCCGCTGGTTGGCCTTAAAGAAAATGTAATTATAGGCAAATTGTTGCCGGCTGGTACAGGTGTACCAAAATATAGGGATGTTGTTATCGAGAAGGTTGTTGATAGGAGTAGGATTTTAGAAATAGATGAAAATGTCAGTAACTGGCATAACTAAACACAAGAGTGGATTTTAAAACAGGCTGGTATAAAAAGTTTATGCCAGCTGTTAATTTTAAATGTTTGAGCTTCTTTGTCAACACAACGTATATTAGTGCGAGTTAATTTTGAAATTTTACAATATGTGGGATTAAGTTATGAAGAAAAAATTTTTGGCTTTTTTGGCTTTATTTTTTGTTTTTATTCAAAGTATGACTGCTTCCGCGTCTCTTTATAGAGGTGAAGAATTAAGCTCGGATGTTGTTTATGTTGTCAATCAGAATACAGGCATCTCAATTTTTGAAAAAAACATAAACAAAAGGCGATGTCCAGCGTCTATTACTAAAATAATGACGTTTATAGTAGTTTATGAAAACACAAAAAACCGAGATGAAACGATGGCTCAAGTGCTTCTTCCAGCTTTAAAATTGATTGAAGATGATGAAGCGCAAATATGTGGTTTAAGAGATGGCGAAGTGTTTTCTGTTACTGCTCTTTTGCATTGTTTGATGATTAGTTCGGGGTGTGATGCGGCTTTAGTTTTAGCAGATCATGTGGGTAACGGAGATATTGATAAATTCGTCCAAATGATGAACGATAAAGCTATATCTTTGGGTTGCGCAGACACCCATTTTACAAACCCACATGGACTTTATAACGAAGAACTTTATAGTACCGCTGCAGACCTTTATAAAATTGCGTCTTATGCAATGAAGATTCCGGAGTTTGCACAAATAGTTAAAAAAACTCAATGCTCAGTATTTGGGGATGAAAGAGACCCACTTGTGACAACCAATAAAATGTTGGATAAAAATCGCGGTGGAAAATATTATTATCCTTATGTTCAGGGTATAAGAACGGGATATTGCAATGAAGCAGGCAGGTGTTTGGTTTCTATTGCTACCAAAAATGAGTGTACATATATGTGTATTATTCTTGGTGCTCCAACTACGGACGAAAAAGGCAATCGTTTGAAAGACAATATAGCCATGATTGAAACCAAAAAAATATACTCCTGGATTTTTGATAATTTAAAATTGGAAAAAATATATTCAACCGATTTCCCGTTAGGGGAAGTGAATCTAGAGTTGGCTTGGCGTAAAGATAAGCTTTTGTTGGTTCCAGAAAAAGAAGTTGGAGTGATTTTGCCAAAGAATGCTGATAGAAATGATATAAACATAAAATTCGATCTTCCAAAAACTGTTGAGGCACCTGTTAAACAGGGTGATATTATTGGTACAGTTTCGTTTTTATTCGGCAATCAAACATTATGTTCCGTAAAATTGGTTTCCAGTGAGACTATAGCAAAAAATTTTATAATGACTTTGATAAGAACATTTAAAAATATATTTACTTCCCCGATTTTCGTCACTATTTTTATTATATTAATTCTGGTGGTATCATTCTTTCTAGCAGGAATTATTTCAAAGAATAAAGAGCTCAAAAAAAGAAATAAAATTAAAAAATTTTCGAAGAAATATAATTTGAGAAAACGATAAATATAAACTTCCTTTTTTGCACAAAGGGAAGTTTTAAAAATTTTAAATATAATGCTTGACAAAGGCATTCATAATAAATAATATTTTGATATGTGAGCACATGCAGGGGTCTTGCATATGTTTATGATAAGCAATTAAATTAATTTAAATTTTATTGAGAGGAATAATTTTGAAATGATACTAGAAAGAGTAAAGGCAATTTTAAGCGAACAATTTGATGTGGAAGAAACTGCAATATCGGTAGATACAAACTTAACAGAAGATCTAGAAGCGGATTCGCTTGACCTGGCAGATTTATTAGAAACATTAGAAGATGAATTTGATACAGAAGTTACCGATGATATAATAGGTAGTATAAATACAGTTGGAGATATTGTTAACTATATTGCTGAAGCCAAAAATTTATCATAAAATTACAAATTACTATGTTTCTTTGATTTTATGTCTTCTCACAAATTTAATTTGTGGGAAGTATTTTTGTGGTATTGTTTTTCATTGCTAATTTTAAAACCCCTATTTGAGTTTTTGCATCGAAAATTTCGTTATTTAAGACCATTTTAACAGCTTTTTCCAATGGTATTTTGATGATTTCCAAAAATTCGTCTGAGTCGGGATTTGGTGTTTTAAACTCAAAAACTTTACAGGTAAATAAATAAATTATTTCCGTGCAATATGCAACTGCGGGGTATATTTCCCCAAGTGAGACAAAATTTTCACCAACTGCGCCGGTTTCTTCCAAAAGTTCGCGTTTTGCGCAGGCAAGAGGATTATCACCATCTAATTTACCTGCAGGAAGTTCAAGTATAAGTTTTTTAAATGGGTAACGAAATTGTTTTACAAACATAATTTCATTTTCTTCAGTTAAAGCTACAATGCACGCTGCGCCCTTGTGTTCAATAACTTCGCGTGTGGATTTTTTACCGTTTTGAAGTAAGATTTCATCAAAATGAAAATCTAATACCTGTCCTTTAAATATCTCTTTCCTGTTTAATGTTTTTTCCATAATTTTTCTCCTTATTTTCATTTTCAATTAAGTATTTCATTTTTTATTTTTTTAATGATACTCAAAAACAATTTTTGAGTAAATGTACGTTATCGAATTAAATTAAAAAATGGGGGAAAATACACAAATCCAATCGAAATTCATTTGACAAATTTAATTATTTTGATACAATTATACCAAATTATTCATGTGAATATAAGGGAGATGTTTAAATAATGGATGAAAAAGACAAAACTATTAAAAAAGTGGATGAAAGTGAAGAACTGGAAATTTCTGGTGGCGGCAGCACTTTGCAGGAAATGATTAAAGAAAATCCAGATTTGCTTAATGTAGCTGTTGCTTATGGTATTAAATTCCCCAAACCACCTGTCGTGGCTATGTATGGGATGCCCAGACCACCCAAACCACCTATGCCGCAATTTCCACAATTGCCTGACGCTCCACCGCAACCAGGCACACCGGAATGGGATGCTTTGCCAGAGTGGGTTAGAGAATTGTTACTTAAAAACCAACCACAGCAATCCGAAAATCAAAAATAAATTTTCACGAATATACAATTTATTTGCCAATAACGGTAAGTAAAAATCAACAAATAAATGAGGCAGGAAAACATGCTCAAATATCCGAAAACATGCGTGTGGGAGCTCACAATGGGCTGTAATATGCGGTGTGGACATTGTGGTTCTGTTTGCGAAAACCCTCTCCCGGATGAACTAACGGCCGAAGAAGCTTACAAATTTATTGATATGTGTTCAGATATTGGTTTGGAATGGATAAGCCTTTCCGGCGGTGAGCCTTTAATAAGAAAAGATTTGCCGCTTCTTTTAAAATATCTTGAAAGCAAAAATATATTTATAAACATTATTACGAATGGCTGGCTTATTGATGACGAGCTAATTGAAATTTTTAAAAATCTTAAAGGCATCATGATAGCAATTAGCATTGACGGCACGAAAGAAATTCATGACAACATAAGAAAAAAAGGTTCATTTGAAAGGGCAATGAACGCTTTCAAAAAACTGAAAGAAAACGGTGTTAACATCGGATGCATTACAACTATTTCAAACCAGAATATTAATTGCCTTTCTGAATTGAAAAAAGTATTAAAAGATCTGAAAATTGATTGCTGGCAAGTACAAATGGGTTTACCAATGGGTAGCATGTCAAAACATCTGGACTGGATAATTAAACCCGAACAACTGTCGGATATAATTGATTTCTGCCATGAAAATTCTTTTGATCAAGGTGAAGAGCGCCTGTACCTATACCCTGCAGATTGTATTGGATATTACACTTCAAAAGAAGAGGAAATGTATAAAAATATATATGGGAATGACACACTAGTTCGTTGGAGCGGATGCAATGCCGGTGTTAACAGTTTTGGAATGTTGCATAACGGTGATATAGTGGGCTGTACATCCATGAGAGGCAGTGAGTTTATTGAAGGGAATATTAAAAAACGAACTTTACGTGAAATTTGGGAAGACCCAAATGCATTTAAATGGAGAAGAAATTTCAAAAAAGAGAAATTAACTGGTGATTGCAAAAAATGTAAACATGCAGAGGAATGTTTAGGAGGATGTACTAATACCAGATTAACTTTAAATGGCAATATTAATTCCGAAAATATATATTGTATTCAAAATCTTTTAATGAAAAAATAAGCTGCTAAGTAGCCTTAAGTTAAGAACGTTTGTATTTTAAAAGCAAGTTAGGAGACCGTGCAAAAGTTTGTGTAAATGGTAAAATAAAAACAAAGGGAGATTA
>CAYJIV010000044.1:0-7558 GCA_964370325.1 uncultured Eubacteriales bacterium
AATTGCGCCTGTGCCATAGGACATCATCACATAATCGGACACAAAAATTGGTATATCCTGCCCAGTAACAGGGTGAACCGCAATTACACCCTCAATTTTCACTCCTGTTTTGTTTTTTGAAAGCTTAGTTCTTTCGAAATCTGATTTTTTATTTGCTGCGATTTGATAATTTTCAATTTCTTTTATGTTCTGAATTTCTGTGTTCCATTTTGAGAGTAAGGGGTGTTCCGGAGAAATTACCATGTATGTAACACCAAACAAAGTGTCTGGACGAGTCGTGAATACTTTTAAACTTTCTCCAGTACTGGTCTCAAAGTTTATTTCTGCGCCCTCGGAGCGGCCTATCCAATGTTTTTGCTGTGCACGAACTCTTTCGGTGTAATCAACCAAATCTAAATCATCAATCAAACGCTGGGCATATTTCGTAATTCCCAACATCCATTGCGATTTAATTTTATGTACAACTTCATGCGAGCAGCGTTCGCATTTACCTTGAATGACTTCTTCGTTCGCGAGAACACACTTGCATGATGTGCACCAATTTACAGCGGATTTACTTTTATATGCTAATCCTTTTTTGAATAACTGCAAGAAAATCCACTGTGTCCATTTATAGTATTGTGGATCTGTGGTGTCAATTTCTCGATTCCAGTCGAAAGAAAGCCCCAGTGATTTCAATTGCTTTTTGAATTTTTCAACATTTTGTTTTGTGACGATTTTAGGGTGAATTTTATTTTTGATTGCAAAATTCTCTGTCGGCAAACCAAACGCATCCCAACCCATAGGGTAAAGTACATTATAACCCTGCATTCTGCGTTTGCGGGCAACAATATCCAAAGCAGTGTAGCTACGTGGATGCCCTACGTGCAACCCTTGTCCTGATGGGTAAGGGAATTCAACAAGTGCATAATATTTTGGTTTTTTGAAATTATTTTCAGTTGCAAAAGCATTGTCTCTATCCCAAATTTCCTGCCATTTCGATTCGATTTCCTTATGGTTGTATTTGTTCATTGTTCCTTGATCCCCACAATTTTTCAATGTTATAATATTTTCTGGATTCTGGCGAAAAAATATGCACAATAATATTACCGTAATCAAGCAAAATCCACGTGTTAGATGCCTTGCCTTCACGGCTATTAAATCGAAGCCCACGCTGTTTCATTTGAAATTCAACTTCGTCTGCTAACGCATTAACATGTGTGGTGCTTGTGCCAGTTGCAATTACGAAATAATCTGCAATAACAGATTTACCTTTTATGTTTAAAATTTTTATGTCTACCGCTTTTTTTTTCATCGAGTGTTTTTTCTATTTCACTTATAAATTCTGAAGTATTCATTGCCTGAAAGCCCCTTTCGCTAATATGTCATGGTATGCGGCCAAAGTATCTGAGTGGATAGGTTTTTTGAGCTTTAGCGAACCTTGTATAATTCCGTGGTGAATAAGTTTATAAAGTACTGCGGCGTCTAAATTTTTTTTAGCTAATTCCCGTACTTTTTCTACATCTGGGTAACGTCTTTCTATGGAAATAATATCTGCTACGAAAATCACTTTTTCAAGCAAAGACATTACTGATCTCCCCGTGGTATGATATCTTATGGCGCTTAATATGCCTTCGTCTTTAATTTTCAATTTGTCTTTTGCGTATATGCTGCCTGTTAATCCATGAAGTAAGCCATGCTCAGATATTTTAACATAACCTACAAATTCGCTGTATCTTTTGAGGATTTCCATTTGCTCAAGCGGTGTCATTTCTTTGGCAATATCGTGCAATATTGCGGCAATTTTAGCTTTTGTTTTGTCAGCACCGAAACACACAGCTAATTCTTCAGCAGCATCAGCAACGTTGGCAGAATGAATATACCGCTTTGCGCTTAGCTGTGATTTGGCTACTTCTCTATATCTTTCAAAATCAGATTCTGTATAAAACACTTTCTTACTCCCTGCTTTTTAAAACTAATTCTCCTCTGCAAACAACGCTTTCGCGAATTCTTTAGCATCAAATTGCTGTAAATCTTCTATACTTTCGCCTATACCTATGAATTTTATAGGTATGTTTAACTGGTTTTTAATTGCGAGAATGATTCCACCCTTGGCAGTGCCGTCTAATTTTGTAAGTACTATTCCTGTTAAATCAAAAATTTTCTTAAATTCAACGGCTTGATTCAGTCCATTTTGACCTGTAGAAGCATCCAACACGAGTAAAATTTCTTTATCTGTGCCGGGTAACTCTCTATCTATAATCCTGTTGATTTTTTCAAGTTCGCTCATTAGATTGGTTTTGTTGTGCAATCTTCCTGCTGTGTCGCAGATTATAACGTCTGTATTTCTTGCTTTTGCGGCCGAAATAGAATCAAATACAACCGCTGCAGGATCCGCTCCCTCACCTTGCTTTATTATATCACACTCTGCGCGGTTTGCCCAGAGTTCCAGTTGTTCAACTGCTGCGGCTCTGAAAGTATCTGCCGCAGAAATTAAAACGTTTTTACCTTGCTTTTTTAATTGACTTGCCAGTTTTCCAATTGTAGTCGTTTTTCCGACGCCGTTCACACCTATTACTAATATTATGGACGGCTTTGTATCCATTTTAAGAGTATTTTCTTCGGATAAAATCTTTTCGACTGTTTTTTCAAGTGCTTCTTTTATTTCAATCGGCTCTTTCAAACCATGTTTCTTAACTTTGGCTCTGAGATTTTCGCAAATTTCCGCAGATGTCTGAACGCCAACATCCCCGGAAATTAAAAGTTCTTCTAACTCTTCAAAAAACTCTTCATCTATTTTTGTGAAAGAATTTATAACACTGTCAATCTTGCCGGTAATGCTGTCACGTGTTTTTTTAAGTCCCTGTTTTATTTTTTCAAAAAAAGCCATTTTAATACCCCATTAACTTCAGAGTTTCTTTCGCGGCGCGCTGTTCTGCTTCTTTTTTGCTCTTGCCAATTCCTGTGCCTACAACATTGCTGTTTATTCGAACCTCAACTGTGAAGCTTTTATTGTGGTCTGGTCCTATTTCATTTACCAATACATATTCAGCCGTTTCTTCCGGGTTTTTTTGTACGACTTCCTGTAAGTCCGTTTTGTAATCACGGATGTCTTTCGTTTTTGGATTATTTATTGCTGGAATAATGAATTTGAGTGCTAGTTTTTTTGCTTCATCCATACCGCCGTCAAGGTATACTGCTGCCAGAATTGATTCAAAAACATCAGCCAGTATGGATGGCCTGTTTTCTCCGCCGGAACGTTTTTCACCACGGCTTAATTTCAGAAACTTATGCACACCTAATGTTTTTGAAAAGTTGCACAACTGTTTTTCACATACAAGTGAAGATCTGAGTTTAGTCAATTCACCCTCAGGCAAATCAGGAAAATTTTTGAAAATATAATCAGACGTCACTATGCCGAGAACGGAATCCCCCAAAAATTCAAGCCGCTCATAGCTTTGAATTTTCTTGCCGGCTTCATTTGCATAAGAAGAATGCGTCAAAGCTATTTTCAAAAAAGTTTTGTCTTTAAATTCATAATCAATCTGTTGTTCCAGTTCCTCCATGTTTTCCACCTACTCTTCGCTCTCTGTTTTGAATTTTAAGTCTTTTGCCGCTGCTGTGATTGTACCCACAACGTTGCGCTTGACGTACTCACCCGTGAGTCTGACAGCATTTTTAAATGTTTTGGCTTTAGAACTTCCGTGCGCTTTGAATACCGGCTTGGAGATGCCAATCAGCGGTGCGCCGCCGTATTCATTGTAGTCCATTTGTTTTTTCATGTCTTTGAGTTCCGGCATTATCATTGCGGCTGCAAGCTTAGTTTTAATATTTTTGTTCAATATATCTTTAAATTTTCCGAAAATAGCCGACGCCATACCTTCGTACAGTTTCAAAATTATATTTCCGGTAAATCCGTCTGCAACAACAACATCCGCGGCATCTCTTGGGATATCTCTCGATTCGATATTGCCAATAAAATTTAATCCGCTTTCGGAAAGCAGTTTATAGGCTTCAAATCGCAATTCATCGCCTTTATTGATCTCGGTTCCTATGTTTACCAGCCCAATCCTCGGATTTTTTACAACCATAACATTTTCCATATAAATTGAACCCATAATTCCAAATTGCTTTAGCATTTCAGGACGAGTTTCAATGTTTGCACCGCTGTCAATTAACATAAAAAAACCATCGTTTTTGGGTATAACGGGTGCAAAAGCACACCGTTTTATGCCTTTTATACGTTTTACAGTTAGTGTTGCACCAACTGCCAAAGCACCACTGTTGCCTGCTGAAACAAATGCGTCGCCTTCGCCTTTAGCTAACATTTGCAGTCCCACTGCCATGGAAGAGTTGTTTTTCTCTTTCATAACGCTCATAGGTTCGTCGTCCATAGAGATAATTTCATTAGTGTGTTTGATCGTCATATGGGAAAGTGAAATTTTATTTTCTTCAGCTTCTTTTTTGATTATGGATTCATTGCCTACCAAAATTATTTCATATCCCAGCTCATTAACAGCCATTTCGCAACCTTTTATTATTTCCAAAGGCGCATTATCTCCGCCAAATGCATCTACAATTATTTTCATGAACTTTACACCCCTATATATTAATTTCTTATTGTAATTTAGTCTTTGAAATACAACTTGGAAAATTCAGTTCCATAATTTATTTTCCATTAATTCAAACAATATTGCCCTACCATGTTAAATGATTTCTTTCACTTTATTTAAACATATTAACGAGCGTTTTGCAAATTCATTATAACGCATTTTTTTATCTCTTATGGTTTTTTCTAATGGTGGAATTATTCCAAAATTCGCACCCATGGGCTGAAAATCTTTCAAATTTTCATCTGTTATGTATTTGATAAGCGATCCAATCATAGTTTCAGCAGGCATATTTATAGGGTCTTTGCCATTGATTTTTTTTGCTGCGTTTATGCCTGCAATTAACCCGGAAGATGTAGACTCCATATAACCTTCCACACCGGTAATCTGCCCCGCAAAAAACAAATTTGGACTACATCTCATACTATAATCCGGGTTTAAAAGTTTCGGCGAATTTATAAACATATTTCTGTGCATTACACCGTAGCGAATGATGTCTGCATTTTTCAAAGCAGGAATTAAACCAAAAACACGCTTCTGTTCCGGAAATTTCAAATTGGTTTGAAATCCAACCATATTGTAAAGTATGCCTTCAACATTTTCTTTTCTCAGCTGTACAATAGCATATGGACGCTTGTCCGTTACAGGGTCATAAATTCCAACCGGTTTCATAGGACCATATCTTAAAGTATCAACTCCACGCTGTGCCATAACTTCAACCGGCATGCAGCCTTCATATACTTTTGGATTAGCTGTGTCAACGCCATGGAGCGGTGCACGTTCAGCGGATATCAAAGCTTTATAAAAGACTCTATATTCCTCTTCGTTCAATGGACAGTTTAAATAAGCATCGTCTTCGCCGTTGCCGTAACGTGATGCAAAAAACGCATAGTTCATGTCAATGCTCTCTGCTGTGATTATCGGTGCAGCGGCATCAAAAAAGCTAAGCGAACCCTCACACAATTTTGAAATACTTTCAGCTAATTTTTCGGAAGTCAGCGGCCCTGTTGCAATGACATTTACACCATTTTCCGGTATGGTTTCAATCTCTTTTGAAATGAATTCTATGAGTGGCTGATTTTTAATTTCATCAGTTACCATTTGGGCAAATATATTTCTATCCACAGCTAAGGCGCCACCAGCCGGGACAGTACATTTATCTGCACACTTTAAAATTAAAGAATCCAGTGCACGCAACTCTTCTTTGAGCAAACCTGCAGCACTGTCAACTCTTTGTGCTTTAAATGAATTGGAACACACAAGCTCGCACAGATTTTCGTTTTTATGAGCAGGTGAAAATTTTTTCGGTTTCATGTCATGTAAATTGACTTTTATACCTCTTCGGGCTATCTGCCATGCTGCCTCGCAACCTGCCAAGCCTGCGCCAATTACATTTACAACTTTATTTTTCATTTGTTCTCCCTGGTGTTTATTTTTCTCTATTATATCACGGAATTTCACATTTGAGTGCAGGCGAAGTGTTGTTTTGCAAAAAGTCATATAAATGATTATTATTATATATGATTATAGATTTTTAAATATCAAACCAACTATGGTAAGGGAGAATTGTTTTATGAGTTTAATAAATGCTAAAGAAATGCTTTCAAAGGCTTATGAAGGCGGTTATGCAATTGGGGCGTTTAATGTTAATAATATGGAAATAATTCAAGGTATAACTGAAGCTGCAGATGAACTTAAAGCCCCGCTTATTTTACAAGCTTCTGCAGGTGCCAGAAGATATGCCGGTTCGATATATCTAAAAAAATTAGTTGAGGCGGCAGTGCTTGAAAGTAACATACCTATCGCACTTCATTTGGATCATGGTGATTCATTTGAGCTTTGCAAAAACTGCATAGAAAGCGGATTTACTTCTGTTATGATAGATGGCTCTGCTCTTGAATATGAAGCTAATACAGAGCTTACAAAAAAAGTTGTTGATTACGCGCATAAATACAATATTACAGTTGAAGGTGAACTGGGATGTCTGGTTGGAATAGAAGATGATGTGAGTGTTTCATCTGAACAATCGTCATATACAGACCCATATGAGGCGGAAAGATTTGTTAAATTTACTGGTGTTGATTCTTTAGCAATTGCTATAGGTACAAGCCATGGAGCATATAAATTTAAGCCCGGCCAGAAACGAGAATTAAGATTTGACATACTTGCAAAAATTGGAGAGCTTTTACCTAATTTTCCGATAGTACTTCATGGAGCTTCTAGTGTAATTCCAAAATTCGTGGAAGAAGCCAACACATATGGCGGGGAATTGGGTGACGCTTTGGGAATACCGGAAGAAATGCTCAGAAAAGCGGCAAGTATGGCAGTTTGCAAAATTAATATAGATTCGGATCTTAGATTGGCGATGACTGCATCTATTAGGAAACACATGGCACTTAATCCCAAAAATTTTGATCCTAGAGGTTATTTAACACCTGCAAGATCAGCTGTTAAAGAGATTGTACAGAATAAAATAGTGAATGTGCTTGGTTGTGCTAATAAAAATTGATAAAATAGAAGGTATGATTTTAAAGGGATACCTTTTTATATTGGAGGATTGCAAAATGGGCTGGAATTTGTGATGAATAGCCCAGAAATAAAAATGAAAATATTAGCTATTGAAACATCTTGTGATGATACTGCTGCTGCTGTTGTAGAAAATGGAAAAAATGTGTTGTCTTCACGTTTGTCTTCTCAAATTGAAGAACATAAAATATACGGTGGAGTTGTGCCGGAAATTGCTTCCAGAAGACACATAGAATTAATTACGCAAATTACCAAAGGAGCAATGGAAGACTCAAATTTAAATTTTGAAAATTTAGATGCTTTAGCGGTTACTTATGCGCCGGGACTTATAGGGTCTTTACTTGTAGGAGTAAATTTCGCAAAAGGATTATCTTTGGCAACAGGTTTGCCGTTAGTGCCTGTACATCATTTGCGATCACATATTGCCTCGCTTTACTTGACAT
>CAYJIV010000045.1:0-7461 GCA_964370325.1 uncultured Eubacteriales bacterium
ATGGATGGTTTCGGGATCAACGAAGGCGTTATTATGATTGCTGCCACGAACCGCCCCGATATACTTGACCCGGCATTACTGCGTCCTGGTCGTTTTGATAGGCAGATAATAGTAAATTATCCCGACGTTAAAGGCAGAGAGGAAATACTCAGAGTTCATGCAAAAGGCAAACCTTTCGCCAAAGATGTCAAACTCCAAACAATTGCAAAATCCACTGCAGGATTTACAGGTGCGGATCTGGAAAATGTTGTGAACGAATCCGCATTGCTGTCTGTACGTCGTGGTTTGACAGCAATTGGAATGAAAGAAATTGAAGAATCAACTATAAAAGTTATTATGGGAAGCGAAAAAAGATCAAAAATAATTACCGAAGACGAAAAGAAAAATACAGCTTATCACGAAGCTGGTCATGCTGTTGCAGCATATTTTTGCGAAACGTATGATGACGTTCATGAGCTCTCTATTGTACCAAGAGGCAGGGCTCTTGGTTATACGCTTTCTCTTCCAGAGAAAGATAATCTTAATATGTCCAGAACAAAAATGACCGAAGAAATAATTGTATTTATGGGTGGCAGGGTTGCGGAACAACTCGTTTTAAATGAAATTACTACCGGCGCCTCGAATGATATTGAAAGAGCAACAAATATTGCTCAGTCCATGGTTACCAAATACGGCATGAGCGATGCCGTTGGTCCAATTGCGTATAGTTCGAAAGATGATGAAATATTTGTAGGTAGGGATATGGGGCATATAAAGGGATATTCAGAATCTACTGCTTCAAAAATTGATGAAGAAATCAAAAAGATTATTACACAGTGTTATATTAAAACAGAAAAAATATTAAAAACCAATTTGGATAAGCTTCATGAAATCGCAAAATTTTTACTGGCAAACGAAAAAATGAGTGGTGAAAAATTTGCGGCTATGATGAAAACTGTGTCTGTTGAATCTATTTAAAAAATTGTAAAGGAGAGTATTAGCCAGATGCAAGACAATTTTGATGAAACTAACGAAACATCAACTAATAAAGTGGAGTATGAAGAACAACATTATGAATATCCTGAAAAAACTGTTTTTAAAGCGCAGAATATTATAATATCTGACGACGATAAAATTAAAAATAAACCTGTTACAATGATGAGCAAGGGCTTAAAGTCATTTTTGATTTCTGCTGTAGTAGTATTAACAATTCTTTTGGGTTTATTAGTTTTTTATATTTTTTATTCAATGAACGGAGAGAAAATTAGCATATCCGGAATTACACCCAATTCTCAAATTAAGGTAAATGCTGAAGATTCGAAATTGCTCGGAGATACTTCAATTGAAATAAAAAGTAAACCAGTTGACGCGGGTGTTCTTTCTGCCGAAGAAGTTTATGCCCAGGTTTCACCCTGCGTGGTGGGAATAGATGTATATGACTCTGGTGCAGATATTCTTTCTGATCCCGTAGCCGGAGGTTCCGGGATATCCGTTGGGAACGGATATATAGTTACAAATTCGCATGTTATAGGGAATTCCAAACAAACTAGCGTTAAAGTAATTCTAAATACAGATGAAGAGTTTTCAGGTAAAGTTGTGGGTTATGATACAAAGACGGATATAGCAGTAATTAAAATTGATAAAACAGATCTTAAAGCCGCATCTTTTGGTAATTCTGATGAAGTTAAAGTAGGATCTGATGCGCTGGCAATAGGTAATCCGCTTGGCCAAACTTTTGCAGGTTCTTTAACTAAAGGAATTATATCTGCCGTTAACCGCTCAGTAGGTAGGTCAAAAAATTTTGTTAAATATATACAAGCTGATGTTCCTATCAATAGTGGTAATTCCGGTGGAGCATTGCTTGACATGTACGGTCAGGTTATAGGCGTTACCGTGTTTAAAATCAGACCTGAACTGAATTGTGAAGGTATGGGCTTTGCGATTCCCAGCAATACTGTTAAAACTGTGGTTGATGATATTATTGCCAAGGGGTTTGTTTCCGGAAGAGTTCGTTTGGGAATAACAGGTAAAGCAGTGACTTATTATCAAGCACAGATATATAATGTACCGATCGGTTATATAATTGTTGAAATTGATGCGAGCAGCAACCTTGCAGCAGCTGGAGCGCGTCCTAGTGATATAATTACCAAAATTAACGACGTGAATATTACCAGTCGTGATGTTTTGGATGAAGAGCTTAGTAGTCATAAAGCTGGGGATAAAGTTAAGCTTTCATTGTATAGATCTTCTTCAAATCGTGTGAATGCGTCAGAGTTTGATATAAACATTGAACTTTTGGAAGACAAAGGTGAAACACAAAACGCTAAAGTTAAGCCGAATTGGCAATAAAATAAATTTGGAATTAAATTAAACAACCCTGAGACTTAAATTTTCAAGGGTTGTTTATTTTTTGAAACAAAAAATGTATGAATTATAAAAATAAAAACACCTATAACCACACAAAAATCGGACAAATTGCAAACAGGAGAGAGAACTACAAGTTTTATATAATCAATAACATATCCAAAAATTATACGATCAATTAAATTTCCTATTCCGCCGCCAATTATTAATGCCGAAGCGATGACTGAAATTTTATCTTTGAGCTTTTTAGAAGTCACAAGAAAAAAAAGATATCCTACTACCAAAATAGTTATAGTGACAAAAAACCATGTGGCACCTTGAAACCATCCAAAAGCTGCGCCATTGTTTTCAATGTAGATAATTTTAAAAATTTTCCAAAAAATAACATCATTTGTATCTTTAATATTGGTTTTAATTAAAAATTTTATTAGATGGTCCGATGCAGCAACTGCTAATATCAGAGAAACAAAAAAGTATAACACAGTCTATCTCCTGTTATTAATTTAAAACACTCAAACATCTTGTGCATAGTTCTGGATTTTCCGCATTTGTGCCAACTGATTCAGTATAGTTCCAACAGCGTTCACACTTTTTGTAATCTGAATGTTTTATGATTACAGAAATGTCTTCTATATCCTCGGCTTTATGTTTACCGGTTCCTTCGCTAAATATGCTAATATCTGAAACTATTAGTACAGATTTCAATTCGTCTTTGTGCTTTTTAATGAAATCATAAAGCTCACCATTGGAATAAATTAAAACTTCAGCTTCAAGTGAAGAACCTATTGTTTTTTCTTTGCGTTCAATTTCAAGTATCTTTTTAATACTGTCGCGGATTTTATGGATTTTATCCCATTTATCCATGAACCCAGCATCCACATCAATATTTATTTTATTAGGCATACTGTTAAAAATAATGCTTTCAAAATTTTCATTTTGGGATTTGGGAATGTATTTCCAGATTTCTTCAGACGTATAAGCCAAAATTGGGGACAGCAACTGCACAATCGTATTTAAGATTAAATAGATGGTGGTTTTTGCGGATCTTCTAGAGACACCATTTGCTTCATCGACATACAGTCTGTCTTTCAAAATATCTAAGTAAAAGTTTGACATGTCAACAATACAAAATTTTTGAATAGCATGGTAAACACTATGAAATTCAAAATTTTCATAACTATTCAAAGATTTTTCAATTATAGTATTTAACTTTGCAAGTGCCCATTTGTTTTATCTGGATTGAAATCATAAAGGTTTCCTATGATAAACCGTGCTGTATTACGAATTTTTCTGTAAGATTCACTGAGCTGCTTAATAATATCATATGATACTTTAACATCGGAATGATAGTCCACAGATGCCACCCAAAGTCTTAATATATCGGCACCATATTTATTTATAACTTCAGTTGGATCTACCACATTTCCAAGCGATTTGGATTGTTTCTTGCCTTCTTCATCCACAACCCAACCATTTGACACAACAGCTCTATAAGGTGATGCGCCTTTGGTTGCTACTGCTGTTAACAGTGAGGACTGAAACCAGCCTCTGTATTGGTCTGCGCCTTCTAAGTAAAGATCCGCTGGCCATTTTAAATTGCTTCTTGTCTCACACACAGCAACGTGAGAACTTCCCGAATCAAACCAGACGTCCATTATATCTTTCTCTTTTGTAAACTCCATACATCCACATTCATTGCAAACAGTATTTTCAGGTACAAAATATTTTGCTTCATTAATAAACCACGAATCCGAGCCTTCTTTTTCGAAAATTTTCGCAACATTCATCATTACTTTTTCATCTATTAATTCTTTTCCGCAACTTTTGCAAAAAAATATCGGCAAAGGTACGCCCCACTTGCGCTGACGGGAAATGCACCAGTCTTTACGTTCGCTTATCATCGCAGCCATGCGATCCTTACCCCACGCAGGTTTCCATGTAATTTTTTCGACTTCATTAAATGTTTGTTTTTTAAATGCTTCAACCGAGTAGAACCATTGTTTTGTGGCACGGAATAAAATCGGCGATTTACATCTCCAGCAATGTGGATACGTATGAACGATGTCTTTTGATGCCAACAGCGAATTGTTTTCTTCAAGATGCCGTATTATTGCTTTACTCGCTTTAGAAACATATAATCCCTGAAATTGCCCGGCTTCGTCTGTCATGATTCCTCTGTCGTTAACTGGGACAATTACCGCTAAATTTTTATAATTTTTACATGCCTCGAAATCTTCAACGCCATGCCCAGGCGCAGTGTGTACGCATCCTGTGCCACTTTCAGTAGTTATGTGATTGCCAACTATCACCAATGAATTTTTATTCAAAAATGGATGCGCAGCCTGCATATTTTCAAGCTCAGATCCCAAAATTGTGGATATCACTTCATAATTTTCAATTCCGGAAGCTTCCATTGTTTTTTCTTTTAATTCATCTGCAACGATGTAAAACTCACTACCACACTTAATTAACGCGTATTTAAATTTCGGTCCAACGCAAATCGCAACGTTGCCGGGAAGCGTCCAGGCGGTCGTTGTCCATATTACGAAATATGTATTAGATAAATTTGCTCCAAATTTTGAAAGCTTACCATTGTCTGCTGTAACCCTAAATTTTACATATATAGTCGTGCACTCATCGTTTTGGTATTCAATTTCAGCTTCAGCGAGTGCCGTTTCACAGGTGGGGCACCAATGAACAGGACGCAGACCTCTGTAAATTGAATTTTTTGATGCCATTTTTGCAAAAGTTTCAATCTGTTTTGCTTCATATTTTGGTTGTAAAGTTATATAGGGATTTTCCCAATCGCCAAGGACACCGAGCCGTTTGAATTGTTCTTTTTGCCTATTTACGTAATCCATCGCAAATTCTTTGCAAAGAGCTCTTAGTTCGATGTCAGACATTTGTTTGGATTTTTCTGCGCCATATTTAGTTCTGGCTTTGATTTCTGTTGGAAGTCCGTGAGTATCCCATCCGGGTACAAATGGCGCTTGAAATCCGGACATGTTTTTGTATCTCACAACGAAATCTTTAAGTATTTTATTAAGCGCGTGACCCAAGTGTATGTCACCATTTGCATACGGAGGGCCATCATGTAGCAAATACATTGGCTTATCTTTATTTTTTTTAATTAATTTTTGATATATTCCTTGATTTTCCCATTCATGAAGAATTTCGGGTTCTTTTTCGGGTAAATTAGCTCGCATGGGGAAATCAGTTTTGGGCAAATTCAAAGTATGGTTATAATCTTGTGGCATGATTTTGTCCCTTCTTATATGAAATTTATGCGCACTTGATAAATCATTATAATCTTTTTTTACTATGATTTCAATGACTATTTAAAACCAGCGAGCAAAAACCAATTCCATGAATTTTGTTAAATGAAAATAATTTTTTTCGAATAACACTTGACAATACGTCAATATATACTATAATTTATATGTATATTCAAAATTTATTATTGAAAGGTGGAATTTTATTATGAATGAACAGATTAAATCAAAGATGGGAAACAAGGAGTTTGTAACAAAAATACTTAAGTGTGAAGACGAAAGTGCGGTAAAAGAATTTTTCTCAAAAGAAGGGATCATTGTTACTGATGAAGAAGTTCAAGCTTTAGGTTCGCAAATCAATGTACTAGTTGAAGAATTAAAAAAATTGCCTGAAAATGAACTGGAAGCAATTTCAGGCGGCAAAGGCCCTATGATGAAAATTTGGGAAAAACTTGATTATTTACCTACAAAAACGCGTGAAGCTATTAAAGATAAAAAGCATGGTTGGCGTGACAAAATTGCACCGGAAGCAGATGTGGCGCTGTTTTTAGGTGAAGTTGCCGCAATTTCTATAGGGTCTTATATTCTTCTTTCTAAGGCTGCGAAGGGCATAAAAAATTGGTGGAATAGTATATAATATCAAGCGGCATTGAATGTTTTTACCCGACTGAAAAAATCCAGTCGGGTAATTTTTGCCTTATTCTTTCGGTTTCATAGTCGGAAATATTATAACATCTCGAATTGACGCGCTGTCTGTCAATAGCATAACAAGCCTGTCCAACCCAATTCCAAGGCCGCCAGTTGGAGGCATGCCGTATTCCAATGAATCAATAAAATCTTCATCAATCATGTTGGCTTCGTCATTACCCGCGCTGCGAAGTTCCATTTGATGTTCAAATCTTTTTCGCTGATCTATTGGATCGTTGAGCTCAGAATATGCATTTGCAATTTCTCTGCGAGCAATAAACAATTCGAAACGCTCCGTCAGATATGGCTCGTCTTTTTTACGTTTTGTAAGTGGAGAAACTTCAACAGGGTGGTCACATATAAACGTTGGCTGAATCAAATGTTCTTCAACTTTTTCTCCAAAAACTGTATTTAAAATATCGCCCCTGCTGTCTTCTGACTTACATTCTACGCCTAATTTTTTAGCTATACTATGTGCCATTTTAGTATCTCCGACAAATTCAGAGAAATCTTCACCTGTGTACTCTTTTACAGCTTCAAGCATTGTCATTCTGGCAAACGGTTTGGTTAAATTTATTTCTTCTTCCTGATATGTGATTTTATCTGTTCCACAAACAGCAACAGCGCATGCGTGAATTATATTTTCCGTGATTTCCATCATGGCGTTATAGTCAACATATGCTTCATAAAGTTCGAGCAAAGTAAACTCGGGGTTATGCCTGATTGACATTCCCTCATTTCTGAAAACACGGCTAATTTCATAAACTTTATCCATTCCACCAACAATTAATCTTTTAAGGTACAACTCCGGTGCAATTCTAAGATATAAATCCAGATCAAGCGCGTTGTGATGCGTTAAAAACGGCTTTGCTGCTGCACCCCCGGGAATTACATTGAGCACTGGTGTTTCAACTTCAGTAAAATCCAGATTATCCAAATAATTCCGTATCGTTTTGATAATCAAACTTCTCTTTATAAAAGTATTTTTAACTTCTGGATTTGAAATTAAATCTAGATATCTTTGACGATAGCGCATATCTGTATCTTTTAGCCCGTGAAATTTTTCCGGTAGCGGTAGAAATGATTTTGCAAGATGCGTAATTTGTTTTGCGTGTATGGAAATCTCACCACGACGAGTTTTGAAAATAAAACCGCTAAC
>CAYJIV010000046.1:0-6084 GCA_964370325.1 uncultured Eubacteriales bacterium
TCTCCCTTTGTTTTTATTTTACCATTTACACAAACTTTTGCACGGTCTCAAAAAAGTCTTTTGAAAAAATTACTTATTTTTTTGTAAAAGCTTTCATGCATTTTTAACGCTTTTACATTCTGGTTAGAAACAATATCATTTTTGCCTATAACTTTTCCATCTAAATAATATACAACTTTTCCAATGATTTGTCCTTTTTCCAGCGGTGCTTTACACTTTTCAGGAATTTCTAAAACCCTTTTTACTTTCACGTCTTCCCCGGTTTTAAAGGTGGAAGAAAATTCTGTGGCTCCGTAAAGCTGTGCGTAATCTAATTCTCCGTCTTCAACTGGAATTGTAATACTAAAATTTCTTTCATCAAAATTTTTAATAACTGTATTTACAAATCCATAATTAAATAGCGCCATGTGATCATCCCAGTCACCCGGTGCATTCAATGTTACACATACCAACTTTACACCATTTTTTTGCGCGCATGAAACTAAACATCTGCCTGCCGCCTTTGTGAACCCTGTTTTTATTCCAATACAGCCGTCATAAATCCGCAAAAGTTTGTTGTGGTTTTTGATATTAACAGTTTTAACAGGACTTACAAATTTTACCTGCAAACTTTTTTTAGATGCAATATCCGCAAAAATATCATTTTCCATGGCATATGATCCGAGAGTTGCCATGTCTTTCGCAGTAGAATATGGTTTCCCGCCGTGTTCTAATCCGGATGGAGTTAAAAACTTAGTACTTTGCATACCTATTAGTTTTGCTTTTTCGTTCATAATGGCGCGAAAATTTTCAAGATCTCCGCCAACTGCAAATGCAGCAGCGTTTGCAGCATCATTTCCCGAAGCCAACAGCATCCCTTTGGCAAGGGCATCCAAATTAACCACGTCTCCTGGCATTAAACCCATGGAAGTACCCTCAACCCGAACCATTTTGTCTGTTATTTCAATTTCTTTGTTGCCGCAGGCCTCCATTTCTTCCACAGTCAAAATAGCCGTCATTATCTTTGTTGTACTCGCAATTGGCAGTTGCGTATTTTCGTTTCTAGCCCAAATGACATTTCCGGAATCTGCGCAAATTAATATCGCCGATTTTGCGGAAATATTAAGTCCCTCCGCTTTAGCATAATTAAAACATATACCTGGCAGTATTGCTAAACATAAAAATATTGATAAAATTTTGCTTTTTTTAATTCTAAAAATAAAATATCACCCTGCTATATATTTAAATAAGATGTAAATCTCACAATAAATATATGTAGGGCAGTATTAATTATTGCTAATTGTCTTTATAAATTTTAAAAAATATTTTTATTCTATGATTAAATTTCCAAATACTGTAAACAATAAATTTATATATCTCGCTTCTGAAAAACCATAAAGGAGGGAAAAACATTGAATTATAACAATAAAGTTAAAATTTGCGGTGTAAATACCTCTCAATTAAAAGTTTTGCCAGAAAAAGAAAAAATTCGCCTTTTAAAGCTCACAAAAGAAGGTGATAATTCAGCCAGAGAACAATTAATCAACGGCAATTTAAGGTTGGTTTTGAGTGTAATTCAGCGTTTCAGCAACAGGGGTGAAACTCTTGACGATTTGTTTCAGATTGGATGTATTGGACTTATAAAATCAATTGATAATTTCAATATTTCTCACAATGTGCGGTTTTCAACTTATGCTGTACCGATGATAATTGGTGAAATTCGCAGATACTTACGAGATAATAATTCGATAAAAGTCAGCCGATCACTAAGAGATACCGCGTACGGTGCCATGCAAGTTGAAGAGCAAATTTTGCGAGATAAAAACCGTGAGCCTACCGTCTCGGAAATTGCAGGAGAAATGGGTATATCCAAAGAAAACATAGTTTTAGCTCTCTGGAATCTATAATTGAACCGGTTTCACTTAATGAGCCTGTATTTTCGGATGCTGGAGGAGATACCGTTTACGTTATGGACCAAATTGGAGATAGCAATGATGACAAAAATTGGCTGGACGAAATTTCAATTAAACAATCAATAAAAAAATTAACCTCAAGAGAAAAAAATATTCTTTTCCTCAGATTTTTAAAAGGCAAAACTCAAATGGAAGTTGCAGACGAAATAGGCATAAGCCAAGCGCAGGTTTCGCGGCTCGAAAAATGCGCTATGGATAAAGTCCGAAGCGGTTAAAACTATTTTTTAATTTCAACTTTTAATTCATCAGATAAAACTTTCAAAAACTTGTTTTCGATTTTTTCAATTTGTTCGGATGTTAAAGTTTCGGTCTTGCTGCAATAATTTATCTCAAACAGCACAGCATGCTCATCTCCGGCAAGCTTTTTATCTTCGTAAATATCATTAACTGAGATACTTCTTATTAAATTGCTCGAAGATTTAATCGTGTCAATAATCTTCTGCGCGGGAATATCCTTTTTGCACACCAAATTATACAGGCGATTCACAGACGGATATTTGGACTCAAACTGCACTGTTTTAATATTTTCATGCAATTCATTTACATAAATTTCGCAGTAAAAAACTTTATCCTTAATAAGTTTAACATTCTGAATTTTATTAATTCCGGATTTATCAAATTCACCGATAAATCCGATTCTTTTGCCGTTTGACATAATATCAAAACTCGTACCGCTTTCACAAAACGGATAATTAGCAGGCTCCAATCTGAACTCCTGCCCAAATTTATTAAATATGATACTGACATAATTTAGAAGGTCGTAATATGTGTATTTTATGTCTTTTTCGGCACCCCAGCCACGTCTGACTCTATTGCCGGAGAGTATCATTCCAAGCGTTTCAGTTTCACGGACACCTGTATCCAAATTTTCATCTTTGAAATAAACTTTGCCAAGCTCGAACAATGCCAAATTCGGATTATTCCGCGAATAATTGTATGCCAGACAGTTAATCAATGAATATGCAAGCGTTGGACGCATCAAAGCGTAAGCTTCTGCAATCGGATTTTGAAGCGTTAAATCTGAATATAAAACATTCTCCTTATTCAGACCTAAAATATCCATGCTATTGGACGGAATGAACGAATAATTCACCACTTCAGCAAAATCAAGTCCGCTAAGTGCGCCTCGAATTACATCCATGCTTGCCCAGACTGCATTTTTATTGTATTGAACTTCACCCCTTGGCATCACAGGCGCAATATTATCATAGCCATAAATCCGTGCTACCTCTTCAATTAAATCAACTTCTTTTTGCACATCCAAACGGTAATCCGGGATTTGCACCATTATAATATTATCGCTTTCTTTAATGCATTTGAAATTGTATTTTTCAAGATACTTTATCATTGTTTCAGAATCAATATTCGTACCAAGCAATGCATTTGCACGGCTTACTCTAAGGTTCAAAGATTTATCTTCTTCTTTATGCGGATAAAAATCAAATGCAGTTTCATGAATTGTTCCGCCGCAAATCGTGGTTATCAACCGTGCACAATGCCAGAGAATATCCATAGTAGTTTCAATGTTTACCCCGCGCTCGAATCTAAACGACGAAGGCGTAGAAATTTTCATGGTTCTGGAAGTTAAACGCACATCAACCTCATCAAAAATTGCAGCTTCTAAAAGTACGTTCTTAGTTTGTTTTTCAACTGAGGCAACATTAGTGCCTATGACTCCCGCAACGCACAAAATGTTTCTGTCATCTGAAATAGTAATATCCCCGACTTTGATTTTTGCAGCGTTTTGCGCAAGTGTGGTTATTTCAGACTCAGATTTGGATTTTTCTATAATTAATTTTTTGCCGTCTAACTTATCCACGTCATACGAGTGCATCGGCTGACCAAGTTCGAGCATAACATAGTTAGTTATATCTACCACAGGGTTGACTAAATTTATACCCAGAGTTTCCAATATTTTGCGAATATAAAGCGGCGTTTCAACTGTATTGTCAATGCCGTTCAAAATAATCCCGGAAAAACGCCTACAAGCTTTGATGTCACACACATTAATCTGAGCCGGAAAGTCAGTATTATTAACTTTCAAATCTGATTTTTCGATTTCAGGAATTTTTAAATTTCTAAAAGCATTAATTTCGCGCGCAACACCAATATGAGAAAGCATATCAGGCCGATTAGCCTTGACTTCAATAGTGGTCACCATGTCATTCTCAACTTGCTGCTGGCTATCCACCTCAAAGCCCTGAATATTTAATATTTTAAGTAAATCAGGAAAATCTATGTCACCGCACAAGTCCTTCAACCATTCGAATGAAAATTTAAACACTTTCCATCACCTGTCTTCCAAACAAAATTTCATAATCAGCGTTGTTTTGCCCGCATTTTGTACAAACATCTTCAATTTGTTATAGTCAACTTTTCAATTTCTTCATCATATAATCCCCATATACCAAGCCAAGACGCCAAATAAAAAGTCCAAAGAATTTTCCGGATTTCATTTCCAATTAAATCTTTATTCGGTGAAAAGGAAATTTGGTCGCCGAGTTTAATTTTACCTTCTTCGCTCAAACGTTTGTATGTTCTACTTATTAAATCGTGCGGCACGTTCAATTTATCTACTGATAAATATCCGGTTTTATTATAAAAATAAGCGTCCAGCTTACCGCAATTAATTCTATAGCGAACTTTACCCGTTGGTTCTTTAAAAATATTTTTAAAAGTTTTTACTACACAGTAATCCTGAACCACATGGTCAGACCATCCAAGTGCAAACCACTTTTCAAGAGAATTGTCACTCTCTTTCGCAATTTCAACCATTTTATTTTTAAATTCATATTCATCCGAATCCGAAATATTTGAAACAACTTTAGAAGAAATGTAATAGTGCGTATATCCTCCAAATGCATTTGTTCGGGCAAACGAAGATACAAACACTAAACTAGCAAATATAAATGTTAATAATCTTTTTTTCACTTGAGTTCTTCCTGACGTTTTGGTTTAATTTGTTTATAATTTAATTTTAACATAAATTCGCTTAATTTTCAACAATAAACTATAGTTGACGCCAAAGACTTATGTCATTTTCATAAAATTTTCTTATTTCGCCCAAGCCATAATATAACATTGCAAGCCTGTCAATTCCCAATCCAAAAGCAAAACCCGTATATTTTTCACTGTCATAACCCACATTTTTCAGCACATTCGGATGTACCATACCTGAACCCAAAACAGTCATCCAACCAGAGCCTTTGCAAGTCCTGCAGCCCTTCTTGCCGCATTGAGTGCAGGACATATCTATCGCGGCACTTGGTTCTGTATAAGGATAATATGTAGGCCTGAATCGGACATCTATTTGCTGACCAAAAATTTCTTTTAAAAATTTTATAAGCACAGCCTTAAGATTAGCAAAAGATATGCCCTCGTCCACCATCAAACCTTCTACCTGGTAAAACATCGGCGTGTGCTGCGGATCAATGTCATCGACTCTGTAAACCGTTCCGGGTGAGATAATTTGTACAGGAGGCTCTGTTTTTTGCATGGTTCTGATTTGAACAGATGAAGTATGTGAACGCAAAAGAACATTCGGAGCCGAAACATAAAAAGTGTCCTGCATATCCCTTGCCGGATGATGTGAAGGCATATTAAGCATTTCAAAGTTGTATTTATCAAGCTCAATTTCAGGTCCTTGAACAACGGAAAATCCCATGCTTATAAAAATATTTTCGATTTTTTTATAAAACTTAACTAACGGGTGCATAGAACCCAGTTTAATATTATTTTTAAATATTGTCACATCATATTTTGATGCGCTTTTTTCAGTACTGAATTTTTCTTTTGCTAATCTAATTTCATTTTCAGCAAAATTTCTAAAATTATTTATGAATTTTCCAAGGCTTCTTTTTTCTTCTGGAGAAGCTGATTTCAATTCAAAATATAAAATTTTTATGTACTTCTTCAAATATTCATTTTCTAAAATCACTAATGCTTGACTGGATTTAACAGTTTTCAAGTTTTCTGAAAGTTCCTGTTGTTTTATTCGGATTTTTTCTTCAATGTTATTCATAGTGTCACCCCACAATGTCATTCACGACTTGCTTTAGTTGCTCTGTTTTATTTAGGTTTTCCCACTTGACATCTAGATTTTCTCGGCCCATATGTCCGTAAGAAGCTAATT
>CAYJIV010000046.1:6094-6965 GCA_964370325.1 uncultured Eubacteriales bacterium
CGACGGCCTTAAATCAAACACCTCATTAACCGCTTTTGTGAGAGTTTCATCTCCAACCTTCGAAGTACCGAATGTATTGATCATTACTGAAACTGGGTTAGCCTTACCTATCGCATATGCCAATTGAACCTCACACTTTTTGGATAAACCCGCTCCCACTATATTTTTAGCAATATGTCTAGCAGCATATGCCCCAGTTCTGTCAACTTTTGTTGGGTCTTTTCCGGAAAAAGCTCCTCCACCGTGACGTGCATATCCTCCGTATGTATCGACAATTATCTTGCGACCTGTAAGCCCACTATCCCCTACTGGCCCACCTATTACAAATCTTCCAGTAGGGTTCACAAAAATTTTAGTATTTGCATCTAACATTTTTTCATGAATAACCGATTTAATTACATATTCAGTTATATCAGCTTTTATTTTTTCCTGACTAACTCCTTCAGCGTGTTGTGCGGATACCACTACGGCATCAACCCTGACAGGTTTTTCATTTTCATACTCCACTGTAACCTGAGTTTTACCATCAGGACGCAGATAATTCAAAATTTTTTCTTTTCTAACTTCCGCCAGTTTTTTTGCCAATTGGTTTGCCAAAGATATTGGTAGAGGCATAAATTCAGGAGTCTCATCACATGCAAAACCAAACATTAAACCTGTACGCCCATAGCGATATCCTTAGATTGGCTGTGAATTGAAATCATTACGCCGCAAGTGTTACCATCAAAACCAAATTCGTGATTATCATACCCCACGGATTTAACGGTCTTTCGTGCTATTTCCGCAATGTCAACATAGCAGTTTGTTGTAATTTCACCCATAACGTAAATTAAACCTGTAGTTGCTGTGACCTCACAAGCCACATGTGCTT
>CAYJIV010000047.1:0-892 GCA_964370325.1 uncultured Eubacteriales bacterium
TTTGGGGTTGTTTTCTTATGCGTTTGTCGTGCGGTCTATCACGATCGTCTTGACTTTTCCTAAAATTAACAACTTGAAGTTCATTTATAATCATTGGCTTGTAAGTCAATTTTTCTACTGCTTTTATTCCAAACTCTACCATGGCTAATTTAAAATGATCTTTGGTAACAATGTCAAATACGTTTTCTTTGTCAGGAAGTTCACCATAATAAATTACTATTCGATCTAGACAATTTAACACCTGCTGACAAATCATACCATTCCAATTTCCCCACCCATCGGCAGCAAATACATTATTACCAACAAATGTTAACAAAAAAGCAGCACCTACAGCTAAAAATTTTTTTGCAACTAAATTTCATACTAAAACCATTCCTACTTCCAAAAAAATATTTCATGAATTCATAACATCAACATTTTGACATTAAGTTAAAATTGTTATTAACACTTAAGTTACTGGAAAAACTGGTGTGCCGTCAGCTTTAATAAAATAACCACGATTGTGGTGACAAACCGGACATTCCTTCGGTACTTCCTCACCGCTATGCAAATGTCCACAGTTAAGGCAAAACCATTGTGTTTTAGTTTCTGCCGCAAAAAGTATATCATTTTCAATCAAATCAATAAATTTGCTATACCGGTCACCATGAATTTTTTCAATTTCGGCTACGTTATAAAACAAAGTTGCGATATCCTCGAATTTTTCAAATTTTGCCTCGTCGCCAAAATGTTTATAAATATTATTGTATTCTTCATATTCATTGTTTCTCGCACATTTCAACAAATCAAGCGTATTGTTGTAAATATCAACGGGATAACCACCTTCAATCGTTATATTTTTTCCGAAAAGTGGCTGTAAATGATTATAAAACAGCTCTGCATGCTCTTTTTC
>CAYJIV010000047.1:902-2685 GCA_964370325.1 uncultured Eubacteriales bacterium
CAAATTATCTTTCTTAGCCTGGCTTGCTGCAAATGTGTATCTATTGCGCGCCTGGCTCTCACCCGCAAATGCCTTCATAAGATTATTTTTGGTATTGCTATTTTCAAACGAAACTGCCATAATTTATTCCTCCATTGTTAAATTTAAAGTTATATAATGCGGTTAACTAATTACAATAATAAACAATTTTCAAACACATTTCAACGATAAAATTGATTCTGTTCTAAAATAGTTAAATAAGCATTGACATTGCCTTGTGGATATGTTACGATAAATGCATTACGAATTACAATAAATTTTATATTCAATAAAGAAAAAGGAGATAAAAATTATGAGAATCACAGATATAGCAAACAAAGTCATTGATCTTGCTGTTACAGCACTTATCGGGTCGGCAATAGCTATTTTTAGCTTAGCAGTCATTTCTGGAATGAATGGAAACCCAGCAGGAAAAGAATATAAACTCACCGACATTCCAGGGGTCACGCAAAGTTTGGAGTGGGTTAATGATACCGGAAAACGTTTGGGCACGCAAATTGCTAGTTTGACCGGAATAAGAAAAAAAGCACCTTTACCACAGCGTAGTTGGTATAACCCCAGAAGAATAACTGCTGGACGTGATATACAACCTGGTCAATGGTTCTAACCAGTCTTTAGCATGTGCATTATATTCAAAAAATAAATTTTAATTTAAAGGAGAGCCTTCATGATAGATTCTATGGCAAGCAAGATCGTTGATGTGTTTATTACAACAATTTTCGTATTTGTAACATTTTCTTTCGGATTAGCAATCGCTTCAGGAATAGCTGGAAAAGATTACAAATTCACCGAACTCCCAGGAGTTACCAACGGCTTACATATACTGACGAGCACTGGAAGAGAATTGGGTGCGAAAATTAACGTTTGGGCATCCCCAGAGCAGCCCGTAGTCCCCGCAACTTAATTTTAGAAAAGGAGAAAAATTATGATTACAGATGTCGGAACTAAAATTGTTAATTTCGCTTTAACAATATTTACGGGACTAGTGTTAGGTGTCTTTTCGTTAGCAGTTACTTCGGGATTTTGTGGAACTGATTATAAACTTGATAATACCAAAATTGTTCCACTTAGAAAAGGCCTTAAAATAATTAATAATGCCGGAGAGGGTTTAGGCCGAAAAATCAGGGGGTTAATCGGCACACCGGTACAACAACCAGTGCCAGTACCAAATGGGCCAATACAACAAGATCAACAAGATCCGCAACTGAGAGAGTTACAGCAACAACAACATCAACAACTGAGAGCAATGCAGGAACAGCAACATCAATATCAACTACAGCAGCTACAACAAGAGCAAGACCGTCTACAACAACTTGTGGCAAACGGAGCACCAATGCCACAAAGCCGTTCTGCATTTAATCCCTTTAGGTGGACGCAAGCTGGCAGAGAACAACAGCGACAATATGAGCAACGTCAACAACTACAACAACAGCTGGCACAACTGCCACAACGACAATATCAGTTACTACAACAACAGCAACAAGAAACACAACAACTGGAACAACAATTACAACAACAAGCACAACAACTTGCCGAAGGCAGAATGCCACAAGATCGTGCTCGGTATAACCCGCTTAGATATATCTTGGGAGTTGGCGGACCACAACAAGAAATACAAAGTCAACATCGTAGAGGTCTACAAAATCTACAAAATCAACATGACGCACAATTACGACAATTACCACAACAACCAGGTGGAGGAGGACAACAGCCACCACAACAACCAGGTGGAGGAGAACAACAG
>CAYJIV010000047.1:2785-5189 GCA_964370325.1 uncultured Eubacteriales bacterium
CCACCAGTACTACCAGGTGGAGGAGAACAACAGCCACCAGTACTACCAGGTGGAGGAGAACAACAGCCACCAGTACTACCAGGTGGAGAAGGAGCACCGCCGCCAGTACTACCACTTTGACATCGCCTTTCATCTTACTTCCTAGGTTTTTAATCAAATCCAACTTTCAAAAAATTGTCAAACATTTTTACCGCCCAAATTTCGGGCGGTTTTTGTTGCACATAAACACAAATTTGAAAATTAATTTTTTGAATAAATCGAATCAAGCTTTTGCATAATCATATTAGCACACTTATAAATATCCCCGGCACCCATAGCAAGGATTAAATCCCCGTTGCAGGCATTTTTTACCACGTATTCACATATTTCTTCAAATGTTTTAATGTATTTGCAACTATTAATTTTTTGGGCTAAATCCTCAGAGCTAACATTATATGTGTTAACCTCACGGGTAGCATAAATCTCAGTTAAAATCATTTCATCAGCAATTGAAAGCACACTTGCAAATTCATCTAAAAGCATGGAGGTTCTTGAAAAATTGTGCGGCTGAAAGATCACTATAACTTTATTAAAATTCATCTTCATTGCAGCGGTAAGCGTGGTTTCAATTTCCGTCGGATGATGCGCAAAATCGTCTGCAACAGTAATTCCCCCGAATTTCCCTAAAATTTCAAACCTGCGGTGAACTCCTGTGAAACTTTTCAAAGCAAGCTCGATTTCATCTGCGCTCACACCTATTTGAACACACACAATAAATGCAGCCAACGCATTATAGATATTATGCTTATCCGGCACGCTAAGCGAAATGTCCAATCTTTTCATTCCCTTTGAAAACATCAAAATCTGCAAATTGCCTTTTATTAAAAACAACATTCTGCGCACTATAATCATTATTTTTACTAAATCCATAAAAAACAACATCTACATTTGTGTTTCCACTGCACTCCCTGGCATTTTCATCGTCACCATTAACAACTAACAAACCGCTAGTTTGTACTGCAAATTTATTAAAAGATTTCTTCATGTTTTCGAAAGTACCAAAATAATCAAGGTGATCAGCATCCACGTTTGATATAACCGAAATTTTCGGATGCAGCTGCAAAAAACTGTCCACATATTCACAAGCCTCACACACCATTATATCTGAATTACCTGTGCAGTCATTGCCACCGAGCTTAGCAAGTGTTCCCCCAATAAGCGCTGTCGGGTCTTTTTGTGCATCTAAAAGTATCGTTGTAATCATTGCAGTTGTACTTGTTTTACCATGAGTACCCGAAACCGCAATTAAATTTTCATATTCTCGCGCCAACAATCCCAACATCTCACTGCGTTCAATCAGTGGAATGTTTTTTACCTCAGCTTCAACTATTTCAGGATTGGGTTCGCCCGTTTTTTCGCTCATTTGTTTTATCGCTGTGGAATACACAACTAAATCAAAATTTCGAATATTTTCTTTTTTATGTCCTATAGTTACAGGAATTTGGCACTCCCTAACTTTTTCAAGTGTTTCTGATTCGTAAATATCCGAACCGGTTATGTTAAACCCTTTTGATTTCAGTATCTTCGCCATAGGAAACATTCCCGAACCACCAATTCCAATAAAATGAATGTTTTTTACATTCGCTAGGTTGATTTTTGGTCTAATCATATTTCAATAAACCTCATTTATTAATAATAATTTCTTTTATAGTAGCGCTTGGTTGATTTTTTATTTTTAGATCTTGAATTGCGTCCAAATTTATTTGGTTCATAACTTTTTGGAATTCTTCTGTTACTAAAAATAACAAACACTATAACAATTACTCCCGTCAATACTAACGTCAAAGAAATTATTGTTTTCACAATGTTATTACCGTCATTTTTGTCAGGCGTAAGTTGGCTGATAGTTTCTGCAGCATTTATTTCTTCGAAAGATACATCGGGTAAAGTTATGCCGTTTGTATTTTCAATTTCATCAGAAACATTGCTTTCAATATTTTCGTCACGAACAGAATTGTTAATATCAATTTGTTCAGCATCTGGAGGTAGCTCACTTTTTTCAGTTGAAACCACTTCGGGTTTTGGCACTAATTTTTTAGGTGTCTCTTTTTTGACAGTTACACTTGGAGACGAAGTTGGCTGAGGCGTTGGTGGTGGAGGTGTTTCTGTTTTTGATTGCTGAACTTGCGACATCTGCGTGGGTGCAGGTGTTACCGGAGTATTTAAGCTTACTTTCGGTGTAACAGGCACAACGTTTTGCTGTTTCGGACTTTGCTCCGATTTTAAATTTTTATTTTTATAAATAGGTTTCTTTTCCTCTGTAACCGACGAAGAATTCGCGGTGTTTACTTCCGCATACACCAAATGGTTACTTTGCAAAAACAAAAAAACGGAGAGTATAAGAAAAAAAACTTTTATTGATTTT
>CAYJIV010000047.1:5199-6808 GCA_964370325.1 uncultured Eubacteriales bacterium
CCGCCTTTATTAAATCAAAAATTAATTTTAACTAACATTCCAATATTTATTATATCACTTTACTTAAAAATTCAAAGTATAATCTTTGCCCATAAAATGAAATTTTACTTTAGTAATTTTATAATCGCTTTGTTCATATTCAAAAAATGCCAAATTATCTCCAAAAATAACCGTTCTGGCATTTCGTTCCACAATAACAAGCCCGGTAAACAAAACCAAAACGAACATTGTTGCCATCATTGAGAGCATAAAATATTTTATACGTCCTTTAATAACTTTCATTTTCCGCCTCTATAAAAATTATTTTTATTTTTTCAGATTATTTAAAACCTTGGCAAGTAACTCCCCAAGCATTGTTCCTGAGTAAACAGCTTCTTCTAACGTGTTTACATCACTTCCCACCTCAACCAACATAGATCCTGGCGTAAGGTGCATATTATATTTAACTTTCGAAAAACTCATTGGCCTTGTAAAACCCGGAAAAAGCGTTTCACAACACTGTTGAAGTCTTAAAGATAATCTTAAATTTTTCTCCCAGTCTGGGAATTCCACACTGCCATCTGTATCACAACCGGAAACTATCATAACCTGAGCTGCTTTTTTATCTTTGTATTTAAACGTAGGCTTTAGCTTGCCACTTTCTTTTGTGCCTAAACTATCTCTGTGAACGTCAACAACAACTTGGATAGTGGGATGCTTTTCTAAAACTTCTTTTATGGTTTTCGCAGCTCTTGAATATGAGCCATTGTAAGTTGGACTATCATGATGCGTTGTGACGTGAAGTGCATTTATACCATTTTCTTCGAGCTTTTGAGTAATAGTATCTCCCACCCGCGTTACATTTTTTGAATTATCCAAAGATCTCGGATAAAAATTTTCATAAAAAAAACCCTGATCTTTACTCATATATGATTCGGAAGTATGGGTGTGAATAATTAAAACCTGCGGTTCTTTAGTTCCGGTGATTTGAATTTCCGGCGATTTACTGAGTTCAAGAGCAATATCAATATTTTTTTCTGTTACATTTTTAACATAAAAATTCTCGTATTTAGTGCCACCAGAACTATACTGCCCTTCAATGATTTTATAAGTTTTTTCGCCAGGAGAATGGTACTCATTTTCATCTGAACCTTTGAATTCAGGTAAACTAAGATTACTGATGCTCCCTGAATAATTTTTTTGAACTTTCACTGCACCATCATTATTATTTTCCCAATCATATGTATTATTATGCGCACCGTCACTTGAAAAAATCTTTTTTAAATCAATCGAAAAAAAGTGTTTACCTCTTGAAAAAACAGATTTTGCAGCCAATAAATTTATTTTTTCAAAATTTAAAGCCGGAGTTTTTTTGAATTTTATAAAAATACACATAAAAGCTAAAAATGCTGCAAAAACCGCTAATACGTCAGAAGATATATTGATTATCTTTTTTTTGACTGCAGCATTCATTTTTACACGCCCGCCTTTTTAAAATCCATAAATAATACAAGCCTTTAAATATTTATGAATTCCATGCAAGCTTTATGTCTTAAAATCACAAAATAGTCCCCATCAAAATAAAAGAGAAGCAGAAGAAAGAGTCCCCACAAAGAAGAGTTCGTGGGGG